>JBHEPI010000107.1:0-7689 GCA_046260345.1 Marinobacter sp. | reverse complement strand
GGTGCCTATCAGCTCTCCGAACTGATCCGCGCCAGCGAACGGCTGCGGGAAACCGGCACACCATTCAGGCTGGTGTATGTTCAGGAACCGGGCCGTTTTCGGGAACCCAGAGACACCTTTGAAGCAGCCCAGTGTGTTCGCGACCTGGAACAGGAACGCCTGTTCCCCAGAAGAATGAGGCGACGGGTCGCTCTCACCCACATGCGCCCGGAGGTGTTCCGCGGTCATCTTTTCCCGCTGCTTCCGGAGCCTTCAAAGTCCCGGGTGCTGGGCTACATCAACCGCGGAGGCACGCTGAACGAAGCGGGGATGCTGTTTGCCAACCGATGCTCCTGGGCCCATGCCCTGGCCGCCTGCGCGGACGTACTGGAACGGCCCCCCGGGGAATGGCTATCCAGCGCAGAACTGGCTGCCATTGAGGGGCGCGGCGATGCCGCCATTGTCACCCGGGGTCAGAATTGACCGAGTTTTCCGGCCCATGGCCCATTCGGCGCCTGAGCCAGGTTTCCAGCTCCAGCACCAGAAGTACGATAACCCCCGCGCCACACGCAAAGACCAATGCCCCTGGGTTGAGCGGAGCAGTGCCAAAGGTCTTGTGGAACAACGGCAAGTAAGTGAACAGCAACTGCAGCAGGATAACCGCGCCCACGGCCAGCAACACGATGGGCGTACCCAGTACACCACGCAGCGTAATGGAGGCGGTATCGAGATAACGCACGGCGAACAGGTAGAAAACCTCCATCGCCACCAGCGTATTCACCGCGAGGGTACGAGCCGCTGATTCATCTTCAAACTGATACATGGCCCAGTGCCACGCAGCAAAAATACCGATCAGGAACAATAGCGATACAAAGACAACCCGCCAGACCACAAACCCCGCCAGCAGTGACTCATCACGGGGCCGAGGCGGTCGGTTCATGACCCCCGGCTCGGCAGGTTCGAACGCAAGCGTCATCGCCAGTATCACTGAACCCACCAGGTTCACCCAGAGAATCTGCAACGCGGAGATAGGCAGGGACAGCCCCAGCAGCAAAGCCGTAATCAGACTGATGGATTCGCCCCCGTTTATCGGCAGCATGAACGCAATGGCCTTCTTGAGGTTGGTGTAAACCGTGCGCCCTTCCCGCACGGCGGCTGCTATGCTGGCAAAATTATCGTCCAGCAGTACCATCGACGCCGCTTCCCGGGCCGCTTCAGAGCCTTTGACCCCCATGGCAATACCAACGTCAGCGCGCTTGAGCGCCGGAGCGTCATTGACACCATCCCCGGTCATTGCCACAACACCGTGCAGCGACTGCAACGCCTCTACCAGCCGCAGTTTATGCTCTGGGCTGGTGCGGGCGAAGATATCCACCTCGCCGGCGACCTGCGTCAATTCGTCAGCACTCAGTTGGTCAATCTCCCGGCCAGTGATCACACGAGTGGTGTTCTTGAGTCCCAGACGCGCGCCAATGGCACTGGCTGTCATGGCATGGTCGCCGGTAATCATTTTTACCCGGATACCGGCGTCATGGCAGTCCTGAATAGACTGGATAGCCTCCTGCCGTGGCGGATCCAGAAGCCCTACCAGCCCTAACAGTTCCAATCCGTCCTCTACATCTTCTACGGCCAGTGTATTCTGTGAGGAATCGGCCGGCCTGCGGGCCAGAGCCAGCACCCGGAGACCCTCTGATGCAAGCTCGGAAATGGCACCTGACCAGGCCTCATGATCCAGTGACGTGATATCACCGCTGTCAGTCACCATGCTGGTACACATTTCGAGGATCCGCTCCGGGGCCCCCTTCACGTACACCACGCCATGGCGGTGATGATCATGGTTGAGTGTCGCCATGAATCGATACTCGGCATCAAACGGAACCTCATCAGTCCGTGGCCATTGACGGCCGTCCGTCTCCGGATCAAAGCCGGCCTTCTGGGCAAATACCTTCAGTGCCCCTTCCATCGGATCACCGGCTACCCGGATCGCCCCCTCATGGCGTTCGAGGTGAGCGTCATTGCACAATGCAGTGGCCCTGGCCAGTTCATCCAGCAAGGTGCTGTCAGAAACGGTATTGTTACCATCGCGGATATCGCCATCAGGCTCATAACCTTCACCGTCAATATCCAGCCGTTTCCCGGCCACAATCGCGGCGGTCACCATCATTTCATTACGGGTCAGGGTTCCGGTTTTGTCAGAACAGATCACCGATACGGCGCCAAGGGTCTCAATCACCGGCATTCTGCGAACAACCGCATGACGGGTTGCCATCCTGCGCACGCCAATAGCCAGGGTAATGGTGAGAATCGCAGGCAGTCCCTCGGGAATGGCCGCCACGGTCAGGCCCACAACCGCCATAAACAGATCGCGAACCGGGAGCCCGCTCAGTGCAAGTCCACCGGCAAAAATTGCTGTTCCGGCAACGATGATGATCATGGACAGGTAACGGGCGAAGCGGTCGATCTGCTCGAGGAGGGGGGTCTTAAGGGTTGCGGTATCCTGCAGCAGGCCGGAAATTCGTCCGATTTCAGTGTCCTGCCCGGTTCTGACTACTATGCCACGGCCTGTGCCCGTGGCCACCATGGTTCCCGAAAAGGCCATGTTGAGTTGATCCCCGAGAACGGCATCGGCCGGCTGCTCATCGGTCGTCTTGTCTACCGGCTCGGACTCTCCGGTCAGTACTGCCTCTTCTATCTTAAGGTTGTGGCAGCGTTCCAGGCGGAGGTCCGCAGGCACACGGTCACCAGGCTCCAGGACGACCGTGTCGCCGGGCACCAGCTCTGCCGCGTCTATTTTCTTCTGGCCGCTATCACGGATCACCACGGCTTTTGGCGCCAGCATGTGCCGAATTGCCGACAGTGCCTGTTCCGCCTTTCCTTCCTGTATAAACCCCACCAGCGTCTGGATAACCACAACCGCCAGAATCACCGTGGTGTCCACCCAATGCCCCAGCAGGGCGGTGATTACCGCTGCGGTGATCAACACGTAAATCAGGAAGTTTCTGAGTTGATTGCCAAGACGGGCGAGGGGCCCCCGCCGATGAGCCTCCGGCAGGCGGTTGTGTCCGTATTGGCTCAGCCTGTCTGCCGCTTCCTTGGCAGACAGTGGTCCGGAGGCGGACAGGGCCGAACGGGCTTCATCAATGCCTCTGGCATGCCAGTGCTCACCTCGGTTTTGCACGGGCTCAACAGACTGTGATGAGGTTGATTCAGAAGACGACATCGCCTGGCTCCCTGGCCGTGTACCTGACCCTATTGAAACCGGACACAGCTCCGCAGGGATTGTTTCAGGTCAAGAACTGCCCTGATCGGCCGGGGTTCCCAGCCAACCAGTCAGCATTCCAAAGCATCCTAGCCCTGTATAAATACCGGGCCGAACCCGTAGTTCCAGAGAATAACGGAGCCGACGCGAGTGGAAACCAGAATCACCAGGGCCACTGTCAACAGCGACACTGAGTACATGACAGCCCTGTCTCTGTGGATACCCATGACAATTGGCAGGCCGTCGAACATCAGCTTGGCACCGTAACCTGCGGCCGCCAGAAAGACGATGGCATTGAACCAGGGTACCGGGTACAGCAGCGCAAATCCGGCCAGGAAGAGCGGTGTGCAGGAGTAGGACGCCAATGCGATGCCATTGGATGGCACCAATTCCTCGTTGGCGCCGTATGTCCTCGCCATCCAGTTAATGGCATAACCCAGGGCAAAGACACCCACCAGCATGGCCAGATAGGTCAGCACGCTCATCTGCAAGGCGCTTATTTCCGTCAGCTTGATCAAACGGTCGGCCCCTACCGTCCAGCCAAAGTGGGCCGTGGAGATGTAGGCACAAATCGGCGCGATCGCTGCCAGCACCACCACGTAGGCCACATAAAGCCTTCTGGGCGGAGCATGTTCCTTGCCAATTTCTGCCCACTCGGTGTCAGGATGAGTAAACAGGCCAAACGCGTGATTCAGGAGCATAGCTCGACCCTCTTGGGTTGGTATTGTTGTATGTATAAATGAATACGTTTTGCGGGCCTCAACAGATCTGACCCTGCGTGCTCTTAACTATAGTCAAGAATCGCAGAAGGAAAAGCCGCAGAAATTTGAAATTCGTGCATTTTCGGGCATCAGGCCTTTCGCGGATCCGTAACACCAACCATTTCATTATTCCGGTAATGATCGCGGAAACCGAGCAGGCTCTCAATGCCCGAAAAATCCACCAGATCGCGGAAATCAACCCAATCCACCAGGCAATAAAGGCAGATAGCCGGATAATTCCACTGACTGAACTGGCCGTCATCGACCATAGCTGCCAGAGTGCGCATCGTCATCATGATGCGTTCCCGCTGCAGGTTGAAAAACATCAGGTTCTCGCTGGTGTCGATCCCTGATCGGGACGACAGCAGCAGGATAACGGCGGAATCGTTGGCGGCATCAATCAGAGTCAGCTGGTTTTCCTGATCCCAGGTAAGGGGAGCCAGGCCCTGTTTTTCACTGACGTAACGGGCAATCACCCGGGAGTCGAAGACCTCCTGATCACCATCAATCAGCATGGGAATCTTCAGCGCCGGGTTGTTGCGCCTGAGCTCAGCCCTGTCCTCGCCATAAATGTCGAGATTCACGAACTCGTAGTCATTGTCAGCCAGCAGCAGCCTGATACGGCGAACATA
Organism: Marinobacter sp.; assembly: GCA_046260345.1. Taxonomy (GTDB): domain Bacteria; phylum Pseudomonadota; class Gammaproteobacteria; order Pseudomonadales; family Oleiphilaceae; genus Marinobacter. Next base: position 3,058 of record JBHEPI010000107.1, on the reverse strand, counting down.
GGGGGATGTGGTAGAGCCAATCAGTTTCATGAGATCTCCTTGATTGAAAGACATTACTGGCCGAGCAGGGATGCCGGCTCCGCAAACTCGTAGCCGGTGGCCTCTGCCACCTCGCGGAAGGTCACTCTGCCCCGGCAAACATTAAGGCCGTTACGCAAATGAGGGTCATCTCTCATCGCCTGCTCCGGGCCCTTGTTGGCCAGGGCGGCGATGAATGGCAGGGTTACATTATTCAATGCCAGTGTAGAGGTTCTGGCCACCGCGCCCGGCATATTGGCCACACAGTAATGCACAACACCATCCACCACATAAGTTGGCGCATCGTGGGTGGTGGGTCTGGAGGTTTCAGTACAACCTCCCTGATCAATAGCCACGTCCACGATGACACTGCCCTCCGGCATACGGCTGACCATATCACGGGTAACCAGTTTGGGGGCGGATGCCCCGGGAATCAGCACACCGCCGATGACCAGGTCCGATTCTGTCACCGCTTCATCCAGGGTTGCGGCGGTGGAAAACAGGGTGCTGAGTCGATTGCCATACAGGTGGTCAAGGTTTCTCAACACATCCATGTTCCGGTCCAGCACCGTCACCTGGGCACCCAGCCCGATAGCCATAGCCACTGCATTCTGACCGACCACACCACCACCAATCACCGTCACCCGTGCCGGGCTGACGCCGGGCACGCCACCCAGGAGCACACCACGGCCGCCCAATGATTTTTCCAGGCAATGAGCGCCAGCCTGTATCGACATTCGCCCCGCCACTTCCGACATGGGGGCCAACAACGGCAAGCGCCCAAGACTATCCGTCACGGTTTCATAGGCAATGCAGGTGGCACCGGATTTTACCAGTTCGTCCGTCTGAGCCTGGTCCGGCGCCAGGTGAAGATAGGTGAACAGTGTATGATCCGGCGTCAGCAACGCCCTTTCACCGGCCTGGGGCTCCTTGACCTTGACGATCATCTCTGCGGCGGCGAACACCGCAGGGCCGTCCTCAAGAATCTCCGCACCGGCTTTCCGGTAGTCCTCGTCACTGAAGCCGATGGCCAAACCTGCATCCGCCTGGACATAAACGCTGTGCCCATGCTCACAAAGTTCATGAACGGCCGCAGGCGTCATTCCTACCCGGTATTCATGGTTCTTTATTTCCTTCGGTACGCCGATCTTCATCCGCTGCCCCTCGAATCCGTGGAGTAAACAATGTGTCATCCGCTAAAGTGTAGTAAAAAGGCATGACACCGGCAGTAGCAATTGAATGCATCGGTTCAACGGATTCCGGCGTAAACACCGGACCAACCAGGTAATCGACCCTAATGGAGCAGGCACCCATGAACACAAAAAAACACGCCCTGACCGCAGCCCCGCTTTCACTCGCGGTAGCCCTTACCCTCGCAAGTGGACAGGTATCAGCCGAAATGCAGACAGAAACCGTGGAATATGAAGTGAACGGTGAGAACTTCACCGGGTACATGGCTTACGACGACGAAGCAGACGGCAAGCGCCCCGGCGTTCTTGTGGTCCACGAATGGTGGGGCCATAACGAATTTGCCCGGGAGCAGGCCGAGAAACTCGCCGCATCAGGCTACACAGCATTCGCACTGGACATGTATGGATCGGGTAAGCTGGCGGAACACCCTGATGATGCCCAGAGCTTCATGAAGGAAGCGACAAAAGACATGGACCAGATCAAAGCCCGGTTTATGGCCGCCAAGAGCTTGCTGGAACAGCATGACAGCGTCGATAGCAGCAAGATTGCAGCTCAGGGTTATTGTTTCGGCGGAGCCGTGGTGCTGAACATGGCCCGCATGGGCGTGGATCTGGATGCAGTGGTCAGTTATCACGGTGCGCTTGGCAGCCCCATCAAGGCAGAGGCCGGAAAGGTTCAGCCCAGGATCCATGTCTATACCGGCGGTGCAGACCAGATGGTGCCGTCAGACCAGGTGTCTGGCCTGGTGAAAGAAATGCAGGATGCCGAAGCCGACCTGACCCTGGTCAGCTTCCCCGGAGTTCTGCACTCCTTCACCAACCCCGGGGCAGACAAGGTGGCAAAGGAATTCAATATGCCCATTGCCTATAACGAAGAGGCAGCCAAACGTTCCTGGGAAGGCACCATGCGGCTTTACGACGAAGTCTTCAGTAACTGAGTTCCGCAGAGGGCCTGATCGCACGAACTCAACCACCGTGCTGATCAGGCCCAAAGCTGGCAGTCAGTTCAGTGGCTCAATTTTGCATTGGCCCCGAACTGATACAGTGACGGGCGCAGCTCGTAAAATGATCTATAATCCATCAAACAAGATCAGCTTTTCACACAATAGGATATGTATGGACAATTCCAAAGACGTGATGCAATCTCCACTGTTTCAAACCGTCGCTGGCCTGGCATTTGAATCGATTATGGTGACAAAAGCCACTGCCGATCATAAAAATTCCGTGATCATCTATGTTAACCAGGCCTTCAGCAATCTGACTGGTTATTCTGCGGATGAGGTCATAGGAAAGACACCGGGACTGCTGCAGGGACCGGAAACCGAGAGGGGGGTAAAAGAACGCTTGTCTGAAGATCTGAAGAATAATCGGATCTTTCACGGTAACACCATCAATTACCGCAAGGACGGCTCGGCTTTTACCATTGAATGGAAAATTGCACCGGTGATGGATGGCGACGTAACCACGCATTATGTGGCAGTTCAGAGAGCCATTGATTAAGGACGGGAAACTCGCCTGATCAGGGGCCGCGTCGGTACCAAGAAGCCTTCAACGACTGAAGGCTGACTCCCTTCAGAGGATACCTTCTATCAGCAGCCTCGAATGGTCACCGCCCATAAAAAAAGGCAGCCGAAGCTGCCTTTTTGGCGGGTACTGTTATCAGTTAGATAGCAGTAACGTTTTCCGCCTGAGGACCTTTCTGGCCCTGGGTAACGGTGAACTCAACCTGCTGGCCTTCTGCCAGGGTCTTGAAACCGCTGCCCTGAATTGCGCTGTAGTGAACGAATACGTCCGGGCCGCCTTCACGAGTGATAAAGCCAAAGCCTTTAGCTTCGTTGAAGAACTTAACA
>JBHEPI010000098.1:0-40168 GCA_046260345.1 Marinobacter sp. | reverse complement strand
TTTCTTCTGCAGTCTGCCGGCATTGCCGAGCAGGACGCGGCCAAGCGATTCATCCGCATCAAGCGCGAAGTAACGGTTGAAGAAGGTGACAAGAAGGCGACATTGCTGCCGTTCGAAGGCTTCAAGGTCAGTTTTGGCATCGACTTTGATCACCCTGTATTCAAGGGGCGCGCCCAGACCGCAACCGTTGACTTTTCCAGCACGTCGTTCGTGAAGGAAGTCAGCCGCGCACGGACGTTCGGGTTCATGCGTGACATTGAAAAGTTGCGGGCGATGAACCTGGCGCTGGGTGGAAGCGTGGATAACGCCATCGTTGTTGATGACTACAAGATCCTCAACGAAGACGGGCTGCGCTATGACGATGAATTCGTCAAGCACAAGCTGCTGGATGCCATCGGTGACCTGTACCAGTTGGGTAACAGCCTGATTGGCGAGTTCCGTGGTATCAAATCCGGCCACGATCTGAACAACAAGCTGCTGCGCAAGCTCAGGGCTGAAGAGGATGCGTGGGAAGTGGTGACCTTCGACGACGAGGCCGCTGCCCCGATTTCCTATATGAAACCTGTGCTGGCGGCGGGCTGAGGCAGGACGCCTTAATCCCGGACGTGGCTTGCGAGTTTTTCGAGAACCTCGCGTAATTGTTTGTCCTTCGTGTGCCCGGCTTCCTCTTTGAGGAGCCGGGCATTTTCGTTACTCAGGGGTGTCATTTTCACTCTGGGCCGTTCGCTGAACCTTGGCGGGGCGACCCTGACTTTCAGTTTCCAGACAAACCGGAAAAGCTCCTGCTTGCGTAACTCTTCCATGATGTCGTGCTGCCTGAAACGGATCTGGCTGGCGGTGGCGGCAGTCTCAGCGGAAACAATCAGTTCGCCCTCCTTGCAACTTACGAACCGTGTGCCTTTGGCAAGGCTCACGGGCAGTGCCCCGATAACCAGTTTTTCGGCCCGGGCATGATGCTGAGCTTTCGCCATCAGCTCCCGCAGGGTGGAAGCCCTGGAAAAGCTGTCCGGTGTCAATTCGAGGTCGGTTTTCTTCTTCATGGCAATCACTAGTTCTCGACGACAACGGTTACGATTGGTTACACTTCGGTACGGTTAATAGGCAGGGCCTGTATTACACTCGTTTTACATTGTCTGGCGCGTGTATGTCCACGGGTGACTGCTATTTTATCAAATGTAGTCGTTGCAATGGATAGCACGTGCGTTTGCAGGCGCGCTCCGAACACTCGGGATGCAACACTACAGGATCAGGTTGCACCCCCCATGAAACCAGAAGACGATATGAATATTATCCTTGTTGGCAAGCGCCATGGGAAATCCCGCACGGTTTCAATAAACGCTCCGTTTGCAGCCGCGCTGGTGCTTTTCGTAATCGCAATGCTGGTATTGGCAGGCTGGTCCGGTTATCAGGTGGCTGTCAGTCAGGTTGAGCCAGCTGAACCTGCGGAGTCTGAGCTGGTTGCAGAATGGCGAACGAAACTGGATCAACAGAAAGGCGAACTCGCGCAGATAGAGCAGAATGTTCAGCAGCAGGTGGATGCCCTGACCCTTCGACTGGGTGAAATGCAGGGTCGCCTGCTTCGCCTGGACGCTCTCGGGCAGCGCTTTGTGGAATCCGGCCTGGTAGCCAGCGATGAGTTCGACTTTGATCAGCCGGCGGCTGTGGGTGGCCCTGAAGACAATCTGGATGGTGACTCCTACACGGCACCCGAGCTCACCGGCATGATTGATCAGCTGGCAAAGCGTATTGATGACCGGGAACAGCAACTTCGTATGCTGGATATGGTCACCTCGCGCCAGAAGCTCGAGAAAGAACGATACGTACAAGGCCGGCCGATTACCTGGGGCTGGCTGTCGTCCAAGTATGGTTATCGTTCTGATCCGTTTAGCGGAAAACGCACCTGGCATGCCGGTGTGGATCTGGCTGGCAAGGAAGGCAGTGATATCATTTCCGTTGCCGGCGGCGTAGTGACCTATGCCGACGAACGCTATGGCTATGGCAATCTGGTCGAAGTGGATCATGGTGATGGCCTGGTGACTCGCTACGCTCACGCCAAGACCATCAAGGTTAATGTAGGCGACGTTGTTCAGAAGGGGCAGGTTCTTGCGCTGATGGGCAGCACGGGGCGTTCTACGGGGCCTCATGTGCATTTTGAGGTGATTCGTAACGGCAAGTCCGAAAACCCGGAAACTTACATTAAACGCGCTAGCCGCTAAGCTCCCGTCAGGCGTCCGAAGTGGCGTCTGGCTTCTTCCTGTTACCCCGGCCCGGCACTCTTTTTTCAATCTTTTCAGCGTTGTGACAGGCTTCTGTGAGGCCTGACTTTTGTACTGCTGCGAAATAAGGTTAGAATGCCGGCTTCCTTCGTTTAATCAAAGAAGCAGTGGTCTATGTTCACAAAGCTTGCAACCAAGATGTTCGGCAGTAAGAACGCCAGAGAAATCAAGCGAATGCGCAAAACCGTGTCGCGCATTAACGAACTTGAAGAGCAGTATGGCAATTTGTCGGACACCGAGTTGCAGGGAAAGACCGCGGAATTCCGCCGCCGTTATGAAGAGGGTGAAATCCTCGATGCATTGCTCCCCGAAGCCTTTGCTACCACCCGGGAGGCCAGCCGGCGCGTGATGGGTATGCGTCATTATGACGTGCAGATGGTCGGTGGTATCACGCTCCATGAAGGCCGGATTTCAGAAATGAAAACTGGTGAGGGTAAAACTCTTGTAGCCACGCTTGCTGTCTACCTTAACGCGCTGACTGGTAAAGGCGTTCACCTGGTCACAGTCAACGATTACCTGGCACGCCGTGACGCTGAGTGGATGGGCAAACTTTACCGTTTCCTGGGTCTTCAGGTGGGCGTCGTCGCTGCAGGCCAGCCCCAGGAAGAGAAGCGGGCTGCCTATCAGGCCGATATCACCTACGGCACCAACAACGAGTTTGGCTTCGATTACCTGCGGGACAACATGGCATTCAGCACCGAAGACAAGGTGCAACGGGGCCTGCATTTCGCCATTGTTGACGAAGTGGACTCCATCCTGATTGACGAGGCCCGTACACCGCTTATTATCTCTGGCGCGGCCGAAGACAGCTCAAAACTCTACAAAGCGATCAATGAACTGGTGCCGAACCTGGAGCAGGGTGAGGTCAGTGAAGAGGGTGAGCCCAGTGGTGACTTCACCATTGATGAAAAGTCCCGTCAGGCCGAGTTGACGGAAGGGGGGCACGAGAAGGTAGAAGAACTGCTGCTGGAGCGGGGCCTGCTTAAAGAAGGCGAAAGTCTCTATTCGGCCGCCAACCTGTCTCTGCTTCACCACGTTCATTCTGCCCTGAGAGCTCACCACCTGTTCCAGAAGGATGTGGATTATATCGTCCAGGGTGATCAGGTTGTCATTGTCGACGAGCACACCGGCCGTACCATGCCCGGCCGTCGTTGGAGCGAGGGCCTGCACCAGGCCATCGAGGCCAAGGAAGGTGTTCGCATTCAGGCGGAGAGTCAGACCCTGGCCTCCACCACATTCCAGAACTATTTCCGCCTCTACGACAAGTTGGCCGGCATGACCGGTACGGCCGATACGGAAGCATTCGAGTTCCGGCAGATTTATGGCCTGGACGTGGTCGTTATTCCTCCTAACAAGCCGATCCAGCGGATTGACTACAACGACCTGATCTACCTGACCCAGGACGAGAAGTTTCACGCCATTATCGACGAGATCAAGGACGTAACCGCCGAGGGCCGGCCGATCCTTGTGGGTACCGCTTCGATCGAGGCGTCCGAGTTGTTGTCCATGCTTCTCAAAAAGGCACGGATTGACCACAAGATCCTCAACGCCAAACAACACGAAAGTGAAGCCCAGATCATCGCCCAGGCCGGTCGCCCGGGTGCTGTCACAATTGCTACCAACATGGCGGGCCGTGGCACAGACATAGTGCTGGGTGGCAACTGGGAGTTCGAAGTGGCGGGTATGGACAACCCGACAGAAGAGGAAGTGGCCCGTATCAAGGCAGAGTGGACCGAGCGCCACAACCAGGTACTGGAAGCCGGCGGCCTGCACATCATTGGTACCGAGCGCCACGAATCCCGTCGTATCGACAATCAGCTTCGTGGTCGCGCCGGTCGCCAGGGTGACCCGGGTTCATCACGCTTCTTCCTGTCCCTGGAAGATAACCTGATGCGGATCTTTGCCCCGGACCGGGTGAAGAGCCTGATGCAGGCCATGGGGATGAAGAAGGGCGAGGCCATCGAGCACCGTATGGTTACCAACGCCATCGAAAAATCCCAGCGCAAGGTGGAAGGTCGCAACTTTGACATGCGTAAAACCCTGCTGGAATACGATGACGTTGCCAACGACCAGCGTACCGTTATCTATGATCAGCGTAACGAGGTCATGTCTTCCGAAGACATTTCCGACATGGTCAAGACCATCCGTGAAGATGTGGTCGACGCGCTGATCAGTGAGTTTATTCCGCCGCAGAGTATGCCCGAGCAATGGGACATACCCGGCCTTGAAAACCAGCTGCAGTCGGAAATGGCCATTAACCTGCCTGTTCAGAAGTGGCTGGATGAAGACAGCAAGCTGTTTGAGGAAAACCTCCGCCAGCGGATTCTGGACGAAATTGTTGCTGCCTACGAAGCCAAGGAAGAAATTGCCGGCGCCGAATCCATGCGCAAGTTCGAGAAACAGGTATTCCTGCAGGTGCTGGATACCCTGTGGAAGGAACACCTGTCGAACATGGACCACCTGCGCCGTGGTATCCATTTGCGAGGTTATGCCCAGAAGAACCCGAAGCAGGAATACAAGCGCGAGGCGTTCAACCTGTTCGAGACCATGCTGGAAACCATGAAGCGGGATGTGGTGCGGGTGCTTTCCCATGTGCGCGTGCAGAGCCGTGAGGAAATGGAAGAAGTAGAGCGCCGTCGCAAAGAAGAGCTGGAGCGAGAGCTGGCCCAGGCTCGCCTGCGCCACGATGAAACCAGCGCCACCGGCCAGAAGCAGGATGACAATGCCGGTTCTGCCGGTGCTCAGCCCCAGGGTACCCCGGAAACCTTCGTGCGACAGGACCGGAAAGTGGGGCGCAACGAGCCTTGTCCTTGCGGGTCTGGCAAGAAATACAAACAGTGTTGCGGAAAGGTCAGCTGATTCCCGGTACTGACCAGTAAGATGAGACCCGCACCCTGATCCACTCAGGCTGCGGGTTTTTCGTTTGGTAGATGATCAGAGGAGAGTGAAGATGGCAGTTGGTCCAGGAACCTTGCCGATATTTTTTCCGGTTGCCGGTGTGAAGCTGGGTATCGGGAGTGCAGGAATCAAGAAGCCGGGCAAAAAGGATCTGGTTGTCATTGAGCTGGCTCCGGGCAGTGGTGTGGCCGGTATTTTTACCCGCAACCAGTTCTGTGCGGCTCCGGTTCATATCGCCCGACGCCATCTTGCCAGTGACGCACCCCGCTACCTGTTGATCAACACCGGCAATGCCAATGCCGGCACCGGTGAGCAGGGCATGAAAGATGCCCAGGCCTGTTGCCAGGCGCTGGCAGATCACGCCGGTGTGGCCGCCGGGGCAATACTGCCGTTTTCCACAGGTGTGATTGGTGAACCCTTGCCCGTCAGCAAGATTGTTGATGCGTTGCCGCAAGCATTGGCGGATGTGTCAGAGTGCCACTGGGCCGAGGCTGCATCCGGGATCATGACGACGGATACCCGCCCGAAGGGAGCAACTCGCCAGATCCAGCTGGATGGTCATACGGTCTCGATTTCCGGTATCAGTAAGGGCGCCGGCATGATCCGCCCCGACATGGCCACTATGCTGGGTTTTATTGCCACCGACGCGAAAATTGCGCCGGAGGTGTTGTCGTCCCTGGCTGCGGAACTGGGGGAAAAGTCCTTTAACCGGATCACCATCGACGGCGATACCTCCACCAACGATGCCTGCATACTGATTGCCAGCGGCCAATACGATGGGCCGGAGATCACCAATGACAACCCCTGTCTTCCTGAGCTCAGGGCAGCGCTGCAGGAAGTATTCCTGGAGCTCGCCCATGCCATCGTCCGGGATGGAGAGGGTGCCACCAAGTTTGTGACCATCGAGGTCAGCAGTGCCCGCTCTGTCCAGGAGGCCCTGGATGTTGCCTACACCGTTGCCCACTCACCCCTGGTCAAGACCGCCCTGTTCGCTTCCGACCCCAACTGGGGCAGAATCCTGGCGGCTGTTGGCCGGGCCGGTGTGGAGGGGCTCGATCTGGATGCCCTGGAAATCTGGCTGGCGGATGTTTGTCTGGTGCGAAACGGAGGCCGGGCCGAGGACTACAGCGAATCCCGTGGGCAGGCCGTGATGGATGGCGAGGAGATTACCATTCACATTAATCTCAAACGTGGCGATGTCATGGAACGGGTGTGGACCTGCGACTTCTCTCAGGACTACGTCACCATCAATGCCGAGTACCGCACCTGACTATGGCTGGCGTTCGGGAAATACACGTTGCGGTGGGGGCCATATTCCGTAACGGAAAAGTATTGATCGCCCGTCGTCCCGAGCATATTCACCAGGGTGGATTGCTGGAGTTTCCCGGTGGCAAGGTTGAAGCGGATGAATCGGTTCAGCAGGCTCTGGTCAGGGAAATTCTGGAAGAAACCGGTTTACGGATCGTGGCGGATGACCTTGAGCCGGTCATTGAGGTGCGTCATGACTACGGCGACAAGCGGGTGTTTCTGGATGTCTGGCGAGCGCTTTCGGCTGACGGTGAAGCGCAGGGGTGCGAAGGTCAGGAAATACGCTGGCTTGATGTCGGCGAACTGAATGACGCAGATTTTCCAGCTGCGAACCGTCCGATAATCCGCGCCCTGCGTCTGCCTTGCCATTATGCTATTACCGGCTCTGCGGGAAGTGAGGATGCCTTCGTCGAACGGTTCCAGGCGGGGGTGGGCAGCGCTGGTCCTGATCTGTGCCTGTTGCGCGCGCCCGAGTTGAACGATGAGGCGTACGCCATGCGGGCGAGATGGGCTCTGGAGCTTTGCCAGGGCGGTCATTCCGGGCTGATGCTGCACGGCGCACCATCACTGCTCGGGCATTTGCCCGGGGCTAGTGGCGTGCATCTGCCCTGGGCTGAAGCAAGGCAGCTTTCTGCACGCCCTTTCTCCGGCGAATACCTGCTGGCGGTTTCCTGTCACACTGCAGAAGAAATTGCACATGCGGAGCAGTTACAGGCCGATTTCATTACCCTTGGGCCGGTAAAACCCACGCCTTCCCACCCTGGCGCTCCCGGGATGGGCTGGCACCGCTTCCACGAACTGGTGGCTGCTGCAGCTGTCCCTGTTTACGCCCTCGGAGGGCTGGGGCTGGCGGATGTCAGCGAAGCCCGAAGCGCCGGAGCTCAGGGTGTTGCGGGCATCAGTTTCTGGTGGCCAGGCACCTGATATTGGTCAGGCCGCAGAGTGTGTGCCCTCTGGTATGATAGATACAATTTCACCCACCCGATATCCCCTGGAGAGTTTGTGAGCAAACTGACGCATCTTGATGAAAAAGGCGCCGCACGGATGGTGGACGTGACGTCCAAGACGGTGACCGAACGTGAGGCCAGGGCAGAAGCCTTGATCCGGATGGCGCCCCAGACCCTCGCCATGATCGTCGAAGGACAGCATCCCAAAGGTGACGTGTTGGCTGTTGCACGGGTGGCAGGCATTATGGCGGCCAAGAAAACCCACGATCTGATTCCGCTGTGCCATGCTTTGAACCTGACTTCGGTAAAAGTAGAGCTGACGCCGGGAGAAGACGGTGCATCTGTTCATATCACCACACTGTGCAAGCTCTCTGGCCAGACTGGTGTTGAAATGGAAGCACTGACGGCTGCCAGTGTCGCCGCACTGACACTCTACGATATGTGCAAGGCCGTTGATCGTGGCATGGTGGTGGACAATGTCCGCCTGCTGGAGAAGAAAGGTGGCCGCAGTGGTCACTGGTCTGCTTCCGACTTCGCTTCGTAAGTGCCTCTATACCAGCCTTACCGGAGGAATGAGCGTGCAGAGACTACGCCAGGACGGTGGCCGCGTGATAGAATGCGCGGCCCGATTGACTGAACCACGAGGAAACACTGTGGCTGTTCGTTACATTCAGACATGCCGGTTGCCTACCCCTTTCGGCGTTTTCGACATGCACGGCTTTGAAGAGCCGGATACCGGAAAGGAGCATGTGGCGCTGACATTGGGTGACCTCGGCAGCCCCGAGCCAATGCTGGCGCGGACCCACTCCGAGTGTCTGACCGGCGATGCCCTCTACAGCATGCGGTGTGATTGCGGCTACCAGCTTGAGGAGGCCCTGCGCAGTATTGCCCGGGAGGGCCGTGGCATACTGATGTATCTGCGCCAGGAAGGGCGGGGTATTGGTCTGCTGAACAAGATTCGCGCCTACAATCTGCAGGATCAGGGTGCAGACACTGTTGAAGCCAATGAGCGGCTCGGGTTCGCGGCTGACTTGCGTGACTACAGTATGTGCCGGGACATGCTGGAACATTTGGGGATCAGCAGCCTCAGACTGATGACCAACAATCCCCGCAAGGTGGACGCTCTCACAGACCTTGGTATCGAAATTGCCGAACGTGTGCCCTTGCACGTGGGGCGCAACCCCCATAATGAACACTATCTGAACACCAAGCAGAGCAAGCTTGGCCATTGGTTCGAGACCCATCAGGACGACGATCCCGCCGTCTGACTTTCAGACAGTGCCCGCTGATCGCTTATTTCACCGCCTTGAGTGACTGGTTGTATTTCATTCGCTCGAGGCGGCCTGCAATTGTTCGCTTGATGCCTTCCGCATCCAGCCCGCAGGCTGACAGCAGCTCGCCATGCTTGCCATGATCAATGAAGGTGTCCGGTAGGCCGATTTGCAGTACCGGCTGGCTGACGTCGTGACTGTTGAGGAATTCTGTCACGGCGCTGCCGGCACCACCTGCAATCGCGTTTTCTTCAACGGTTACCAGCAAATCGTGCTGTTCCGCCAGTGACAGTATCAGGTTTTCGTCCAGAGGCTTCACAAAACGCATGTCGGCCACAGTGGCTCCCAGGGCTTCGGCAGCTTCCAGTGCCGGTGTCAGCAGTGTTCCGAAGTTCAGAATGGCGATGCCCGCACCTTCTTTGACCCGGCGCCCCTTGCCGATAGGCAGTGGGGCGAGTTTGGTGACAATCTCTGCTCCTGGCCCGGTTCCCCGGGGATAGCGCACCGCCGCAGGCCCCTCGTACAGCATGCCGGTGTGCAGCAGTTGACGGGTTTCGTTTTCATCCGAAGGTGCCATCACGATCATATTGGGGATGCAGCGCAGATAGCTGATGTCGAACGCACCCGCGTGCGTAGGGCCGTCTTCTCCCACAAGGCCTGCGCGATCGATGGCGAACAGGACATCCAGATTTTGTATGGCCACATCGTGAATCAGCTGATCGTATCCCCGCTGCAGGAATGTCGAGTAAATCGCAAGAACCGGCTTGGCGCCGTCACAAGCCAGGCCTGCAGCGAGGGTAACGGAATGCTGCTCTGCAATGGCAACATCAAAATAACGATCGGGAAAACGTTGGGAGAAGGCCAGCAGGTCTGAACCTTCGCACATGGCAGGAGTAATGCCTACGACGCGCTCGTCGGCTTGCGCCGCATCGCACAGCCATTGACCAAAGACGTTGGCGTATTTGGGCTTTGAAGGCTTGGGCACTACCGGCTCCGGCTTGCTGGCAGGTACCGGTTCGATCTTGTTGATGGCGTGGTAACCAATGGGGTCGGCTTCGGCTGGTGCAAACCCTTTGCCCTTGGTGGTTACAACATGAAGGAACTGCGGGCCGTCCAGTTCGCGGATATTTTCCAGGGTTTCCACCAGCAAAGGCAGGTCGTGGCCGTCGATGGGGCCGATGTAGTTGAAACCGAGTTCCTCGAACAGGGTGCCCGGAGCAATCATGCCCTTGAAGTGTTCCTCGGTTTTGCGAGCCAGTGCCATAAGGTGTGGTGCTCCCTGAAGCACTCGCTTGCTGCTGTCACGAACCTGGTTGTAGGTGCGGCTGGCCAGTAGCTTGGCAAAGTAATTCGACAGCCCGCCCACATTGCGGGAAATGGACATGTCATTGTCGTTAAGGATAACCAGCATGTCGGCATGGAGGTGGCCGGCGTGATTCAGCGCCTCAAAAGCCATACCCGCGGTCATCGCACCATCCCCGATGACGGCGATGCTCTTGCGACCGGTGCCCTGCATGCGGGAGGCGATGGCCATACCCAGGGCGGCACTGATTGACGTACTGGAGTGTCCGACACCGAAAGTGTCGTATTCGCTCTCTGCCCGTTTCGGGAAACCCGCGAGGCCGTCCTTGCGGCGAATGCTGCCCATTCGCTCCCGGCGGCCGGTAAGAATCTTGTGCGGGTAGGCCTGATGTCCAACGTCCCATACCAGACGGTCTTCCGGTGTATTGAACGCGTAGTGCAGGGCTACGGTCAGCTCCAGAACTCCGAGGCCGGCACCGAAATGTCCGCCGGTTTGCCCTACAGACCATAGCAGGAACGCGCGCAGCTCCCGCGCCAGCTGGGTCAACTGGTCGTCTGCCAGCTCTCTCAGCTGTGAGGGAGCATCAATCCTGTCCAGCAGCGGCGTGTTGGGCCGTTTTGACGGGATTTCCTTGAAAGTATATGTGTCCTGCATCTGCTCGGGTCTTTTCCGGATGTTTCAAAAAATGTGGGTTCTATTATAGGGGATGAAGGGACCCGGTTTCATACTGATTGGGCCATTCAGTCCCGCTCAGTCCTTCATGGTCAGTGTGCATGCCAGCACCGTAACGGATCAATGGGTACGAGCCACCACATAACCGGCCATATCCCGGAGCATGTCGCCTTCAGTTCCAAACGTGTCCAGGCTGGCCAGTGCCGAGTCCAGCAGCCGTGCCAGGTAGTCCCTGGCACCTGCGGTACCAAGCAATGACGGGTAGGTGGGCTTGGCCCGGGCCAGGTCCGAGCCCTGGGGTTTGCCGATCACCGTGGTGTCACCTTCAATATCCAGCAGGTCATCCTGTACCTGGAATGCCAGCCCGAGGGTCTGTGAATAAATGGTAAGAGCTGCCAGCTGGTCGTCGCTTACATCCGGAGCGGTCAAAGCGCCGATTCGCACGCTTGCGGCAATCAGGGCACCGGTCTTGTGGCGATGCATTTTTTCCAGCTGCTCGACGGTAAGGCGTTTGCCAACCGACTCGAGGTCAATGGCCTGGCCCCCCACCATGCCCAGATGGCCGCTGGCAGCGGCGAGCTCCCGTATCATCGCAAGGCGGACCTGAGCGTCAAGGCCGGGGGCGTCTGCCAGCCAGCCGAACGCCAGGGTCTGCAGGGCATCGCCTGCCAGAATGGCGGTGGCCTCATCAAAGGCAATATGGGTTGTAGCGCGGCCCCGGCGCAGTTCGTCGTCATCCATGGCGGGCAGGTCATCGTGAATCAGCGAATAGGCATGGATCAGCTCCAGGGTGCATGCCGGAACAACCGCGCTGTCCGGAGGCTGGCCTACAGCGGTAGCTGCGGCCATGCACAGGGCAGGGCGAATGCGTTTGCCGCCACCCAGCACACTGTATCGCATGGCTTGCTGCAGGCGTTCTGAACCACTGCCGGCTTCGTAGAGCTGGCGCTCGAGCTCGGTGTCGGTCCGGTTGCGGCAATGTTCGAGAAACCTCTCCAGGCGGGTGTTCGCAGTTGACATCAGGCTGGTTCGTCCGGGGCAAAGGGCCTGGATTGCAGTGTTCCGTCGCTGTTTTCTACCAGTTGTTCCACTCTTTGTTCCGCGGTCTTGAGCGCTTGTTGGCACTCGCGCGTGAGCTTTACGCCCCTTTCGAATGCTGTCAGTGATTGCTCCAGGGACAGCTCGCCCTGTTCCAGATCACGTACCAGTCTTTCCAGCTCATCCAGGGACTTTTCAAAGTCGGCGATCGACGCCGTGCTTTTCTCACCGGCCATACGGGGCCTCCGGTTGCTTCGCGGAATTTCGCAGATTATACCAAAGCTTCAGGCCGGCCGCTGCCAGCGGAACGCCCTTACGTCTTCCTTTTTGCCCTCAGGGCCCCAGACCTGTTCGGTCACACGGATTTCGCCCCGGGTACTGACGGTTACGATGGTGGTCGCGCGGGTGCCGTAATCGCTGCCGATAATAAACGGTGACGAGAGAAACCGCTCGGTTGCCCGGTTGACGCCGGTATCCGGCAATTCATGGTCCGGTGCCGGCGTGGTGTCCTGAAGGCGATCAATAAGACACTGGTGGAGGTCACCGGTATGATCTGAATCGGCGTTCTCAAGCAGGCTGGTGACCGAGTTCCTCAGCCTGAGCAGTTTGGGCCAGGGGGTTTGCAGCAGGTGATTGCTGAGGCCGTAGGTGCCCCGGTGAACGTGTCGTCCCGGATGAGCGTCCCGGTTACTGAAATACCAGCCGTGCTGCGTATTCAGGCTGACCAGGTTGAATCCCGAATAACGGCGCTTTTGTTCGTGTAGTCGCGGTTCCAGGGCCTCGCTGTCCTGGGCAAGGGCCATCAATGGAAGCTCGCCCCGGGAGTTTGTGCCGGGAGTTTGAGTGCCTTCCCGCACGTTGGTAACCGCGGAAACCTGGCCGTTGATGTCGACGGCGAGCCAGGTGCCGCCGGAAAGCAGATCCCGGCCCGCGAGAACATCCCGACCGGTGGTTTCGCTGGTCCACCAGTCCATGGCGGCGGTGGGGCGGCGAAAGAACTCGTCGCGATTTGCCGCTACCACTAGTGGGAAATCAGGATGTTGTCGCAGGGAAAAAACAATCAGGCACATGAGGCGGGCTCATCCATTGCGAGTGAACAAAGATGCGTCGGTGTGTATCATACCAGCCTGTTTTGTTCTCTGCGTGTGGCTGTGTATGACACTGGTTGCTGTGATTGCACTTTATCTGGCTTTGGGGGCCCTGGCTGGCACCATGGCCGGCCTGTTTGGTATCGGTGGCGGGCTGGTAATCGTGCCGGTACTGATCTTCAGTTTTGGTCTGCAGGGGATCAGTAGTGAAGTAGCGGCGCACCTGGCTGTGGGAACCTCCCTGGCGACCATTGTTTTTACCTCCATAAGCTCGATACGCTCGCATCATCTTCATCAGGCTGTTCGCTGGGAAATTTTTCGTCCCATGACCGCCGGTATTGTGGCGGGCGCGATACTCGGTGCCTGGACGGCTTCCATGCTCAGTGGTGACGCCCTGGAACTGATCATCGGTGTGTTTGTCATTCTGGTGGCCCTGAAAATGCTGCTGGAAGTCAGCCCGAAACCCGGCCGCGACGTGCCCGGTTCGGTCGGGCTCGGTGGCGCAGGCGCGGGAATCGGCTGGGCATCTGCAATATTCGGTATTGGTGGAGGCACGCTGACCGTTCCCTTTCTGAGCTGGTGCAATGTACGCATGCAGCAGGCGGTGGGAACCTCCGCTGCCTGTGGGCTGCCCATCGCAGTGGCCGGGGCACTGGCAAACATTGGCACCGGCTGGCAGAACCCGCACCTGCCGGAGCTCAGCGTGGGATTTATTTACCTGCCCGCATTTTTGGGCATTGTCCTTACCAGCGTATTGTTTGCCCGGGTCGGCGCCAACCTGGCCCATCGGCTTGATGCGGCCTTGCTTAAAAAAATCTTTGCCATGGTGTTGATCGTGGTGGGTATCCGTTTTCTGTTATGACCTGAGGGGTTATTGATGCTCCAGCATCCGCAAATCGATCCGGTGGCTATTTCCATCGGGCCCTTGAAAGTGCACTGGTATGGCCTGACTTATCTGGTCGGTTTTCTCGTGGGCTGGTGGCTGGGGCGCATCCGCGCCCGCAAACCCTGGTCGCCGATCACAGAAACACAGATGGGCGACATGCTTTTTTACATCGCCCTTGGCGTCATACTCGGCGGCCGCTTTGGTTATGTGCTGTTCTACAACTTTGGCGCGTTCATGGCGGACCCACTGATGCTGTTGCGAGTCTGGGAGGGCGGCATGTCTTTCCACGGTGGGCTGCTGGGCGTTATGTTCGCCATCTGGTGGTTCGGTCGCAAGGTGGATCGCACCTTCTGGCAGATTGCGGATTTCGTCGCACCGCTGGTGCCGGTAGGCCTCGGTGCCGGTCGAATTGGCAACTTCATCAACGGTGAACTCTGGGGCAAGCCCACGGACGTTCCCTGGGGTATGGTGTTCCGCACAGCCCCGGATGCCCTGGCACGCCATCCGTCCCAGCTTTACCAGTTCGCCCTTGAAGGAGTGGTGTTCTTCATTATCCTGTGGTGGTTTTCCTCCAGGCCCAGGCCCCGTATGGCGGTGTCCGGCCTGTTCCTGATGTGTTACGGCATCTTCCGCTTCCTGGTGGAATTTGTGCGCCAGCCCGATCCCCAACTGGGCTATCTGGCCTTTGACTGGCTGACCATGGGGCAGGTGCTGTCATTCCCGATGATCCTCGCGGGGGCCGGACTGATTGTTTTTGCTTATCGGAGAAACGCTGAATGAAAGCCTATCTCGACCTGATAAAAGACGTGGTAGATAACGGCATGGACCGCGGAGACCGCACCGGTGTCGGTACCCGCTCGGTCTTCGGCCGTCAGATCCGCTTTGACCTGCAGGAAGGGTTCCCCCTGGTGACCACCAAGAAAGTTCACCTGCGCAGCATTATCCAGGAGCTACTCTGGTTCCTGCAGGGCTCTACCGACAACAACTGGCTGAAAGAGCGCAAGGTTTCCATCTGGAACGAGTGGGCGCTGGAAAACGGGGACCTGGGCCCTATTTACGGCAAACAGTGGCGCAGCTGGCAATGCCCGGATGGCCGCACCGTTGACCAGATCAGCGAGGTCATCGACCAGATCCGCAACAAACCCAACTCCCGCCGGCTGATCGTCTCCGCCTGGAACCCGGCGGAACTCCCGGACGAATCCATCGGCCCCCAGGACAACGTCCGCCAGGGCCGCATGGCGCTGGCTCCCTGTCACTGCCTGTTCCAGTTCTACGTCGCCGACGGCAAACTCTCCTGCCAGCTCTACCAGCGCAGCGCCGATCTGTTCCTGGGTGTGCCGTTCAACATTGCCTCCTATGCACTGCTGACTCACATGATCGCTCAGCAGTGTGACCTGAGCGTTGGCGAGTTCGTGCACACTTTTGGTGACTGCCACCTCTACCAGAACCACCTGACCGACGATATCGTATTCGAGCAGCTGAAGCGGGAACCTCGCCCGTTGCCGAAACTGGTCATCAAGCGGAAGCCTTCATCGATCTTCGATTACGAGCTGGAGGACTTCGAGTTTGACGGGTATGACCCTTATCCCGGGATTAAGGCGCCTATTGCGATCTGACTTTTGACTCGGTTTCCGGCCCTCCGGCTTTTGGGGGCTGCCTGGCAGTGGGAGGGGCTTTCCGAAAAACGCTACAAGCACATCCATGTGCGCTTGGGCTCCGCCATCCATGGCTCCGCACATTTTCGGAAAGCCCCTCCCACTGCAAGGCGTTGAACTTCTGGTGTTCGATGGCCCGGGAAAAAGCATATAAGGTTGTTGTCGGGCCGCTAACGAGTGTTTGCGGCTTCTGACAGTTCAAGGTTTTGCTCAACGGCAGACTGTATTGTCGGAACGTGGAAGGGCGGGTATGTGCGTTCAAAAATGTGCGGAGCCATGGATGGCGGAGCCCAAGCCGCGCATGGATGCCTTGAGGCGTTTTTTGGACACGTCTTCCCGCCCTCTTGCAGCCCCCAAGTCCCAAGGGCCCCGGATCCGGAGCTCCCAAGCAAGAGGATAATCAATCAATGAGAAAAGCCCTGATAGTGGCCATGTCCCGCAACCGGGTCATCGGCCGGAACAACAAGCTGCCGTGGTACCTGCCAGGCGATCTCAGGTACTTTAAGCAAGCCACCATGGGAAAGCCCATTATTATGGGGCGGAAAACCTGGGATTCTATCGGGCGGCCATTGCCCGGAAGGATGAACGTGGTGATTTCACGGAATCCGGACTGGGAAGCACCCGCTGGAACGGTGGCTGCAATGTCCTTGGATGAAGCGCTGGTCAAAGCCCAGGCTCAGGCTGAAATCGAAGGCGGAGACGAAGTGATGATCATCGGTGGCGGGCAGATTTACGCTGAAGCCCTGCCAATGGTGGACAGAATTTACATCACCCAGGTGCACGCCGAGGTGGAGGGAGACGCATTCTTTCCGGAAGTAAACTGGGATGAGTGGGAAGAAATCGGACGGGAGGATTTCTCCGCGTCCGATAACAACCCTTATGACTACAGTTTCGTAGTCTATCAGCGGCCGAGTCAGCCCTGACGGGGTGGGCGCTTACCGGCGGGTTTGCCACCCTTGCCCGGGGGCTTGCCTTTCGGGCCGGGGCCACCACGGCCTTTGGGGCCTTTCTTAAAGCCGGGCTTGTATCCGGGCTTGCCACCCTTGCGGTCGCGACGTGGCGGCGCGTTCGCTGAAATCTCCGGCAAGGCTTCCGGTTGCTCCAGCGGCAGCGAGCCCGGCTGGGAGGCTTCCAGCCAGCAGGCCAGGGCACCGGCGACCATTGCCGTATCCATCTCGTTGCGCTCGGCAATTTCATCCAGAAGTGCCATGGCCTTGGCCAGTTTCCCGTCTTCCGCAAACCCCAGCAGCTGGGTCTCGAACTGCTGCTCGCGCATTTTCTTCAGATCGGTGGGCGAGGGCAACTGGTAAGACTGCATGGGTGAGTTGGTGGCGCGCTCGAGGGTGCGCAACCAGCTGCGTTCCCGGGGTGTGACCAGCAGGATAGCCTTGCCTTCACGACCGGCACGGCCGGTGCGGCCAACCCGGTGAATGTAGGCTTCGGTATCGTAGGGCACGTCGTAGTTGATGACGTGGGTAATTCTTGGCACGTCCAACCCACGAGCGGCTACGTCGGTAGCGACGATCATGTCTTTCTTGCCGCGTTTGAGGTCTTCCACCGTCTGCTCACGTTGACGCTGGTTGAGATCACCGTTCAGCGGTGCAACGGCGTGTCCGCGGGCAGAAAGCTTTTCGGCCAGCAGTGTGGTTTCCGCCTTGGTGCGCACGAAAATGATCGCCGCATCGACCGGTTCCACTTCCAGGATACGGGTCAGGGCGTCCAGCTTGCGCTCGGCGTAAACCGGCAGCACGAACTGCGAAATACGCTCTACCGTTCGGGTTTCGCTCTCGATTTTTACTTCCGTAGCATCGCGCAGATACGTCTGAGCAACCTTCTTGATCTGCGGCGGCATGGTGGCGGAGAACAGCGCACGCTGACAGTTTTCCGGTGTCTTTGCCAGAATCGCTTCCACGTCATCAATGAAGCCCATGCGAAGCATCTCATCGGCTTCGTCCAGCACCAGCGCCTTGAGGCTGTCTAGCTTCAGGGTGCCCTTGCGCAGGTGGTCCAGCATGCGGCCGGGGGTGCCCACAATGACCTGGGCGCCACGACGCAGCCCTTTGATCTGGGGATAGAAATCCTGGCCGCCATAGATAGGCAATACATGGAAGTTGCGGAACTTGCTGGCGTAGGTGGTAAACGCCTCTGCCACCTGGATGGCAAGCTCCCGCGTGGGGGCCAGTACCAGGATCTGCGGCTCCATGACAGACGCATCAATGCGGCTCAGAAGCGGCAGCGCGAAGGCGGCGGTTTTTCCTGTACCGGTCTGGGCAACACCCAGCAGGTGCTTGCCGGCCAGCAAGGCAGGGATCGTCTGGGCCTGGATGGGGGTTGGCGTTTCGTAGCCGACGGCGGTCACCGCCTCAAGTACAGCTGGATCCAGGCCGAGTTCGGCAAAAGACAATTCAGACATTAACTTACTCGGAATTCGAAGGGTAGAGCATTGCATTGCAATGCATGTTGTGGCTCGGATTATAACTGGTTTCGTGAGTCTTTAACACGTCAAATAATGAGGCGGCTGTAGGTAGTTGCCGGAGCCGACAGTTGCGTTGCGGGCGCACATTGGGCAATCTTCGGATTGTTTCCGATAGCAAGCTAATGAGGCAAGGTGATGAATTTCGAAGAGTTACTGGAAGTGGCCGCAAGCGGCGGAGAGGTCGCCATCCCGTCCTCCTGGGCCCAGGGGCGGGCTTCGTTTGGCGGCGTAATTGCGGCGCTCGTGTTTGAACGGATGGAGCATGTAGTAGCTCCCGGGCGGCCGATGCGGTCTATGCAGGTGTCGTTTGTGGGGCCAGTAACGCCAGAGGAACCTGCGACGGTTGAGGCCGAACTTCTGCGTGAAGGTAAGGCTGTCAGTCAGGTGTTGGGGCGAATTGTTCAGGGTGGTGAGCCCAGACTGGTGGTTCTTGCCAGTTTTGGTGGCGACAGGGATTCGGAGGTGCGGGTGGACGCTTTGCCAGCACCGGAAGCGAAACCGGTAGACCAATGTAACGGTTTGGATTATATCAAGGGGGTGACTCCGGAATTTATCCAGCAGATCGAAATGCGCTGGGCGTTTGGTAATCTGCCGTTCAGTGGTAAAGGTGGCCGTGAGCTTGGTGGCTGGATGCAGTTCAGGAAGACTCCGGAAAGCTTTTCAGACGCCCATATTATTGCACTCGTTGATGCCTGGCCGCCTGCTGTTTTGCCCTATGTAAAAGAAAGGGTCAAAACCAGTTCCCTGAGTTGGGCACTTGATATCGTGCATCCCAGGCCGGTTTTGGAGCCAGGAGACTGGCTGCTTTACAAGGCCACGATTGATAAGGCAAACGCGGGATACGGCCACACTCAGGCCGGGATCTGGACCGCACGCGGAGAACTGGTAGCGCTGAGTCGACAAACGGTAACGGTATTCGGGTAGCGATAATACCAGCGACCAGCCATCTCTTTGAAGTAAGGAATCCCCGTGAAACCAATAGAAACGATGAAAGTGCTGGTGGCCAGCGTGCTTGCGGTTGTGGTCATGGTGGGTATTGCCCGGTTCTCATACACGCCGATGATTCCCGAGATGGTTGGCGCACTTGGTCTGAGCACGTCCGTAGTGGGCATGCTGGCGACTGTGAATTATGCTGGCTACCTTACCGGCGCTTTGCTGATCACCCGGGTCAGCAATCTTGGGCTCAAAGTACGGCTGTACCAACTCGGGCTTGTTGTTGCAGTGATTTCGACGGTTCTTATGGGGTACACCACCAATGTTTGGCTGTGGTTTGTGCTGCGATTTATTTCCGGTCTCAGCACTTCGGCCGGCATGTTGTTGGGAGCTGGCCTGCTGATGAGCTGGTTGATCAAGAACAATCAGAAAGCCGAGCTGGGTGTTTTCTTCTCTGGCATCGGGCTCGGGATTGTCCTGACGGCGGCGGTGGCTGAGCTGATCAAGGATTCCTTCACCTGGGACGCGCAGTGGGTGATCTATGGGCTGGTGGCGTTGGTGCTGCTGGTTCCAGCCTGGCGCTGGATGCCGGACTACCGGGCCTGCGAACTGCCGCAAACTGCGGTCAAAGGTGCGGGGGATGGCCGGAGCCGCTTCATCCGGATTCTGCAGCTTGCCTATTTCTGCGCGGGTGTGGGCTATGTGGTTACAGCCACCTTCCTCGTGGCCATCGCGGAATCCATGCCGGAGATCCGGGGCCACGGCTGGCTGATCTGGCTGATTGTCGGTCTTGCTGCCACGCCGGCCTGCTGGCTCTGGGACGTGTTCTCGCGGCGCTGGGGGCAGTGGCTGGCGCTGTATCTGGCTTATACCCTTAACGCTGTCAGTATCATGATGTTAATCGTCAATGCCGACATGGTCAGCGTGATGCTTAGTGCCGTGATTTATGGTGCCAGTTTTATCGGTATTGTCAGCATGATGCTGGCCATGGTGGGGCGCGTTTTCCCCGAGAACCCGTCCCGGCCCATGAGCCGGCTTACATTCAGCTATGGCATAGCCCAGATGCTTGCACCTGCCACGGTGGGTTACCTGGCTGATGTGGAAGGTAACTACAATAATGGTCTCTGGCTTACTCTGATTGTGATGGTGCTTGGTGTGGTGATGCTGCATCTGGCGCGGAAAATGGAGCAGCGGGGGCAGGGTGTGTCCGCAACCTCCCGGCCATAGCGGCCGAAGTAATCGGCTTCGGGATGCCTTTATTCCATTTCGGTCAGGGTTTCGTCAAGAGTTCCTGAGTCCCGCAAACCTCCGAAGCGCTTATAGAACTTCTCACCGGGCCCTGGCAGAGGGCCGGAAGCATTCTCCAGGGTCTCGTCCAGCCACTGCTCAGCGCGAACATAAATTTGACGATACAGGTTGCGGCAGAGCTGTTTGGCGCTGCGGCCTTCCCAGTCACCCGGTAATAGTTCATCGGGGAGCAAAGGGTCACGAAGCAGTATTTTGCGATACTCGTGGATCAGCAGAACCCGCAGCAACAGGCATTCCTCAGGGTTGAGGGTGTCCTCAGACTGAAGTTCTCGCCACAAAGGGCGGAATTGTTTCAGAAAGCGCCGGTAGCGCCCCCCGAGTTCGTCCAGATTCCAGCTCTCGTGAACCTGGAGACGAAGTGCTCTGGGGCTCTTCTGTTCCATAGGCATGGTCTGCATCACGATGGTGTCATCAACAGCACCCCACTCCTGCAGCATGGGCATCAGTTCGCTGCGGGTAAACCTCGGGTGCTCCATCAGCCCCGGAGCCATACTGCCAAAGCTGAGCCATTTCAGTTCTTCCCTGACTTTCTGGCGAAGGTCCGGCGCCAGCTGATTCAGGTAGACAAGGCACCAGCTGCCATTCCACTCCGCTGTATCGAGATTGTAGACGTGCTGAAACGCCTGCTCGAACCGACGCAGCCCCGGGCCGGTTAGGCTGTAATAGCTGCAGCGTCCGACCTTTTCGGTTTGCAGCCAGGATTCCTGAACCAGGCGATACACAGAGGTGCGCACCAGTCGCTGGCTGATGCCCATGGGTGCTACCAGTTTCATCAGGCTACCAAGCCAGACATTACCGCCGCGGGGAACGATGGCGTCGCCATATATGGTAATGATGAGAGAGCCGGCGCGTAGTGGCCGTTTCTTCTGGAAGTTTTCGACGAGCAGTTCGAGCTGGTTTTTTGCAGTCATGGCGCTAGGTTCGCAAATAATAATCAATGAAACATGGTGCGCGTATTATCCGGGTCTTACGTGTCAGGTAAAGGTTTGTCTTTCTGCTTGCCGTGCTGGCGCGCTGCGTTAGTGTCAGCTTTACTTTAAAAGCAGTCACCAGACTCCCTGAAATCAGTTGACACGAGAGTTATGATACAATAACTTCGTTTGACATTCGTCAATGGTATCGAATTTTACCGGGAGCGAAGAACAAGGACTGCTGTAATCAGGGATGAAGGAACAAAAACATACTCAAGCCCCTGCACAATTCGGGAGAACAAAAACAATGCTTAAAACTATGATGCGTCGCGCAGGAAAATGCGCAGCAGTGGCTGCTGCCGGTCTCATGATGATGAGTGCCCAGGCAGCCGAACCAATCAAGATCGGGTCGTTCCTGTCAATTACAGGCCCGGCGTCTTTCCTTGGCGATCCTGAGGTGAAAACCCTCGAGATGTACGTCGAGAAAATCAACGAAGAAGGCGGTGTTCTGGGACGTCAGCTGGAGCTGATCCATTATGACGATGTAGGCAAGGCGTCCTCTGCCCGTGACTTCGCCAGCCGTCTGATCCGTTCGGATCAGGTGGATATCATTGTCGGTGGCAGCACCACCGGCGCCACCATGGCGGCGGTTCCTCTGATCGAGCAGGCGCGGGTGCCGTTCATTTCCCTGGCCGGTGCCGTGGTTATTACCACACCGGTGAAGAAATGGGTATTCAAGACACCTCAGTCTGACCGTATGGCAGCCGAGCGTATCCTGTCCGATATGGAAGCGCGCGGCATCACCAAGATCGGTCTCATTTCCGGTACCGGTGGTTTTGGCAGTTCCGGCCGTACCCAGACTCTGGAAGTCGCCGAGAAGATGGGTATCGAGGTGCTGGAGGATGTCACCTATGGTGGATCTGATACAGACATGACCGCCCAGCTGACCAAAATTCGTAACACAAAAGGTGTTGAGGCTGTTCTTAACTTCGGTTTCGGTCAGGGCCCGGCCATCGTAACCCGTAACTATGCCCAGTTGGGTATGGAGCTTCCGTTCTATCAGTCTCATGGTGTTGCTTCCGACAGCTTCCTGGAGCTTGCCGGCTCGGCTGCCGAAGGCCTTCGCCTGCCAGCGTCACCCCTGCTGGTTCCGGATTCTCTCCCGGATGATGACCCTCAGAAGCCAGTCGTTCAGAACTACAAGGAAGAGTATGAAGCCCGCTGGGATTCCAAGGTTTCAACCTTTGGCGCCTACGCATACGACGGCCTGATGCTGGCGGTACGTGCCATCGAAGAGGCTGGCTCTACCGATCCTGAAGCCGTGCGTGAAGCCTTGGAAAATATCAAGGGCTACGTTGGTGTCACCGGTGAGTTCAATATGTCTCCGGATGACCACAACGGCCTTGACCCTGAGTCCTTCCGCATTCTGGAAGTCCAGGATGGCGACTGGAAACTGATTGACTGATATCCCTTTCACCTGTCTCGCGGCTGGCGGCTGTTCTTCCGGATAAGTCGCCGGCCGATGTTCGACCGGAACTACCGCTATGCTTGCAGAATTCTTACAGTACCTGTTCACCGGGATCACCATCGGTGCGACCTACGCCCTGATCGCTCTCGGTTTTACCCTTATTTACAACGCCAGCCATGTCATCAACTTCGCACAGGGCGAATTTCTGATGATTGGAGGCATGGCCACTGTGTCGTTAACAGCCATGGGCGTGCCCATGGTGCTTGCTATCGTTCTCGCCATTATCCTTGCCGGGGTTCTGGGCATGGCGCTTCATCGCTTCGCCATAGCGCCTGCGAAGCAGGCGGATGTCGTAACACTGATCATTATCACGATCGGTGCTTCCATCTTTATCCGTGGCATTGCCCAGGTTGTCTGGGGCAAAGAGTACCACCGGATGGAGAATTTCAGTGGCGACGAGCCCATTCGCGTGTTCGGCGGTGTTCTTAATAGCCAGAGCTTTTGGGTTCTTGGCATCGGTGCCGTTGTAGTCGTGGCTCTTGTGCTGTTCTTCACCAAGACCCTGACAGGCAAGGCGATCCTGGCGACGTCAATGAATAAGGAGGCCGCCCGACTGGTTGGCGTCCGCACTCAGATGGTGCTGATGCTGGCCTTCATGGTGTCTGCGCTGCTTGGCTCGGTTGCCGGTATTGTGGTTGCGCCGATTACCTTTACGTCCTACGACATCGGCATCATTCTGGGCCTGAAGGGCTTTGTCGCGGCGGCCATCGGTGGTCTTGGCAGTGGGGTAGGTGCTGTTGTCGGTGGCATTTCGCTCGGAATTGTTGAAGCCATGGCGGCTGGATATATCTCCTCCGATTATAAAGACGCGGTGGCGTTTTCCATGATTCTGCTGGTGCTGTTCTTCATGCCCCGCGGGCTCTTTGGTGCCAAAGTAGTGGAGCGTGTCTGATGTTGAATCGATTTATGCAGTCGCGTCTCCGGGGGCTGATGATCCTCGCCCTGATTCTTGTTGTTCTTCCGGCTTTTCTGAGCAACTCGTTTCATTATGAGATGGTTACCCAGATGGCCATTATTGGCGCCACGGTCGTTGGCCTGAACCTTCTGGTTGGCTATGCCGGCCAGATCAGCCTTGGCCATGCCGGGTTCTTTGGCTTGGGTGCCTATTTCACCGGCATCGTAACGGGAACTTATGGCTGGAGTTCTGTGCCGACGCTCCTGGTGGGTGCCATCGTGGTGGGTCTTATTGCCTGGGTTGTCGGGCGCCCGATCCTGCGTCTCAAAGGGCATTATCTGTCTATGGCAACACTTGCTGTGGGCTTCATAATTGCCATTATCCTCAACAACGAACGGGCTTTGACAGGTGGTCCTGACGGAATGCCCGTACCGGCGTTTGAAGTATTCGGTTGGCAACTGAGTACTTTTGGCCAGTACTCGCTGTTCGGTATGGAGATTGAAGGCTTCGAGGCGTGGTACATCTTCGCCAGTGTGGTGCTGTTGGTGGCTGTCTGGTTTGCGCTCAATCTGATTGAGTCGCCAATTGGTCGCGCCTTGCGCTCCGTGCATGGGTCCGAGGTGGCGGCAAGTGTTGTCGGCGTGAATACAGCGAAGTATAAAAGCCTGGTGTTTGTGATTTCTGCTATCTACGCCAGCCTGATGGGCGGCCTCTACGCCCACTTCCAGGGCTTCATCACCCCGGCAGTGGCTACCTTCGAATTTTCCATTCTCTTCATAACCATGGTTGTTCTGGGCGGCATGGGATCCACGTTTGGTGTGATCCTGGGTGCCGTAGTGTTGACGCTTCTACCGCAGGTTCTGGCGGATTTTCAGGAGCTTGAAACCGTCATGTTTGGTCTGATCCTGATGCTGACCATGATTTTCATGCCCAAGGGTCTGTTACCCACCCTCACCGCAGTCGTTTCCAAAAGAATGCGCAAAAAGGCGGGAGGTGAGGCATGACAGCACTGATTGAAGTAAAAGGGCTCGACAAGGCCTTTGGTGGCGTTCATGCAGTGGAGAATGTCAGCTTCGCGGTTGACGCAGGGCAGGTCTACTCTGTCATTGGCCCCAACGGTGCAGGCAAAACCACGCTGTTCAACCTGATTACCGGCCTCTACATACCCACCAAGGGCGAGATACGGCTAAACGGCGAGAGCACGTCGGGGCTGGAACCAAACCAGCTCGCAGAAAGAGGCATGTGCCGGACATTCCAGCAGATGCAGATCTGTATGAACATGACGGCCCTCGAGAATGTGATGCTGGGTCGGCATC
This sequence comes from Marinobacter sp., assembly GCA_046260345.1. Classification (GTDB taxonomy): domain Bacteria; phylum Pseudomonadota; class Gammaproteobacteria; order Pseudomonadales; family Oleiphilaceae; genus Marinobacter. Next base: position 15,459 of record JBHEPI010000098.1, on the reverse strand, counting down.
TCCAGCTCAAGAGTAATCTTTTTACCACCCTGTTCCGGTTGCCGGCTTTGCGGCGGGACGAGGATTCTGCCTATAAACGTGCCGCTGATCTGATGGAATATGTGGGTTGTGGTGAGTATGTGGGTGCTGAAGCCTCGGCCATGTCCTACGGTGCGCTGAAGCGCCTTGAAATTGCTCGGGCGCTTGCAGCCGAGCCGAAGGTGATTCTGCTGGATGAGCCCGCTGCCGGCCTCAACGCAACGGAGACTGCGGCTTTGGAAGAGTTGATCCGGAAGATTGCGGACCAGGGGACGACTGTGATGCTGGTTGAGCACGATATGAAACTGGTGATGGGCATTTCTGACCGGCTGCTGGTGCTTAACTACGGTCGCGTTCTGGCCGAAGGTACGCCCGAGGAAATCCGTCAGAATCCGGACGTTATCGCCGCCTATCTCGGTGGCTGAGCAAGGAGACATTTCACATGAGCGAGCAACACACTGAAATGGCGCCTGCCCAGTCACGCAGCGAGCAGGCCGTCCGAATTATTGTTCATGAGCATCAGGCGCTTTGGCGGATCCTGGATCTGCTGGATCAGCTTCTGAGTGATATGAACCTGAACGATCAGCGGCCCGATGAGCGGCTGCTGACGACGATCTTTGATTACATTGAGCACTTCTCCCAGCGGGTCCACAGTACCCCTACGGATATTGAACTCTACAAGCGGCTCAGTGAGAAGTCCCCGGAAACGGCGCCTCTGCTTGAGAAGCTGGCAAGGGGCTACGTGATCGGGCATGAGAAGCTGGTGGAGTTGCGTGAACTGCTGGCGGACTGTGAAGAGCGCTGGCCGGAAGGCCGTGAGGATTTCAGCCATGCCCTGGCGCGTTTCACAGAAGCCCTGCGCAAGCATATCCGCAAGGAAGAAGGCGTGGTTATTCCGCGGGCCCGGAAACTGCTGACCGAGGAAGACTGGCAGCAGATTATCGAAGCGCGCGATGTGGAAAATGACCCTCTGTTTGGTGAACGGGTCCGGGAAGAATTCCGGGAGCTACGCCACCAAATTGTCAGTTACACTCCGGAAAAATTCGGCGGTCTGGGTCTCAAGCACGCAGACCGGGTCACTGCGCCCCATGCAAAAGAGGAAATGCTGTCCATCAAGGGGCTTGTTACCTCCTATGGCCAGATCGAGGTTCTCCATGATGTGGATATCCATGTCAACAGTGGCGAGATTGTCTCCCTGGTGGGAGCTAACGGAGCTGGCAAGTCGACTTTGCTGATGACGATCTCTGGCCTACAGCCGGTAGACCGGGGAGCGATAATCTTCGAGGGGAAAGACCTGGCCAGGGTAAGTACTGACCGGCGCGTAACTCAGGGGATTGTGCAGGTGCCTGAAGGGAGGCAGGTTTTCAAGGATATGAGCGTCCATGACAATCTCCTGATGGGAGCTTACACGCGCGGCAGAACTCCCGAAGTAATGGAAGATATCGAGAGGATGTACACCAGGTTCCCCATTCTACGCCAGAAGCGCCATAATCTGGCGGGGGAGCTATCCGGTGGGCAGCAACAGATGCTGGCCATGGGGCGGGCGCTGATGGCCAGGCCGAGGCTTCTGTTAATGGATGAGCCTAGTATGGGACTGGCACCTCTGATTGTTGAAGAGATCTTCAACATCGTCAAGGAGCTCAAAAATGAAGGCATAACCATCTTCCTGGTGGAACAGAACGCCTCTCAGGCGCTGGCACTGGCCGACCGTGGCTATGTGCTTGAAACCGGAAAAGTGGTTATTGAAGGCACTGGCCGGGAGCTGCTCACGAACGAGAAGGTGCGTGAGGCATACTTGGGTATGTAATCGCACAAAGTCTATAAAGCACAAATAAAAGGGGGACAGGTCGTTAAACCTGTCCCCCTTTTATTTGCCTGTGACTTTCTCCCTGGGGTCCAAGACAGGGAGAAGGTCGGGCAGCCCGGTGCTACTCGGGCTTTTTGGCAACCAGTGTCAGGATGTCGTAGCTCGCAACCATTTCGTCGTTCTGGTTGTGAACCTGAACATCCCAGACTACAACACCCTGCGGGTGTCCATCCGGGGATGTCCGCCCCTGATCGATCTTGCGCTTGCAGGTCAGCCGCGCCCGGATGGTGTCTCCCGGGGCAACCGGCTCAATAAAGCGCAGAGTGTCCAGACCGTAGTTCGCCAGAACCGGACCTTCGCCCGGATAAACGAACAGTCCGGCCGCCGCGGAAAGCACGAAGTAGCCATGGGCAATGCGCTTGCCGAACTGGGAGTCCCGCGCTGCAATTTCATCAAAGTGCATATAGAAGTGATCACCGGAAAGGCAGCCGAAGTTGACGATGTCGGCTTCGGTGACGGTGCGCCGGTGAGTCAGCAGGGATTCGTTGATCTGCAGGTCTTCGAAGTGGCGACGGAACGGATGCACGTCGGTTTCGATCAGATCGGCACCGCGCACGTACTCACGGGTGACCGCAGCCAGCATGCTAGGGGAGCCCTGGATAGCTGTGCGCTGAAGGTAGTGATGTACCGCGCGGATACCGCCCAGTTCTTCACCTCCGCCGGCACGGCCCGGGCCGCCATGCTTGAGCATGGGCAGGGGTGAACCATGGCCCGTGGATTCCTTCGCCGCTTCTGCGTCCAGGAGGTGCAGGCGGCCGTGGAAGGCTGCAAGCAGCGGAGCGATTCTGCCGGCAATGGCAGGATCACGAGTGGTCAGAGTGGTAACCAGTGAACCTCGACCTTGCGCACACAAAGCCACTGCGTCTTCGACAGTGTCGTAGGGAATCACGGTTGCCACCGGGCCAAAGGCCTCGATGTCGTGTGCCCCGCAGCCATTTTCCGGGTTCCGGCACAGGAGTAGGTGCGGCTCGATGAACGCGCCTTTCTCGGTGCCTTCGCCTGTCGGCTTGAAGCTGCCGTCGCCCCCGATGACCAGTTCGCTGGTTTTCAGCAGTTCCTTGATGTTGGCTTTGACGTCTTCAAGTTGGTCGATGGAAGCCAGGGCACCCATGCGCACGCCTTCCACGGAAGGATCGCCAACAGTGACTTTTGAAAGCCGTTCTTTGAGCCTGTCGCAGACAGCGTCTACCTGGCCCTTTGGTACCACGACCCGTCTGATCGCAGTACATTTCTGGCCAGCCTTGGCGGTCATCTCGCGGCCTACTTCTCTCACGAAAATATCGAACTCTTCGTGCTCGGGGGTCACGTCCGGCGCCAGAATGGCACTGTTCAGTGAGTCGGCCTCGGCATTGAACGGAATCGAACGGTTGATGATATTCGGATGATTCTTGAGTTTGCGCGCGGTTGCAGCCGAGCCGGTGAAGGTGACCACGTCCTGTTCTTCAAGATGCTCAAACAGATCGCCTGTGCTGCCGATGATCAGCTGCAGGCTGCCTTCAGGCAGGGCGCGGGATTCCTGCATCAGGCGAACGGCGAGTTCGGTGACATAGCAGGTAGAGGTAGCCGGTTTCACAATGGAGGGCATGCCCGCCAGGAAGGTGGGCGCGAATTTTTCCAGCATGCCCCACACCGGAAAGTTGTAGGCATCGATGTGTACTGCCACACCACCACGGGGCACCAGGATATGGGTGCCGGCAAAGTGGTTGTTCTTGCCCAGCGGGGTCACCGGGCCTTCGTGCACCACGTTGCCGGACGGCAGTTCACGGCGGCCCATGCTGGCGTAGGAGAACAGGGTGCCGAAACCGCCATCGATATCAATGCCGTTATCGCCCTTGGTAGAACCGGTATGCATCGACAGTGCGTAAAGCTCTTTCTTGTGTTCCTGGAGGTACATGGCCATGGCCTTCAGGGCCAGGGCGCGCTCCTGGAAATCCATCGCCATCAGGTTTTTGCCACCAACCTTGCGGCCATACTCAACGGCTTTCTTGAAATCGAGGGTGTCGTCGTGGGTGTGTGCGACGATCTCGCCGTTGATGGCGCTGGGCAATGCCTTGGCAGGCTTTTCACCGACCCAGTGGCCGGCAATGAAACTTTTCAGGACTGACATGGGGAACTCCGTTCGTTTCTGAAACGCCAAGGCAAGCCCCGAATTTACGGTGCTTGCCTTGTTCGTGTCTTACTTGTTGGCTGGCCGGGGACTACATCTCGTCGTAGTCCAGAACCACCTTGTCACTGACCGGGTAGCACTGGCATGAAAGCACATAGCCGGCTTCCACTTCGTAGTCTTCCAGGGCAAAGTTCTGGTCCATTTCCACTTCGCCTTCCACAACCTTGGCGCGGCAAGTAGAACAGACGCCGGCTTTGCAGGAGAAGGGCAGATCCGCACCTTCCTCGTTACCGGCTTCGAGGATGCTCTTGGTATCACGAACCAGCGGGAAGGTCAGGGTACGGCCATCGGCGATGACGGTCACTTCGCTGACGGATTGCGGGTCCACTTTGGACGGCGCCCTGTCCTTACGGGCCTGGGGAGCACCACCGACTGGCGTAAACAGCTCGAAATGGATCCGGCTTTTGTCCATGCCATGACGAAGCAGCGAGTCCCGGACATCCTCGGTCATCAGCTGGGGGCCACAGATGAAGGCGGCGGTGAGATCCTTGGCGTTGATCCAGTGATCAAACAGGGCGTCGCACTTGTCGTGGTCAATCCGCCCGTTGTACAGGTCGATGTCCTGCTCTTCACGGGTGAAGATGTACACCAGGTTCAGGCGGGCCATGTATTCGTTCTTCAGGTCCTGGAGCTCATCCCGGAACATGGTGCTGCTGGTGGCCTTGTTGCCATAGAACAGCGTTACCTCGCTCTTGGGTTCGGTTTCCAGGGTGGTCTTGACGATCGACAGTATCGGGGTGATGCCGCTGCCTGCGGCGACCGCCAGGTAATTGCCTTCCCGCTCGGGATCCAGGTCAATGGAGAAATGGCCCTGGGGCGGCATGACTTCCAGCGTCTGGCCTGGCTTCAGCTGCTCATTGGCAAATGTGGAGAAACGACCACCGGCAACCCGTTTGACCGCGATGCGCAGCTCCTGATCGTTGACACTGCGGCAGATCGAATAGGAGCGGCGTACTTCCTCGCCATCCATCTGCGTTCTGACAATCAGGTGCTGGCCCTGTTTGTAGCTGAATTTGTCCGCCAGATCTTCTGGCAGGTCAAAAGCAAGTGATACGGCGTTTCTTGTTTCAGGCCTGACCTCTTTGAGGGTCAGTGAGTAGAATTTGTTCATGATCGTATCGGCTCTAGATGCATTTGAAATAGTCGAAGGGCTCGAGGCATTCTTTGCAGCGATAAAGTGCTTTGCAGGCGGTTGATCCGAATTCGCTGACCCGCTCCGTATCCTTGCTGCCACAGTGGGGGCAGGCAATGACGTCCGGCTCTCCGAGCAGGCTCAGCTTGCTGGAGCTGCCCTCAGGCGGTGCGATTCCGAATGCCCGAAGCTTCTCTTTGCCTTCGGCTGTGATCCAGTCGGTGGTCCAGGCAGGGGTCAGCACCTGATTGATCTTCGGATCCCGGAAGCCTGCGGCGCGCATGGCTTCGGTAATCAGTTCCTCAATCAACTCGGTGGCGGGGCAGCCGGAATAGGTCGGGGTTACGTCAATGGACAGTTCTTTCCCGTCCCAACGCACGGCACGAACAATGCCGAGTTCCACGACGCTTACTGCCGGCACTTCGGGGTCTTTAACCTCCTCCAGAAGTGCCCAGATATCGTCCTCTGTCAGCAGATCGGGGCGGGCGTTTGCCGGCACCCGATCACTGGCAATCAGGATATCAACGGCTGACCTGTGGTCTGACTCACCATGTTGTGGCATCGGGATAGGCCCTCTGCAGGAACTGCATTTCTGCCAGAATGAAACCGAGGTGTTCGGTGTGCTCGCCGTGCTTTCCGCCCATATACATCCAGGCGTCTTCGGCGCCCGGTGTCAGGGTGGCCTGGGTGAGCACCTCGTTGACCATGCCGCGCCAGTCTGTGGCCAGCTGGTCGGGGTCCGGGCCAATGCCCGCCTCGGCCAGGACACGATCGGTGTCGTCCGGAGTGATCAGTTCGCCGGTGAAGCGCCACAGGATATCAACCGCATCCTGCATGCGTTGGTGGCTCTCGTCGGTGCCATCGCCCAGACGCTTGACCCACTCGGATGACCGGCGCAGGTGATAGGTAGCCTCTTTCAGGGCCTTGGCGGCGATACCGGCAATACGCTCATCGCTGGATACGGTCAGGCTGTTGAGTGTGAAGTAATGCCACACGTCGAAGAAGAACTGCCGACCCATGGTGACCGCATAGTCCTCGTTAGGCTGCTCGGTGAGCAGCAGGTTGCGATAGTTATGGGCATCGCGGCGGAACGCCAGCCTGTCGGCATCGCGGCCATCATCGATCAGCTCGGCAGCGTACTCGTACCAGTGGCGGGCCTGGCCGACGAGGTCGAGGGCAACGTTCATCAGTGCCATTTCTTCCTCAAGCGCCGGGGCCTTGCCGCACAGCTCGCACAGGCGCTGGCTCAGGATCATGTCGGAGTCTGCCAGGCGCAGCAGGTATTCCTTTAATGCTTCTGCTTGTGTCATTGGATTCGCTCCTTACATGTGTCCGACTTCATCGGGCAGCTCGTAAAAAGAAGCGTGCCGGTAAATCTTGTCTTCCGACGGGTCGAAAAGTACTTCTTTCTCGTCGGACGCAGAGGCGGTGATGGTGTCGGAGGGAACCACCCAGATACTCACACCTTCGTTGCGGCGTGTGTACAGGTCACGGGCGTTTTCCATGGCCATCTCGGCGTCAGAGGCGTGCACGCTGCCCACATGTTTGTGGTTCAGACCGTGCTTGGAGCGCACGAAGACTTCGTAAAGGCGCCATTCAGACATATTGCATTCCTCCGGTATCAGGCGGCTTGCGCGCGCTGTTTTTGTTTTTTGGCATAGGCGACCGCCGCTTCGCGGACCCATGCGCCTTCGTCAATTGCTTTCTTGCGAGTATTGATGCGCTCGCGGTTGCAGGGGCCGTTACCCTTGAGAACGTCGTAGAATTCCTGCCAGTTGATCTCACCGAAATCGTAGTGACCGGTTTCTTCGTTCCATTTCAGGTCCGGATCCGGCGCGGTGCATCCCAGGAATTCGAGCTGTGGAATGGTCTGGTCGATGAACATCTGGCGCAGTTCGTCGTTGCTCTTGCGCTTGATCTTCCACGCCAGGGACTGCTGAGAGTTCGGCGACTCGTCATCGTGGGGGCCAAACATCATCAGTGCCGGCCACCACAGGCGGTTGATGGCGTCCTGCACCATGGCTTTCTGCTCGTCGGTGCCCTCACGCATCATGTCGAGCAGGATCTGGTAACCCTGGCGCTGGTGAAAGCTCTCTTCTTTACAGATGCGGACCATGGCGCGGGAGTAAGGGCCATAGGAAGTACGCTGCAGCACAACCTGGTTGACGATGGCAGCACCATCTACCAGCCAGCCCACTGCGCCCATATCGGCCCAGTTCAGGGTTGGGTAGTTGAAGATACTGGAGTACTTGGCTTTGCCCTGATGCAGCTTTTCGATTTCTTCATCGCGGTCCGCACCGAGGGTTTCCATGGCACTGTAGAGATACAGGCCGTGGCCTGCTTCGTCCTGAATCTTGGCCATCAGCTGAAGCTTGCGCTTGAGTGTTGGCGCGCGGGTCACCCAGTTACCTTCCGGCAGCATACCAACCACTTCGGAGTGGGCGTGCTGGGAGATCTGGCGAACCAGCGTCTTGCGGTAGCCTTCGGGCATCCAGTTCTTCGGTTCGATCTTGGTTTCTGCATCGACCTTTTCCTGAAACTCGCGCTCTTCAGGCGACATTTCTTCGAGGGTCTTCAGGCGCTTGGCGCCGGTTTCAACGAGCTGGGCGTACATAAAATACCTCCGGATCGGGCTTGTTGTTCTGTAGCTCCGTGAATACTGGCACCCTCAATTAACAAAAGAGGGCGGATAGCTCCATACTATATGATACTGAATAAATATCAAGAACAGTCGTTGTGTGTCATGTTATATCTAAAGTATCGATCGATATAGCTTAGTTCTATGATTTTAAAGTTAAAATTCATGATACGTGAACAAATGCTATCAAGATCATTGTTCGGCAAGTGAAATTAAATAGACGTCTCCGGGGCGGGCAGCGCTCAGGGGGGGCGTCGCAAGGACGGGGCCGCCCCCCTGAGAGTCATGAAGGTCTATTGTTTGCGCCGGTCAAATACACGCTTGGCCTTGCCTTCGGAGCGAGCCAGGCGATTGGCCTCCACCACTTCGACACGGGTGCTAATGCCGATGTAAGACTTGATGTGATGGGCCAGTTCCTTGGCTGCCGCGGCGCGACTTTCGGTGGTGTCCGTTGCGCCCGGTTTCAGCTCGGTCCGGATGTCCACGCAGTCCAGGTTGCCTTCCTTGTATACCTCTATCTCATAGTGCGGCGCCAGGGCCTCGCATTTCAGCACCTGTTCCTCGATCTGACTCGGGAAAACATTCACACCACGGATGATCAGCATGTCATCACTGCGGCCGGTGATCTTGTCGATCCGGCGCATGGGCCTTGCAGTGCCCGGCAGCAGGCGGGTGAGATCACGGGTGCGGTAGCGCAGAATCGGTAAGGCCACTTTGGTCAGCGACGTAAATACCAGTTCACCGTATTCACCATCGGGCAGTACTTCGCCGGTGTCCGGGTTGATAATTTCCGGGTAAAAGTGGTCTTCCCAGATGGTCGGGCCATCCTTGGTTTCGATGCATTCCATACCAACGCCGGGGCCCATAACTTCGGATAGGCCGTAGATATCCAGGGCCTGGATGCCAAGCCGTTCTTCAATCTCGGTACGCATGGCATTGGTCCAGGGTTCCGCCCCGAAGATACCCAGACGCAGGGGCAGCTTGTGGGGATCAATACCCTGGCGGTCCATCTCGTCAGCGATGTTCAGCATATAGGAGGGTGTCACCATGATGATGTCCGGCTCGAAGTCCTTGATCAGTTGGACCTGTTTCTCGGTCTGACCACCGGACATGGGGATAACGGTACATCCGAGCCGCTCGGCACCGTAGTGGGCGCCAAGGCCGCCTGTGAACAGGCCGTAGCCGTAGGCCACATGGACTTTGTCGCCGCGGGAGCCACCGCCTGCCCGAATGGACCGTGCCACGATGTCGGCCCAGGTGTTGATATCGCTCTGGGTATAGCCCACTACAGTTGGTTTGCCCGTTGTACCACTGGAAGCGTGCACCCGGACCACGTCGGACATGGGGGTGGCAAACATGCCGAACGGGTAGTTGTCGCGCAGATTCGCCTTGGTGGTAAACGGCACCTTGGCGAGATCATCCAGGGAATGGATGTCCATCGGCTTGAGGCCGAGGTCGTCAAAGGCCTTCCGGTAGAATGGCACGTTGGTGTAGGCATGGACGACACTCCAGCGCAGGCGCTGCAGTTGTTCATGGCGCAGCTCATCGATGCTGGCTGTCTCCATGCGGTCAAGTTTGCCAAGTTTTTGCAGTGGTAAGCTCATGATTCTGTCCTGCGTTGTTCTTGTTTAATAATGGTCTTTGTTCTGTCCTGGTCCGGCGGCCTCAGGCCACCGCATCCATCCGCTCAATAATCAGGGCGATCCCCTGGCCAACGCCGATGCACATGGTGCAAAGCGCGTAACGGGCTTTCTGTCCCGCCGTGTGGCGGCGCTCAAGTTCATTCAGGGCCGTGGTTACGAGCCGGGCACCGCTCATTCCCAGGGGGTGGCCCAGGGCAATGGCACCACCGTTCGGATTTACGTGTTCGGCGTCATCGGCAAGTCCGAGATCGCGGGTCACGGCAAGCGCCTGGGCGGCGAAGGCTTCGTTCAGTTCAATCACATCCATATCGGCCAGCTCGAGGCCCGCGGTTGCCAGCACCTTGCGGGTGGCCGGGGCGGGGCCGAAGCCCATGATCCGTGGCTCAACGCCGGCGGTTGCCATGGCGACGATCCGGGCGCGCGGTTTGAGGTTGTATTGTTTGAGCGCATCGGCCCCGGCCAGAAGAACGGCGCAGGCGCCATCGTTGACGCCGGACGCGTTGCCCGCGGTCACGGTGCCGTTTTCACGGAAGGGCGTTGGCAGCGAAGCCAGCTTTTCAAGGCTGGTTTCACGGGGGTGCTCGTCGGTATCCACCACCAGCGGATCCTGCTTGCGGCGGGGAATAGTCACCGGCGTGATTTCAGAGGCCAGTCGGCCTTCTTTCTGGGCTGCTGCCGTACGCTGCTGGCTGCGCAGGGCGAAGGCATCCTGATCTTCTCGGGAAATACCGAAATCGGCTGCGACGTTCTCCGCCGTTTCCGGCATGGAGTCGATTCCGTACTGCTTTTTCAGCACCGGGTTTACAAAGCGCCAGCCGATAGTGGTGTCGAAAATCTCCGCCTTGCGACTGAATGCAGACTCGGCCTTGCCCATCACGAACGGAGCCCGGGACATGGACTCCACGCCGCCGGCAATCATCAACCGGGTTTCACCGGTGCGGATGGCCCGGGCAGCGTTGCCGATGGCATCCATGCCGGAGCCGCAAAGACGGTTGATGGTACTGCCCGGTACGTCCACCGGCAGGCCTGCCAGTAGCAGAGACATGCGGGCAACGTCACGATTGTCTTCGCCGGCCTGGTTGGCACAGCCATAAAGAACGTCGTCGATTTTTGACCAGTCCAGATCCGGGTGACGTTCGGTCAGCGCCTTGATGGGGATGGCGCCCAGGTCATCTGCACGGACGGCGGAGAGAGCACCGCCGTAACGACCGATGGGGGTGCGGATGGCATCGACGATGTAGGCGTCTTTCAGGGAATTGTCGGTGCTCATGCAGTTTCCTCCGAGTTGCGTACGGTGCCACGAACCTCGTAGGAGCGGCCCCGGAACAGGGCGACCTTGCGGCCGTCCTGGTTGATTAATGTGATGTCGTAGATACCGGTGCGCCCGCCACGGGCCTGTTCTTCGGCGGTGGCGGTCAGTCGATCGCCCTCTTTGGCGCCGTACATATAGTCAATGCTGCAACCGGAGGCGACGGTGGCCCGGTCGTAGCTGTTACAGGCAAAGGCAAACGCCGAATCGGCCAGGGTGAACAGGTAGCCGCCATGGCAGGAGCCGTGGCCCTGGATCATGTCGCCTGTCACGGTCATGGTGATGACTGCCTTGCCGGGGGCGACAGATTCAATGCTCATGCCCAGGTTCTGGCTGGCACGGTCCCGCGCGAACATGGCCTTGGCGCATTCCTCGGCGAGTGTCTGTGGATCCATCTCGCTCATGAATAAAACCCCTTCTGTGCAAATGCGTTCTTCCGGAGCAGCAGGGCAGGGCGATAGCGGTCCTCTGCGTAGCTGTTCTGGATGTTGGTGAGCACGTTGAACACGTGACCGGCACCGAGGCGGTCGCTCCAGTTCAGCGGGCCATCGGGATAGTTCAGCCCGGCTTTCATGGCCAGATCAATGTCCGCAACCGTGGCTACACCATGAAGGGCAGCATCGGCGGCTTCGTTTGCCAGGGTGGCAACCGTGCGCATAATCACCAGTCCGGGACGGTCAGCCACCAGGCTCACGGCAATGCCTGCTCTTTGCAGTAAAGCACAGGCGCAGGAAATCGCCGTTTCGGGGGCCTGGTCTGCCGGTGCTAACGCAAGCCGGGATGCCTTGCTGTAGTCGAAGGCCAGATCAAACAGCACCAGGTTGGAAACGCCGTCGGTGGCTGCCCGCTCGGTGGCCATGCGCCCATCAGTCAGCGCAAGCACGGCATCGCCAAAGCGAAGCTGGCCGGGGCCGTCGCGCTCAATGATTGTCAGGCCCGCAGCTCTCAGACGCTGGACGAGAGGCGCTGCCACGCCGGGATTACCCTCAACGATGAGCACGGTTTCGTCAGACTGGCGCTTCGGTTCCGTCTGTGGCTCGGGCTTTTCTGCGTATTCGCCATAGGCGTAGAAACCCTGGCCGTTTTTGCGTCCGAGGCGCCCGGCTTCGACCAGTTCTTTCTGAATCAGCGACGGCTGGAAGCGCGGGTCCTGGTAGTAGGAATTGAACACCGAGTTGGTGACCGCGTAGTTTACGTCGTGGCCGATCAGATCGGTTAGCTCAAACGCACCCATACGGAACTGGCCGGATTCGCGGATGAGAGCATCCAGCGTTGCGGCATCGGTTGCCTGTTCCTGCAGCAGGCGCAGGCTTTCTGCGTAAAACGGGCGGGCAACACGGTTGACGATGAAGCCGGGAGTCGAAGTGGCGTAGACCGGTTTCTTGCCCCAGGCGGTTGCGGTGGCGTGAACGGTCTCGGCAACGGCTTTGCTGGTAGCCAGGCCCATTACCACCTCTACCAGTGCCATCAGGGGCGCCGGATTAAAGAAGTGCATTCCCACCAGGCGCTCGGGCTTTTTCATACCCGCGCCAAGGGCGGTAACCGAGATGGAAGAGGTATTGGTGGCAAGGATGGTATCTTCGGCACACAGCTCTTCCAGGCTTTCCAGCAGCTGGCGCTTGATATCGAGATCCTCGATGATCGCCTCGATCACCAGCCCGGCTTCTGCCACCTCGTCAAGGCTGGCCACCGGCTGGATCCGGCTGATCACGTCGTCCAGCTCCTGCTGTTCCATCTTGCCCTTGTCGACGCGGCGCTGAAGTTGGCTGGCAATGCCGTCACGCCCCTTCTGTGCGGCGCCTTCCCTCTGGTCGTGCAGGTAAACCCGGTGGCCAGCCTGGGCCGCTACCTGGGCGATGCCAGAGCCCATGGCGCCGGCACCGATCACGGCGATACGTGTCTGGGTGTCCAGTTTCATGAATTATTTCCCCTTGAAAGCTGGCGTACGTTTTTCCATGAAGGCGGAGACGCCCTCACGGTAATCCTCGGTTCGCCCGGCCATGCGCTGAAGATCTCTTTCAAGGTTGATCTGTTCTTCAAAGGTGTTGCTGGCGCTGGCATGCAGGGCGCGCTTGATCAGGGCAAGACCCTTGGTGGGTTGTGTCGCGAAATGGCGGGCCAGCTTCATCGTTTCTTCCATGAGCTGCTCGTTATCCACGCAGCGCCAGATCATGCCCCAGCTCTCTGCCTGTTCGCCGCTGATCTTCTCGCCCAGAAGAGCCATGCCTTTGGCCCGGGCCATGCCGGCTACACGGGGCAGGGTCCAGGTGCCGCCGGAATCCGGTACCAGCCCCAACTTGCAGAATGCCTGAACAAAATTGGCGGAGCGGGCCGCCAGCGTGATATCGCAGGCAAGGGCAATGTTGGCGCCGGCGCCGGCAGCAACCCCATTGACGGCACAGAGCACCGGCATTGGCAGGTCCCGCAGGCTCCGCATCAGCGGGTTGTAGTAATTCTCCAGGGACGCGCCCAGGTCCGGCACTTCCTGGTCCGGAGATACGCTACGGTCGGCCAGATCCTGCCCGGCACAGAATCCTCGGCCGGCACCGGTAATGACGAGCACCCGGACAGATTCATCCTTGCGCACCTTGCTGATGGCTTCGCGCATGCGCTCGTGCATTTCGACATTGAAGCTGTTCAGGTTGTCGGGGCGGTTGAGGGTAAGCAAAGCCACACCCTGATCGATTTCGAGAAGAATGCTCGGTTGAGTCATGGCGTTATCCTGTAAATGGAGTGATGGATGGCTCTGTGGTGGAGGCTATTGGCCCTTGAACTGGGGTTTCCGTTTTTCACGAAAAGCATGGAGGCCTTCCTGACGGTCTGCCGTACCGGCAAGCACCGTGAAGGCGTGTCTTTCAAAGCGCAGGCCTTCGGCGAGGTTCATATCGTTGGCCCTGCGCACCGATTCTTTCGTCAGCCGGGCTGCGATGGGGGCTTTGCGGGCGATGGTGCGGGCAATTGATATGGCTTTCTCGAGGGTCAGTTCTGGCTGGCAGACCTCGCTGACCAGGCCCGCCTGAAGGGCGCGCTTTGCGTTGATCGGTTCACCTGTCAGTGCCATGTGCATGGCTAGTGATTCGCCAGCCTTTCGCACCAGTCGCTGGGTGCCGCCAGCACCCGGCATAATGCCGAGGTTGATTTCAGGCAGGCCGAATCGGGCGTTTTCTCCGGCAATCAGGATGTCAGCGTGCATGGCCAGCTCACAGCCGCCGCCAAGTGCAAAGCCGTTGACCGCTGCAATGATGGGCTTGGTGAAGCGGCCAATTCGCTCCCAGTGCGCAACACGCGGGTCTTCGAGTATGCCGACGAGATCACGGACAGCCATTTCATTGATATCCGCCCCGGCTGCAAAGGCCTTCTGGCTTCCGGTGATCACAACGGCGCGTACCTCGCGATCCGCTTCTGCATCATCCAGAGCTTTCGACAGGTTGCCCAGCAACTCCGTAGTCAGGGCGTTCAGTGCCTCTGGGCGGTTCAAGGTAAAGATTTGAACGCCTTGTTCAGGCCCTTCGACGAGCAGGTTGTCTGGCATAAGTAATCCGATGTGGCTTTGTTTTTGTCTGAAGAAATCTCAGCCGGCCGGAATCTGAATTGCCATGAGGCGATATTCCAGTCGTTAATGGGCTGATTTTCGAATCAGTATATCTATTAATTGATACTCGTCAAGGTTTGTGGGTTCATCATTTTGTATCACATTTGACTTTTTTTGCTAATGTGGCATTAGATACTGATAAATATGAAAAAAGTGCAGATATTGTCTGTATATAGGGGGTCGTTTAGACGGATTAAGTCGTTGTTGTTCCCCTGAAATCGATGAAAACATCTCCCTAAAGCGGTAGGGTGGTGTGAAAAATGAATCAGAATGTATCGTCGCATTCTGGGCTTGTTGATGAAGGAGAGAAGCATGCCTAGTTATAGTATTGAGGGCATTCAGCCCGTAGTGCATCCGTCTGCTTATGTCCACCCGACCGCGGTTCTGATCGGGGATGTGTGGATCGGTCCTGACTGCTATGTCGGCCCGGGAGCCTCTTTGCGGGGTGACTTTGGGCGCATCCTGTTAAAGGAAGGTTCGAATGTTCAGGATGTCTGCGTTGCACACGCCTTCCCGGGCAAGGATGTGGTGGTTGAAAAAGATGGGCACGTGGGGCATGGCGCCATTCTTCACGGGTGTATCGTCGGCGAGGGAGCAATGGTCGGAATGAATGCAGTGATCATGGACGACGCTGTGATTGCGTCCCGCTCCATTGTCGGGGCGGGGGCCCTGGTTAAAGCCGGATTTCAGTGCGACCCGGCGTCACTGATAGTAGGTGCGCCAGCTAAAGTGCTGCGCATGCTGAGTGATGATGAGGTGGCCTGGAAAGCGAAGGGGACGGAAGAGTACCAGAGGTTGACCCGGCGCTGTCACGCGAGCTTGCAGGAGTGTCAGCCCCTGGAGGAGGCTGGCTCTGAACGGTCCGGTGCGCGGGTTGACGCGGGCAATTACCGGCCCAAGCACGAGAGCTGATCCGGGGTAGCCCGCTGACTGTGCAGGGCCCCGCCGTGCGTCAGGCCGCCATTTCTGACTTGCAGGCATCGATGATAATGCGGGCAAAGTCGTCCGGCGAATCTTCCTGCAGGAAATGACCGCCCCTCAGGGTTATGTGGGGTTGCCCATGGGCGCCTGGAATGCGCCGCTGCATGTAACG
>JBHEPI010000095.1:0-10466 GCA_046260345.1 Marinobacter sp. | reverse complement strand
TCGTTACCGGCATTATTTCCACACTGCTTCTAGTCACCGTTGTTGTATCCATGGGCTGGGCTCCGGGCCTGGACGGCTGGAACTGGACGGCAATATCCCAGTGGGGCGATGCCTGGGTCTGGCGCGGGCCGCGGCTGTTGGCGGCCATGCTTGCCGGAGTGGCACTGGGGCTGGCCGGCACACTGATCCAGAGGATGACCGGCAATCCCATGGGCAGCCCGGAAATGCTGGGCATCAGCGGCGGCGCCGCATTGGTGATGGTATTGATAGTTCTGTCTGGCGCCGAAGTAGGCCGGGCTGGCCAGCTCGGCGCGGCCACCCTGGGTGCTGCCGGCGCCCTGGGCCTGCTGATTCTTCTCGCCCGCAAACACCGGTTTGCAGGCAACCAGTTGTTGCTTGGCGGCCTGGCGCTATATGTATTCATGGATGCCGGCCTGAGGCTGGTGATGGCCTCGGGCGGCACCGTTGCCTCGCAACTGCTGAACTGGATGTACGGTTCCACCTGGTTGATTTCCGAGGGTGAGGCTTTCGGCCTGTTGGGCTTTATTCTGCTGGTCAGTGGCTTACTGCACCTGGTCGTGCGGCCGCTGACCATTCTGCCACTGGGGGACACTGCCGCCTCCTCCCTCGGGCTGTCAGTCTCTCGTGCCCGGTTGCTGCTTCTGTTCATGGCGGCTGTTTTGACGGCCTCGGCGACAGTGGTTATCGGCCCCCTGAGTTTTGTGGGGCTGATTGCACCGCACCTGGCACGCGTCCTGGGGCAGCAGACTGTCGGCCGGCAGATGATTGTGGCCGCCCTGGTGGGGGGGCTCTTGCTGGCCGTGGCGGATTATCTTTCCCGGATCGTCGTCTTTCCCGGCCAGTTGCCGGCCGGCTTGCTGGCGGCTCTGGTGGGTGGGATCTACTTCCTGTGGGGGTTGAGCCGCCATGGCCGGTAGTGGGCAAACAGGCTCCAGTGGTGTCTGGGCTGAGCAGTATACGCGGCTCCTGGAATCAGTCGGGCTGTCCCCGGAATCCGTCCTTACCCAAGCTATTCAACCGTCATCCGATGAGCGCAGCGGCCTGTTTTCCCTGGCCCACTGCCTGGAATATCCGGCACGGCTCATCAATCAGGTGCACACCGATTATCCGCACGCCACTGATGCCCGCTCAGTCCGGGCCCGTGTTTCCGTTCTTCAACAGGATCTGGCATTAAACATTATTGCCCCACTTACCCTCAGGCTGTTCCGGGACGGCCAGGCTCCCCTGCCTGATCCCCGGTATATCTTTCTTGCCCCTGTCGGGCAGGGAGAGGCAGCCACCTTACGCTGGTTCCAGTCACCGGGCGGGCCCGCAGTCGATGAGAGACACTTTATAGAATCACTCGGGAGGCAGACAAGGGATTGGTATCCCGTTTTCAGGCACAATCTTGGAGTGAGCCCCGGAGCTTACTGGAGCAGCATCGGGCTCGGTCTGGGTGCGCCATTCTCGGCGGTGTGGAATCGAGCAAAACCTGCTGCCGTGTGTGAAATGGCACAGCGCTGGCTCGGGAAGTTCAGCAATGACGCCAACCAGTTCATCGACTGGATTCCGGCGGTGTTCGATGGGCAGACTACAGCGATTCCGCAACGCAAGGGATGCTGTCTGAAGTATCTTTTACCGGAGGGAGGCTATTGTGGTACCTGTGGAATCTATCGCAAGGAACGGCTGGCAGCCCTCAGGCACCAACAGCCGAACCCAGGGCCAGTCCAATGGCAACCAGGCCAATGAAGATACCGGCTCCCGCTGCAATTTTTAATCCTCCTATCATTTCATCTTCGGGTGCCATTCCGTTTCCCCCTCCTCACACTTAGCCCGCGAGGCCCTTCCTGTCGAAAAGACCCCGCATCAAATAAAACAGTTAGATATTGCTACCAAACCATTTCGTAACCGACGCTCACCCTGCGACCATTGCCTTTCGCATAGGCCGTTGGCGTGTTGAATGCCTGGTTGATCGCAGGAAAGTAGTCTTCGTTCAGCAGGTTTTTCACTGCGAAGGTCAAGGAACCGGGGCCGGCCTTTAGCCGCGAAACGAAATCGACCAGTGTGTAACTTTCTACCTCACCCTGACCGAAAATACCGCTATCGTCGGGGCTGCCACCATCCGGGAACTCATCGCGACTTCCAACGTGCATGACCTGCAGCCGGTTACGCCACTGCCCGGTCGTCTGCTGCTCGAGGTAGCTGGTGAGCTTGAGCGGCGCTATGCGAGTACCGTCGAGTTCAACTTCATTACCGTTGGCGTCCTCTCGCTCGCCTTCCTGCCAGGACGCACTGCCGCCGACGGCCAGTCGATCAGAAAGCTGATAGTCTGCGGTAGCCTCGATTCCCCAGACATCCTCACTGAATTTCTGGATCTGCAGATCATTATTAAACGTGGTGCCATTATCCGACTCGCTGTAGAAGACTGCTGCAGTAGCCTCAAGCTTATCCCCGAAATAACGGGTACCGATCTCGTAGTTATCCACCTTTTCAGCGTCTGACTCGAAGTCGCCGGCGTCAAATGTCGAGCCGGCACCAGCCTCACCAGCGTCCGAGAGGATCCGGCCAAGGTCGCCGATGGAGAATCCCTGTGAGTAACTGGTGAACAGATCCACGGAATCCGTTACGAAAAAAACCGCGCCAGCGTTGAACAGCGTTTCCGACCATTCCAGCGAACCCTCGCGTATATTGTTGCCGAAACGGTTGGGCGTAGCCGATCCAGCATCAACCCGAATGGTCTCGTGACGCACGCCACCGCGGAGCATCAGCCAATCGCCAAAAGGCAGTTCCAGTTCCGCAAACGCCGCCACGGCGTCCTGATCCATGGAGGGTGTGTCCGGATCAATTGGGCCGTCCTCACCATAAAGGAGAGCCTCGGTTTCATCGCGCAGGTAATCACCACCCCAGATAACACTGGCCCCGGGCATCAATTGATCAACCGGAGTGGCCACGGTAGTGCGCAAACCGTATTTTTCCGAAACGATTTCACCCTGGGAGAAACCGGGGAATTTCGGAAAAATCTGGTTAAGGTCGCCATAGTAGAGCTGCGCATCGACGGTACTACCAGCCACATCCGCGTGGTTATAACTCACACGGGCCGTGGTATTTTCCTGGCCGGGCTCGGTGAAAGGCACTGCATCCGATCCTGCTTCGGAAATCGGAACTGCAGGCGTCCGGCCATCTTCCAGAGTCTGTCCGAAGGTGTAATCGGAGTCCTGCTCATTAAAGAATGAGTTCAGCATGAATTCAATGCGCTGGTTACCGCCATCAAAATCAAGGCCTGTCTTCGCAAGGATGTTGTATTCGGAGGTATCAGCAAAGCCACCTTGTGTTCCAAGCGGATCCGGGGGCCTGCGCTCACCATCGGAATCAAACCGTTCGCCACGTTCCGTGAAGAAACCGGAAAGGACATAGTCCCAATCCCCTCGCGTGCCGGAAATACGATGCTCCGTCTCGTAGTCAACAGAATCATCGAAGTTTTCCGTAGAAAACGACGTGCCGACTTGTGAATAGAGCTCGGCTGGTTCCTGCGCAGCCTTCTTGGTGATGATATTAATGACACCACCGGTGGCTCCGAAGCCATAAGCCGCCGTGCCTCCGCGCACTACCTCGATACGCTCGATAGCTGCAGGGGATATTGTATTCAGACCCCGGGAAGCATCACGGAGTGGAGTCGATTGGGGAACACTGTCAATCAGGACCAGAAATTTTCGCCCGCGAAGCGTCTGGCCAAAGTTGCTGAGCGTCTCGGTGCTTGGCGCCAACCCGGGAACCATCTGCGCCAGGATTTCACCAACGTTCTTGGTGACCTTGGCTTGTTCTTCGACCTGCTCGCGGGTAATCACCGTGGTGGAGCGTGCGATTTCCGACACGGACGTTTCGGTTCGTGTGCCCGTCACGACTATCTCGCCGAGGGCAGCCGCATTTTCCGATTGCGCAAAGGCAATAGCAGGACAGGAAAAGGCCGCCACCATGGTCCAGGGTATAACCTGCTTTACGCAAGGTTGTAATTTTTTTTGATGCAAAACAAAGTTCCTCTTAACAGGCAGATTTAAGCGCGGTAATGCGCGCAGACTAAATTAAGGCAGGATTGCGTAGACGATCGCAGGTAACAGCAACTTGCCAGGGAACAGGGGTCCAGAATTCCGGACATCTTTTTCTCCGTTTCAGGGTTTATCAAGGGCGTTGAACCTAATTATCGTATATTAATACGAATCATTCTCGTTTGAAACACTAAAATGATTATCTGTAAGTTTTGTCGCCCTATATTTGTTCAGGTTGACTGGACTGCTCGTGGGCGCACACTCCAGCTGCTATCCTCAAATATCAGTCAGGATTGAATGGCCCCAACCGTAACGGAGGTTCCCATGCGGACTTGCACACGACTGACCCTCGGCCTCAGCTTTTTGTTGCTTTCAGATGCGACGTTGTCGGAACAGAGCTTTTCTTCTGATAAGACGGAGTTCCAGTTGGAAACCGTGGCACAGAATCTGGAACATCCCTGGAGCCTGGCGTTTCTGCCCGACGGCTCCCAGCTGGTCACCGAACGCGAGGGGAGGTTACGGCGCATACAGGACGGCAAACTTCAGGATCAGCCCATCAGTGGCGTTCCGGACCTGGTGGTTTCCGGCCAGGGCGGCCTGCTGGACATAATCCTGCATCCGCAGTTCGAGGATAATCAGACCCTGTTTCTCAGCTATGCCCATAAGGAAAGCCGCGAAGGTATGACAACCCGGGTGGCAAGGGCAAAGCTGGACGGCGACCGGCTTTCCGATGTTGAAGTGATTTTTGAGGCCCTGCCCCGGGGCAGGACAGGGCGCCACTTCGCCGGAAGAATGGAATTTGATCGCGACCGAAACCTCTACGTTTCCGTTGGCGACCGGGGCGAGATGGACCGCGCCCAGAAAACAGACGACGACGCCGGCGGCGTACACCGCATCACCACCGATGGCGAACCGGCCCCCGGCAACCCGTTCACCGATGACGCCTCAGTGAACGATACCTTCTTTACCTACGGCAACCGCAACATCCAGGGCATGACGATTCACCCGGACACAGGTGAGATCTGGAGCCACGAGCACGGGCCCCGTGGCGGCGACGAGATCAACATCATTCGTGCCGGCAACAACTATGGCTGGCCGGACGTTACCTACGGCATCGACTATTCCGGTGCCACCATATCGGAAAAGACCACCATGGAAGGCGTAACCGACCCGCTGCATTACTGGGATCCGTCCATCGCGCCCTCCGGCATGGCGATTTACACCGGAGACCAGTTCCCCGAGTGGAAGGGGGACCTGTTCGTGGGCGCACTGAAAATGCAGAAGCTGGTACGCCTGAGCATTGAAGACGAGGAAGTCAAAGAGGAAGAGGATCTTCTGGAGGATCTTGGCGAGCGCATCCGCGATGTGCGGATGGGCCCCGATGGTGCCTTGTGGCTACTGACGGATCATTCCAACGGCAAGGTATACCGGATCGTTCCCGCGGAATGATCGTATATATCCTCAGTTGGGATCGTTGGTTCTTTCAGTTTTGTCGTACTGGGAAATATCATCCGTGATGGTGAACCAGTCCGACTTTGAACCCACGTAAACGTGCGATGCCGGCCCTTTACCCAAAGGCTCGTTGATCATACCGACACGCAGGCGCAAGATACCCGGAATGGCATCGACCCGGCTGTAAAGCTGGCTGCCACAGAGGGGGCAGAAGGCCCGGAATTTGCCCGGGCGGGATTCGTACTCGCGGATCAGATCCTCGCCTGCCGTAAAACGGGTGCGAATTTTCTGTATCGGAGCGCTGGCTGAAAATGCACTGCCATGGGCCCGACGGCACTGGCTGCAATGGCACAGGGCTATGGGTCCGAGCGGGCCATCGTACTCCAGCTTGATATCGCCACAAAGGCATTGCCCTGTCAGCATGATCAGACCTCCACAGTGGTCGAATTGGCGTATTCCCGGGGCCGTCATGATAACTACCCGCCACTTGAAGAACCAGTGGGCGGGCACCACATACAAGTCAGAGCGTTCGCAAAGGAGGACACTATGGCATTCAGCACACTTCCGAAAATTGGTATGGGCACTTTTCGCCTGAAAGGCAACGATGCGAGAGACGCGGTTAAAAGCGCCCTCTCACTCGGTTACAGGCATATCGATACAGCCCAGATGTATGAAAACGAATCTGAAGTGGGCGATGGCATTACCTCCAGTGGCATTCCGCGCCGTGAGATTTTCCTGACCACCAAAATCTGGCACGACCAGCTCCACCGCAGCGATCTGATCAACAGCCTTCACGACAGCCTGGCGCGGCTGAAGACAGACCATGTGGACCTGACCCTGATCCACTGGCCTTCACCGGACGACGAAGTGCCCATGGCGGAGTATCTTGGTGCGCTGCGAGACGCTCAGCGAGAGGGGCTGACAACCCACATAGGCATATCAAACTTTACCTGCGCCCAGATGGACGAGGCGAAAGAGATCCTGGGAGACACCCCGATTTTCACCAACCAGGTAGAAGTCCATCCCTTTCTGGCCAACCAAAAGGTGGTAGACCATGCCCGGGAGCTGGGCATTACCGTAACCGGCTACATGCCTCTTGCCGTGGGCAAGGTGATGGAAGATGAAACCCTGGCACGGATCGGCCTTGAACATAATGTCTCGCCGGCGCAGATTGCTATAGCCTGGGTAGCATCCCGAGGGGTGGTGCCGATTCCGTCATCAACGCGCCCACAACACCAGAAAGCCAACCTTGATGCGCTCGATATCACACTGAGTGCTGAAGAAATTGCGGAAATTGACAGGCTGGACCGCGGCGAGCGTATTGCTAACCCCGGCTTTGCGCCGGCCTGGGACTGAGCCAGAAACCGGCAATCGTCAAAGCCAGTGCGGCAGCCGGAAGGGCAAACATCAGTTTTGTTCCCAGAGTCCACAACGTTGCCGCGCTGAGCAGGCACCACAACAGCGGCAGCAGCAGAAACAGCCACCGCACTCGTCGGGGCAACAGCAACAGACAGGGTATGGAGGCGGCCACAGTCAGGTCCGGTGTCATCCCGAACAGTGCCACAGCCTGCCAGTTTCCGGCCTGCACCACTGCCACCAGGGGCAAAAACGCAGTCATCAGGAGCCAGCCTGCGCCTGTCTGCCATCGGCGCGCAGGCTCAGCGGTACTTCCATCCCAGGGCCAGACCAGAGCCGCTACCGTCAGAAGCGAGGCCTGCAGAATGAAAGCCCAGCCAAACCAGACGGCCGGTAAATTGATGGGGCCATAATACTTCATCAGGAACCCGGCACCACTCCATACCCAGGCAGCCGCCAGCAGCAACAGGATGCCCCGTTTCGCCAGTGTGTCGCCGCGCACCAGCAGCCAGGCAACCACCACCATCATCACAATTGCGATGGCCTGCGCCGGCCATAAATCCTGATTGATGCGTACAAAGAGCCGGAGAAACACCTCCGGCCCGAACATCAGAAAATCCGACAGTGAATAGCTCAGCCAGTCCACATCAGTCATAACCCCGCCACGTAGTCAGCCATTCGCCGGCGCTGCTGCTCATCCGGAAGTTTTCCGTACATAGCCCCCATGTTCTCCTCCATGTGTTCCACACGGGTTGTCGCCGGAATGGCACAGGTAACTGCCGGATGAGACACAATAAACTTGAGGAAGAACTCTGCCCAGTTGCTGCAGCCGGCCTCTTCCCCCCAGCCGGGCATTGCCTCGGACTGGTAGCGACGGAACAGGCTGCCACCCTGGAAAGGGCGGTTCACGATCACGGCAATGCCCCGATCCCTTGCCAGTGGCAACAGGCGCTGTTCGGCCTCTCTGTCCAGCACATTGTAGGTCAGCTGCACAAAGTCCAGGGGCTGCTGTTCCATTATTCGCGCCAGATCCCCATGACTGCGGCCGTGGGACGTTGTTATACCCAGATAACGGATATCCCCGTCTGCTTTCATCTGCTTCAGGGTTTCCAGGTGGGCTTCCCATGCCAGCAGATTGTGCACCTGCTGGAGGTCAAAGCCCTCGATGCCCCATTTGCGGCGCAACGTCTTGTCCTGCTCCCGCGTGGCGTTGCCATCCCGGGTCCAGATCTTGTTGGCGGAAAACACCTTGTCGTGGGCATCAAGGCTGCCCAATGCTTCGCCCATAACGTCGTCTGCCGTCCCATACATCGGCGACGAATCCACCAGGGTTCCACCCCATTCGAAAAACCTTTTCAGAACGCGGGTACGCTCTCTCACAAGTTGCGCATCGCCGCCCACATTGAAGGTGCGCCAGGTGCCCATGCCAATCACTGGCAACGACTCCCCCGAGGACGGAATGGCCCGGGTAATGGCTTTTTGTCCGGGTGCTGCCACCAGCGCCGGCATACGAAGGGAAAGTCCGGTTGCCGCTAATGCGGCCAGGAACTGTCGTCGGGACCATGGTATTGCCATGACTTATTCTCCGGTGTTCAGTACACATACCTGTGTTACGCAGCCACACAGGTTCGGATTCTGTTCCGGCTGCCAGGGTAACGCCTCAGGTTGTCCGGCAGCTAACCCTTTGATTCATTGGAGCACTTACATCCATTAACAAAAATGCTGTATAAACAACGACACTACTGGCATTTTTTAACGTCATATAGAGCCTTTCCACATAGTATGAGCCGAAAATTTGGGCTATGGTTAGTGGATCAGAAATCAACGAGCGCTGCACCATGTTGCTGAAGGCACGAAGCCATTCCAAAAAAAAGCCATATAACGGAACTGCCCTTCAGCATGGTCGGGTGGCATGGCGCCTGTTCGCCTCCACCATGGTGGCCGTGCTCCTTGCTGGCACTGCGTCCGCCTCTGAACCGGCAGCCAACACCGAGGGCGCCGTCGCCAAGAAAACCTGGAGCGGCCAGGTGCAGGATTATGCATTTCAGTCCCTGAACGACGAGCAGGCACTGAGCATGGCCGCGGTCCCTCTGAACGGCCCGGGCATCGAGCAGTACATTAACGCTGATGCACTGATGAGCCCTGGTTCCATTATTAAGCTGATTACCACCTACGCAGCGCTGGAAACCCTGGGGCCAACCTATAGCTGGGACACCAATTTCTATACCGATGGTGAGCTTGTAGGCGACACGCTTAATGGCAACTTTTATGTCGATATGGGCGGCGACCCGAAACTGACTATCGAACGCCTGTGGAGCACCCTGAGCGAACTTCGCGGCATGGGGATCAGCGCAATCAACGGCAACCTGGTGCTGGACGGCGACGTATTCAGCCTCGCCGAGGGATTGCCGGGCTTCGACGATAACGGTGACAACCCTCATGCCCCGTTTCTGGTTCAGCCCTCGCCCTACCTCACCAACCTTAATCTGGTGCACTTTCAGGTGCGGGCCGATGAGCGCGGAACCCAGGCATGGAGCGCACCGTCACTGAATGATGTGGTGATCGACAACCGGGTAACGGCAAGCGCAGAAGGGCCCTGCCCCAGCCGCAAAAGCTTCGACTGGGAGCCAATCTTCCACGAAGACCACAGGGTAACCGTGAGGGTCACCGGTGAGCTGCCCCAGGGTTGCCGCACTACGGCCTACCTGTCCGTGTTGCCCCATGAGCAGTACACCGCTTCGCTGATACGCTCGTTGCTCAAGGACTTAGGCATAGAGATCACCGGAAAGAGCCTGCTGGCCAGCACGCCGGACGACGCCCGACTGTTACTGAAAACCACCTCGCCTGACCTGGTCACCATGGTGCGCGACATCAACAAATGGAGCAGCAACGTGATGGCCCGGCAGTTGCTGCTGACCATTGGCGCCGAACACCGGCTGGACGACGATGAAGACGACCGGGGCGCCGGCATTCGCGTGATATACAATTGGCTTGAGGATAAAGGCATCAATACCGCCGGCATGGTCATTGATAACGGCGCGGGCCTGACCCGTCACGGCCGCATTACAGCCCGCCAGGGTGCACAGATTCTTCAGCACGCCTGGAACAGCAATTACTCGGCCGACCTGATGGCCTCCATGCCACTGATTGCAATGGACGGCACCATGGCCAGGCGGCTGAAGAACGCGGGCCTTGACGGCAAGGGCCGCATCAAGACCGGCTACCTGGAGAACGTGCGCTCAATCGCGGGTTACACCCGGGATGGTACCGATACCACCTGGGCCGTTGTCGGCATGGTCAACAATGACCCGGCCTGGAACGGCCAGGCGGTACTGGATCGCATTATCTACTCTCTTCATCATCGCCCGCCCACCGGCACCACGCTTTCACAGGCGCCGTCCGGTGGCACCGAGATCCGCTGAGCCAGCACCGTAAACGGCCTGGCTCAGGCTTTTGACTCTATCGGTCCACTCCTGCCATGTCCGGCAGTTCATGGGCAATGCCCTTGTGGCAATCAATACAGGTTTCATCTCCCTCGTCTGTCAATGCCGTGGAATGGGCTTCCGCCGCGCGCGGATCCTGCTGCGTAAAGTCCATGGAATCAAACTCGTGGCA
>JBHEPI010000085.1:0-41512 GCA_046260345.1 Marinobacter sp. | reverse complement strand
AAAGGAGCGTGCCCCGGTGTCGACTTTGTCCACCTGAATGTCCTGGTCAAGCAGCCGTCCTACCGGGCTGACGTTCTGAGATGGGTGGAAGCCAGCGGCACCCCGGAGCTTCAGGCACTGGCGCGGGAGATCATGGCTAATAATGAAGGGCGGCGTAGTTCTACTCGGTAAGGCACCTGTTAACCAAACTGGTGCTGCCATCGAAGGAGTGCCGGAAAACGATCTTCGTGGCCGGTTCGGGGGAGCAGATCTGGATCACAGTTGCGGTGTGCTGCAGTACACACGGATAGAGTTCGCAGGGTTTGAAGTCTATAAGAACAATGAATTGAATGGCCTGACATTGGGCGGCTGCGGTTCCAACACGATCGGGGACGTAGGCGACCCCGAAGCATGCTGCGCACCATGAAAGCAAAGCGGCCACCCAAAAAGTGGCAAGCCCCCGATACAGTAGACGCCTGATAGCGTTGCACCAAAGCTAAAGCTACAGGTTTTGATGATGAGCGAAAAGCGCCGTTTTCGGTGGCGCAAAAGGTCCGCTTTGTGGTCAAAGCAAAAAAGTAGGATCCGTGACGGGTCAAGCAATGGAGCAAAACTGCGGCAAAATATGTTGATTCAATGGGAGTGGCCCCTTAACCATCTCATCTGCTTAATGATCTTCTTGCAACTCGAGCAGGTCTTCCACCTCGCATTCAAATAATCTGCAGAGTTTCTCAATAGCTTCCAGGTCTATCCTTTGCGCTGTTTCTTTGTAGAGCAGGGTTACAGTATTCCTGTTAAGTCCCGTCTCTCTGGCAACGTCCACGATCTTCATTTTTCGCTCGCCCATCAGGCCGAGCGAGATGGCATCGCGACTGTTTGGCATGGTCAACCTGTCGGCCAGTGACTGCAAGGCCATTGTAATCATCAATCCCCAATCCAGTTCTCCCGATCCACAATCCGCCTCAGCTTATATCCAAGAAACCGATACTCCCCCCAATGCTGGAACGCCTCCTGGGCGTCCTTCGGGTCAAGGCCCCGCTCCCGAAGGTAGGCGCTGACTTCCGAGTCCACAGGGACAGTCGAAAAATCCCTCAAAAGCATCATCACGTGTGCTGCTGAGTAGGGGCCGATGCCCTTCAGGGATACCAGGTAGTCATAGGTCACCCGATGTTCACAGGCGGAACCTTCCGGGTTGATTACATCGTCGTCCAGCAATCGGGCGGTCACGTTGGCAACGGTTCTGGCCCTGAAACCAAGCTTGCACTCTTTCGCCAACCGTTCGGGATCCGTGTCCAGGATTTCGTGGGGCTGGGGGAATAGGCCGCCACCTACCGAAACGAGATGGCCAACCATTGCCTTGGTCTGTTGCCATGTTGTGTTGATGGTGCAGATGGTTTTGATCAGGTCTTCGTAGAAGGTGTCACCCCGGAGAAACCGGCCGCCACCGTAATGGATAAATTGGCCGACAGTCGGGTCATTGGCCTCGCAAAGCACCATGAAGTTCGTGGGGTCCCAGTCCAGGTGCAGCCAGCGGGAAACCAGGGCTTTTACGCCGGCGGTGTTTGATGACGATGTTTCGATGCTGAGATGATGTGGCGACGCTTGATGAACGCGAATCCATTCTTTGTTGCCTTCGATTCTTGCTCTGCGTTCCAGGCGCTTTCCGTCCCAGTGCCAGGGCGCAAGCTGGCACCATCCGTGGCTTTCCACGGTCAGTTGCAGACTGAAGGGCTTTTCTAAAGCCAGGAAATCGGTATAGGGTTTCATGTCCGGCGCGGCTCCAATTTGCAAGAGGGTGATTGCGTCGCGGCTGTAGAGATTCTGCAAGAGGTGGCGAACATATGGAAGAACGGGTGACGTAGCCATTGATCCGGCACCAGATTTAACAAAAGTGAAGGGTGAGCCTGATGGCATGGAGCAACTGCGCGCCTGGGCCAAAGCAGGCACCCGGAACGGCAATCATTTGTGGATGCAGATTTCCCATGCTGGCCGGCAGTCGCCGCGTTACGTCACCTCGCGCCCGATGGGGCCCTCGGCGGTGCAGCCTATCGCTGATGGGTAACTATGCCCGCCCACGGGCGCTCACGGAGCCGGAGATCCTCGATTTTATCCAGCGCTTTGCCAACGTAGCCCGGATTGCCAAAGATGCGGGTTTCACCGGCGTTCAGGTACATGGGGCTCATGGTTATCTATTGTCTTCTTTTCTGCCTCCGGTCACCAAACAGCGGACTGATCGCTGGGGTGGGTCACTCGAAAACCGTGCCCGGTTTTTGCTGGAAGCGGTGCGGGCGACTCGGGCAGCAGTGGGGTCGGATTTTCCGGTAGCGATCAAGCTGACCCGGGACGAACTGAAATCCTTCATGCAAAGGTCCGACGGCCCGCCCTGCGCCACTTAGTGCTCTGGGTATTGGTGCTGGCCGGAACTACCACGCTGATCGCGCTTGCGTGCATTACACCGTGTTCCGCACCCGCAAACTGAACAATATCGTCGGGCAGATCTGCGGGCTGATTATCATGCTGCCGCACCGCTTCTTTCGGTACGAACATTGCCGCCACCATACCTATACGCAGCTGGCCGGCCAGGATCCGGAGCTGATCCCGCAGCCGAAAACCTATGGAGAATACCTGCACTACCTGTCCTCGATTCCCTATTCCCGGTTCCCTACCATGCTCTGCCACGCCTGCACAAAACGCTACGCGACCATATTCATGTGGAGCCGCGTGGCTATCTCGGCGCGCATATGGACATCCTGCGTCAGATTCACGAGGCGCGGGCATGACCGATAAGCCATGGTGCGACGTGATCGCGGTGGAGGAGCTGGAGAAGGACTAGGTCACGCGGGTCCAGGTCGGACGGCGGACCATCGTTGTCTATGACACGCCTAGCGGGATCTATGCCTCGCTTCCGCTTTGCACCCATGGCGGGGCCGATCTGTGCGACGGCTATTTCGACGATCATGTCATCGAATGCGCCACGGGGGAAGTTCGCGAGGCTCAGGTCTTTGCACCCAGTGCAAAATTGCGAGATGTCAAAACGGGCACTATCTTCAAAGGGTATTATCCCGTCCTGGTGCACTGATATTGCGTGTTCGGCGTTGATTGCACTGTTTTTGCCGGAGTTGCATTGCCGCGGAGCGGTACAACCTTACCTTTCCCCGAGGGAATAGAGGAGAAGAATGATGCTTCAAGATATTAGAAAGATTCTATACGTCTCCGATCTTGATCAAGGTTCGCGTCCGGCATTCCGCACTGCGATCAGCTTGTGTGGCCACTATCCTGGGGCTCAGGTCACTTACCTGCACGTGATTGAGTCCTTGTCTACTACCACCCGCAGTTTGCTCAATAACGTGATGGAGGAAGAAAAACTCGACGAGATGCTGCACAAAGGCGTTGAGGCGCTGAGCGTCAAAATCCGGGAGCGTATAGAGCGCTTTTGCGAGGAAGAGCTGGAAGAGCAAGAAGCCTCAAGCCTGAAGAACATTGAGTCACGCATCGAGGTAGGCGTGCCCTGGCGTAAAATCCTTGAAGTTGGCGACGAGATGAATGCCGATTTGATCGTTATGGGAACCCGCAAGCACAACGCGCTGGGACAGGCGCTGATCGGTTCTACCGCGACCAGGACGCTGACTCATTCCCAGCGTCCGGTGCTAATCGTGCCTTTGGACGGTGCCTGACAAAGAGCCTTGGTCCATCAAGAATTAAATGAAATAACAACGAGATAGGACTTTATGATTTTTGACTATGTAATTGTCGGTGGCGGATCAGCTGGCGCCGTAATGGCGGCACGATTAAGCGAGGACCCTGACGTCAGTGTCTGCCTTCTGGAAGCTGGCGGTAAGGGCGACCATATACTGACACGTGCGCCGGCTGGCGTGGTGGCACTTATGCCGGGCCACGGCAAAGTCAATAACTGGGCCTTTAATACTGAACAACAGCCTGAACTGGATGGTCGCAAGGGATTTCAGCCAAGAGGGCGTGGGTTGGGCGGTTCGAGCCTGATCAACGCCATGCTGTATGTTCGTGGTCACCGGGCAGATTACGATGGGTGGGCTGAGCTCGGGTGTCAGGGCTGGGGCTGGGACGACGTGCTTCCTTACTTCCGCAAAGCGGAATGTCATGAAAGCGGTGCCAGTGAAAGCCACGGAGCTGATGGCCCACTCCATGTCTGTAAACAGCGATCTCCAAGGCCTATTTCGGAAGCCTTCGTTGAGGCCGCTCAAGAGTGTGGTTATCCAGCATGCGACGACTTTAACACCGGTGATAATGAGGGCGTGGGCCTTTACGAAGTGACCCAGTTTTATGACGGTGAGCGCAACGGTGAGCGCTGCTCAACCGCCGCTGCGTATTTGTACCCGGTCATGGAACAGCGAACTAACCTGAAAGTCGTCACCGGCGCACGGGCTACGCGAATCATCTTTGATGGTAAGCGCGCGGTAGGCGTTGAATATCGCCTCAAAGGACAAACGCTGAATGCCTCGGCGCATTGTGAGGTGATTATTGCTGCCGGCGCTTTTGGATCTCCGCAGCTACTTCAACTGTCCGGCGTGGGCCGCCCGGATGACATCGAGCCGCATGGCATTCCCATGATTCACGAGTTGCCGGGCGTAGGGCAGAACCTGCAGGACCACCTGGATTTCATCCTGGCCTATAAATCCGATGATAAAGACAATTTTGGTTTCAGCCTCCCGGGAATGAAAAACATGCTTAGCCATTCCCTGCAATGGCGAAAAGATGGAACTGGTATGGTGGCGTCACCTTTTGCGGAGGGCGCAGCGTTTTTGAAGTCTGATCCCGGCCTGGACAAGCCGGATCTGCAACTCCATTTCGTGGTATCTATTGTGGAAGATCATGCCCGGAAGCTGCACTGGGGGCATGGCTTCAGTTGCCACGTATGCAACCTGCGACCGAAATCCCGTGGGCGCGTTTTTCTCCGCAGCGCTGACCCCATGGCGGAGCCCGCCATCGATCCGAATTATCTGTCTGATCAAGGCGACCTGGAGTTAACCATCAAGGGTGCAAAAATAACTCGCGAGATCCTGGAGGCAGCGCCGCTGGCCCCTTATCGTCAGTCAGAAATGTTTGGCATTCACGGCGACATGAACGATGAAGAATGGGCCCGGCATATCCGCGCCCGGGCCGATACGATCTACCACCCGGTGGGAACCTGCAAAATGGGTGTGGATGACCTGGCCGTGGTTGATCCGGACTTGAAAGTAAGAGGGCTCGAGGGACTGCGTGTGGTGGATGCTTCGGTGATGCCGGCACTGGTTGGCGGAAATACCAATGCCCCGACCATTATGATTGCTGAGAAAATCGCGGACGCCATTCGTGCTGGCCAAAGGTAGCCTGAGGTGACACCAAATGACGCGACAGCGAGTCACAAATCGGCGAGCCAGTGATGCGTCAAGTGGTGATCTCCGCCTGGCCCAGAGCACGCAAGTAAGCCCATCACCTGAAGTCGGGCCGTCAATCCGGAGAGGCTGCGTGCAGCTATTATTGCAACTGGCGTGCCGTCTGATCGCGAACATAGCCAGTGGTACTTTCAGCCATACGCGGCCTGACTGCCTCCGCCCGCCAGGGCGTTCCGTTGCATGTTGCATAGTTGCTGCAATCAGGAAGACAACCCCGGCAGGGTAACCGGGACGATGTCGCTTGGGTGTTGGCGGACGTATGCTGTGGCATGATTTTCCCGTGATGTTTGTCGTGTGTCTGAATCTGAAGAAGAAGCGTCAATACGCATACCAGACATACGATCCTTTCCCGGAAGCAGACCATCGGCAATGCCGGGTTCGAAATGGGCGATTATTGGTTGACCCGATACTGATCGCATCCCACAATACTGTATAAATAAACAGTTAGTGGTGGCATGTTGAGCATGAATCAATCGCACAGGCCGGGAGAAAGATCGTGACAGGGCAGTATCCGGTTTCCTTCGTCACGGTAAGGCGCCAGTTCGAATTCCGCAGCATTGAAGTTGGTCGCTGGGTAACGCCCCAGGAGCGTGACCGGGCTGCCGGTCGGTTCTATCAGGCGTTGTGCGATCTGATGGCTATTCTCCGGGGCCCGGAAATCCTGATTTCCCTCCGTAGCACGCTGGGCCTGCAATACGGCATCGGTGGCCAGCGGGGTGTGGCGGCCCACTATATTCCTGCAACCCGGCAACTGGCCCTGGCCAAAAATGCCGGCGCCGGCAGCCTGGCCCATGAGTGGTTTCACGCTTTCGACCACTACATGGGGAGCAGGGCGTTCCACAAACTGGAAAAGCACGGCTTTGCCTCGAACGGGTGGCTGAGCAGTGCAAAACAGAAAGAGCACCCCCTGAACCAACGGTTGAATGCCTGCTTTCAGGCCGTCCTGCTGAACGAAGACGGCACTGCGCCCAGCCCACTGTTCCGCGCCTCACAGAAAGCCGACTCAGCCATGAAGGTTCTCTATTACGCCAGGCCGGAAGAGCTCTGTGCGCGCGCCTTTGAAGCCTTTGTTGAAGACTGCCAGCCCCGCAACAGCTTCCTGGTGCGTGGTACGGTGTATTCCGAAGAGGCTAAAGCAGGGCTGTATCCGGAGGATGCGCAAAGGCAGCAGATCAACGATGCTTTCCAGCGCTATTTCGAAGCACTGGGTGCCGCGCTGTATCGGGAACAGGCCAAAGCCGGCTAGAATTGCCCTCGGTTTCGCACTAATCCAGGGAAAGTAGTATGCCCAAGTTTTTACACACGGCAGACTGGCAAATGGGGCGGGCGTTCAGCCGCTTCGAAACAGAAGACGGTGCCGCTCTGGTTGAAGCCCGCTTTGAAGCCATTGAAAAACTGGCACGGTTGGCTATTGAGCACGAGTGCGATGCAGTACTGGTGGCCGGGGATGTCTTTGACGCGCAGACCGTTTCCGACCGGACCATCCGCCGCGTATTCAATGCCACCAGGGAATTCACCGGCCCCTGGGTAATGCTGCCGGGAAATCACGATGCGGCGCTGGCAGAAAGCGTCTGGACCAGGGCCCAGCGCCTGGGCGCCGTACCCGAAAATGTCCATCTCGCACTTGAGCCGGGTGTGATCAGCCTGGAATCACAAGGCCTGGCCGTGCTCTGTGCCCCTTTGACGCAACGCAACACCTACAGCGACCTCACCGAAGCCTTCAATACCACCGAAACCCCGGAAGGGCTGTGCCGGATCGGCCTTGCCCATGGCAGCGTGCAGGGGCTGTTGCCTGACGAAATCGACTCCACCAACCCCATTCTGCCGAACCGGGCGGAGGCAGCCCGGCTGGATTATCTTGCGCTTGGAGACTGGCACGGCACCAAACAGATCGACGAACGCACCTGGTACAGTGGTACACCCGAGCCGGAGCGGTTCCGGAACAACGGGGCCGGTTATGCACTGATCGTCAACCTGCCGGGGGCGGGGCAGGCGCCGAACGTAACGCCAATGGAAACCGCCCGCTATCAATGGCACCAGTGGCGTGAAACCCTGACCGTTGAATCGGATCTGGACCAGTTGCTGGCCAGGTTGGCGGCATTGCCCGAGCCATCGGTTGTCGATCTTCGTCTGGAAGGGGCCGTTACCCTGGCCGGGGAGGAAAAGCTCATCAATGCGCTGTCCGTGGCCGAAGCCAGGTTTCGCAGTATCCAGTGTGACCGAAGTCGATTGCAGTTGGAGCCCACAGACGACGATATCTCGACACTGAAGGCCGATGGCTATGTAGGGGATGTGATCGAAGATCTGAGGACCCGCCAACAGGATGACAGCGCCGAGGCCGCGCGGGATGCACTCGCCATCTTTGCCGGCCTGCTGAAAGACAGGAAACAGGAGGCCAGCGAATGAAACTCCGTCGACTCCAGGTGGACCAGCTGCGTCAGTTCCGTCAGCCGTTTGTGCTGGACGACCTGCAGCCAGGCCTTAACCTGATCCACGGCCCCAACGAGTCCGGCAAAAGTACGCTGGTGCGGGCGATTCGTGCCGCCTTCTTCGAGCGTTACCGGACCAGCTCAGTGGATGATCTGCGCCCCTGGGGTGATTCCGCCGCTGCCCCGACCATCACCCTGGATTTTGACGCGCAGCAGAAATCCTGGCACCTGGTGAAAAGCTTTCTGCAGCGCAAGCGTTGCGACCTGAAGATCGACTCGGACAGCTACAGCGAAGACGAGGCGGAAGAAAAGCTTGCCGAACTCCTTGGCTTCCAGTTCTCCGCCAAAGGTGTCAGCAAACCCGAGCACTGGGGCGTGCCAGGCCTGCTATGGGTAGAGCAGGGCACCGGGCAGAATATCGAACAGGCCGTGGAGCATGCCGGCGACCACCTGAAATCCGCCCTTAACTCACTGGTCGGCGAAGTGGCCAGCACCGGCGGTGACGAACTGATTGAGCAGGTCAAGGCCCGCTGGAGTGAGCTGTTCACCCCCACCGGTAAACCCCGCAGCGATTACCAGAAACTGGAGAAAGAACGGCAAGAACACCAGCAGGAAATCGATGAACTGCAGGGCCGGGTGCAGAAATACCAGGAGCAGGTAGACCGGCTGGGCAAACTGGCCCAGGACTACGAACGCACCGAGAAAGAGCGCCCGTGGGAAGAAGCCGAACGCCAGCTTGAACAGGCGAGAGAGCGTTACCGCCAGGTCGAGAAGCTGGAGCAGGAGCAGGCCAGAGAAAGAGAAAGCCTGGACCACCTGCAGCGCAGCCAGCAACTGTTACGGCAGAACCGGGAACAGCTGGAGAACCTGAACAGGAAGCTGGATGTCCGCAAAGCGGAACTCGATAAAGCCCAGCGGGAACTGGAGCAGGCTGAGGCGCGCAGCCCATCCATCACCAGCGCCGTCAAGGAAGCAAAAGCAGCGTATGAAACCGCCGCAAAACAGGTGGACCAGGCCCGCCTGCAGGAAGCCCGTGCCAGGCTGGAGCAGGAAATCCGCCGGCATGAACAGCAGAACCAGACGCTGACTCAGAACCTGCAGAAAGCAAAGAAACACCAGCAGGACCTGGAGCAGGCCAGAGAACAGGCACGGAAGAACCAGATTGATGCCGATGCCGTGAAAGCTTTGAAGACTACCGAGCGTCAACTGAACGAAGCAACCATCCGCTCGCAAACCATTGCAACCCGATTGACCTGGCAACTGGAAGCGGGTGCCAGCCTGGCGCTGAACGACGAAAACCTGAAAGGGCAGGGTGAGAAACAACTGCTCGCGGAATCCAGCCTGGTGATACCGGGCGTGGGCACATTGGAAATTACCCCCGGTGGTGAAGACCTGGCCAGTACCCGGCGCAAACTTTCAACCCTTGAACAGGGACTGGCCGAGCAGAAGAAAACCCTGGGTGTGGATTCCGCCCAAGATGCAGAGCAGCGGCTAACCGCTTATGAAGCTGCCGAGCGAACGCTGCAACACACCCGCGAACTGCTCAAGTCCCTCGCCCCTGTGGGTATTGAGCAGCTCCAGGCGGAGCAGAAAGAAACCGACGCTCAACGACAGAAAGCCAGAACCGAACTGCAGAACAGCCCGCAGCCGGGCGAGCAAACCCCGGTAATCGACGTCGCATCAGCGGAAGCCGCACGCACCAAAGCCGAAGCCCGGTTGGCCGAAGCCGAGGCGGAAGAGCGCAAACACCAGACTGAACTGCTGACCCGGCGCCAGACCCGTGACAACGCAAAATCCGAGTGGCAGCAGTTGCAGGACGAAGTGCACAATCCGGAACACCAGAAACAACGGCAGAAGCTATCGACGGAACTGGCAGAAATTGAACAAAAGCAGGGCCGCCTGGAGGCCACCCTGCAGGCCCGCGAACAGGAAATAAAAGAGGCCCGCCCAGGGGTCCTGAAGCAAGACATCGAACGCTACCAGCGCAGCATCAGCAACCTGCGCCAGACCCAGGAAGAGCGACAGCGGGAATTGAGAGACATACAGGTCAGGCTGGAAGCCTGGGGAGCCGAAGGCCTGGAAGAACAACTCAACGAGAGAATGGCCGAGCTGGAGCAATGCAACCGTCGCTACCAGGAACTGTACCGCCGCGCCCAGGCCCTGGACCTGCTGCTCACACTGTTGACCGAAAAACGCCAGGCCCTGACCCGCCGCCTGCAGGCGCCGCTACAAAAGCATCTGGACCACTACCTCTCCCTGCTGTTCCCGCTAGCCACCCTGGAGGTGGATGAAAACCTCAGGCCCGGCACGTTCACCCGGGGAACCGAACTGGGGCAGATCGCCGAACTGAGCTTCGGGGCCCGCGAACAAATGGGCCTGATCAGCCGCCTGGCGTACGCAGACCTGCTTCAGGAAGCCGGAAGGCCCACCCTGGTAATTCTGGACGACACCCTGGTGCACAGCGACACAGACCGCCTGGAAGACATGAAACGTATCCTCTTCGACGCCGCCAACCGGCACCAGATATTGCTGTTTACCTGCCACCCGGAGAAGTGGAGTGACCTGGGTGTGGTGCCCAGAGATATTCAGGCGATGAAGGAGCGGGGTTCCGCTGACCTGATGTCATCACTAAACACAGGCATTTAGACAGTCGCCACGAATAACGACGACTCAAGCAGTAAGGACTCTTTCAATGCCTGACTGAATTCAGCATCTATAACGGTATATGGGCTTGTGCCAACGATCTGTCTGGGCTGGTTGGCTTCCGCACGTGACGAACCAGGGACCAGCGGCCCGATCGTTCATCGGGTCGTGGATCCGAAGCGTATATGTTTTTCGTTGCAGTACCTGACGAATAAATCGCCACGGTCAAACACCCCCAACAGGTTCCCAGATGTCATTCCTGAACAAGAGAAAGCAAGAACTGGAGGCTGCCCTGGAAAAACTCGAGGCGGCCGAGGATCGGGTAATGGAGCTGGAAGCGGATTTTCAGGCTATCGAACGGTCCGCGGCGCTCCTCGTACTGACCCGGGACGGGCTTGTCGACAGAGTTAATGACGTTTTCCTCGACATGCTCGGGTTTCAAAGGGATCAGCTAATCGGTGAGCATCACCGGGTCTTCTGTGAAAGTGATTATTCGCGCAGTGAGGAATACATTACCTTCTGGCGTGAGTTGGTCACCGGGCATGTCAAA
The DNA here is from genome assembly GCA_046260345.1 of Marinobacter sp. GTDB lineage: Bacteria > Pseudomonadota > Gammaproteobacteria > Pseudomonadales > Oleiphilaceae > Marinobacter. The sequence goes on along the minus strand of JBHEPI010000085.1, from coordinate 30,500 downwards.
AAAGGGGCGTTCCCGAATATTAACGGGCAGGGGCAGAAGGTCTGGTTAGAGGCCCGTTATCTGCCTGTGCTTTCCGACAAAGGCATCGTGAAGCGGATTGTCGTGCTGGTGAATAATGTTGTGGTGCGCTGATACCATCGTCTGCCCGATAGCAGCACCAATGCGCCCGGGGAATTACCCTGTGGCGCACGGTTGCCGGTTTGCCTACTGCTTTTTGCAGGTCTTGATACCAATCAGCGAATAAGCCGGGCAGTTACCCATCAGCGCTGTTGCCAGTGGAATGACGCCTATCCAGCCCCAGACTGTCTGTGGCCCCACGAATACCAGCGCCAGTAATACAATGCCAACGATTGCCCGTATAGTGCGGTCTGCAGTTCCCATGTTTCTGGTCATTTGTCATTCTCCCTTGGTGATGTCAGATGATGACTTGATGGTAGAACAGCGTCACCCGCGACTTCAGTGATAAAGTCACATTCAACCCACATTTGCCAACAGACAGGATCAGGTTTCATGGCCCGCCACAGCATTCTCGACAGTCTGAATGACATCCTCCGTAAGGAAACCCTGGAAAAAGCCCGGTCGGTGCAGTTCCCGCCGGGGCAGATTCTGTTCAGTGCGGGGCAGCATTGCCAGGGGCTGCCGTTGGTTCTGGGAGGCAGAGTCAAGGTGCAGATGACGGGTGTCTCCGGCCACAGCATTGTGCTCTACCGGATGGAGGCGGATGACATCTGTACGCTTTCTATCGGCTGCCTGATGACCGGCCGTGCATACCGTGCAGAGGCGGTGGTGGAGGAAGCGGCAGACGCTGTGATGATTCCCCGAGGCGTGTTTGACCGGTTGATGGATCAGTCTGCCGGCTTTCGTTTGGGGATTATGGAATCTTACGGTCGCCGGCTGGATGATCTGATGCTGCTGGTGGAGGAGGTTGCTTTCCGCCGCATGGATAAGCGGCTTGAAGAATGGCTACTGGCCCGCGCTGCCCGCGGGCCGGTAGTGATTACCCATCAGGAGCTGGCCGTGGAGCTGGGCACTGCCCGGGAAGTGGTCAGCCGTCTGCTCAAGGAGCTGGAAAGGCGCGATTTGGTCCGTTTATCCCGGGGCAGGATCGAACTTACCGGCTTGCTTCTCTGAACCCTTTATACCTTCTTACCAATTTTCCCCCTCGTATTCGCTGGTAATGGGCAAGAAATTGCCCGGTTATCAGTACCTTCCACTAGATAATTACCATTACCTGACGAAAAATTGACAATCTTTTAACTGGCATGATGACGTCCTTCACATCGATACTCGCCGGCGTTTTATATAATTTCACAAATGCGACGGAAAATTGGTGTATAAAAGATATGAAACGCGTCATTAAAATGTCGAGGGCATGGATAGCCGCATTTTTCGTGGGAGTGTTGCTTACAGGCTGTGGGGGCGGTTCGTTAGACAGCGCTGGTACGGACAGCGCTGGTACGGAAAGTACCACCCAGGGTTCTTCCCAGAACTCCCAGCCGAGCCAGAAGGTGGCTGAGCGTTCTGCGTCGCTGAGCTGGAATGCGCCGGAAACCCGTGCTAACGGCTCTGACCTCAGTCCATATGACCTGGAGCGCTATGTGATCAGGTACGGAACGGATCGGGAAAACCTCGACAAGAAAATCGAGATCGAGAACGTAGGAGGTCTTCAAACGATGACCTATGAGATCGAGAATCTGACAGTGGGCAACTGGTACTTCTCGATTCAGGTCGAAGATGTCGATGGTCTCGTCAGTGCGCCGTCAGAAGTGGTCAGCAAAACGATTTGACCGGCAATACCGGCCGGCTTTGCGGTTACTCTATCTGGTGCGTCACCGGCAGTTTCAGGGTAAAGGCCGAGCCTTCTCCCAGGCGGGAATTTACGTGAATCTCGCCGCGATGTTTCTCCACCACCACGTTTACGAACGAAAGCCCCAGGCCGGTGCCATGATTGCCTGATAGCTCGCTGCTTTTCTGGCGACGATAGCGGTCAAACAGATGGGGGAGTTCTTCCGGAGCAATGCCTTCCCCTTCGTCACTGATGGTCAGGCATGCCTGATGGCCAGCCTGGAACACCTGAATATTGATGGTGGAGTCTGGCGGGCTGTATTGCACTGCGTTGGTCAGCAGGTTGATGACGGCCCGTTCCAGTAACTCCGCATTGCCCTTGAACCACAAGTCCTCCGTTCCCTGCAGTATCAGCTGGATGCCTTTCTCCGCAGCCTGCTCGCTCACACTGTCTCTGGCGTTCTCCACAATGGCCAGGAATTCGCATTCGTAGAAGCGGGTTTCGGTCAGTTGTTCTGCCCGGGCAAGTTGCACAAACTCCTCTGCCAGGTTGTAGCTGCGTCTGGCCAGCCTGCCGAGTTGTTCCAGCTGTTCAGGTTCCACCTGGCCCCGGTTTCTTTTCAGTTGCTCAATCAGCGCTAGCTGGGAGACCAGCGGGGAGCGTACATCGTGGGAGATGAAGTCGATGGCTTCCCGGTGCTGCCGTTGTTGTTCCCGTAATTCGGAAATGTCAGAGATGTTGGCAATAATGCCGCTCTGGTCGCTGTCCGGCAGGGAGAAGGGCGCAAAGTGGATCAGGAAGTCCTTGTTGTGAATGCGCAGGTCTACCGTGCGGGTTTGCGTCAGGGTCAGCGTTTCTGAAACGGTTTCGTGCCAGGGCGGCGTTTCCCGCGGGTCGTGACCTTCCAGAAGCCGGGCCAGGGGCATGCCGTTAAGGCTGGGCATGGGTTCCCGGAACCATTCTTCGATGTGGCCATTGGCAAACCGGATCACGCCCAGTTCGTCGGTAACAATGATGCCGTCGGGCATGCGCTCGAAGCTGCGGCGTATGAACTTCTGCATCTGGCTCATGCGCTCGGTAGCCAGCCGCACGCGTTCAATGCGGGCGGATATGTTTTCTCTCGGGCCCGGCCGGCTTGAAGGGGACTGGGTGTCGGCCAGCGGGAGCCGGCGCAGGTAGCGCTGGGTGGCCTCGCGGCTGAGATCGTTGGGTAGTTCGAGGCCCAGTTTGTAGGTAAGCCCGCCGCGGGTGAGGCTGATCCAGCTCTGGCCCCCGATATGCACCCACTCACCGGGATTCGCCAGGGGCGGAATGTCGGATTCAGCCAGCCCGGAGGCGGCAATAATGTCATCGCCCTCGGCTAACAGCCAGCCTTCCGGCTGAAACAGAGCCTGAAAGTGGCTGAGCAGCTGCGGCGGATGCCGGCGGGAGGGCTCCTGGAGGGTCATGGTGGGCCCCCGTGCCAGTTCATCCAGTTGCCGGTTGAGAAAACGGTTGGTCATGGCCAGCCGCAGCGCACTGGACACCGGCAGGGCCAGCAGCGGGATGACGGCAGCGTAAGATACCGGCAGCCAGACCCGGGCGTACAGCAGCAGGAATGCGTGCACCAGAGCCAGTGCCGCCAGGCAGGCCAGGCACAGGAGAATGGTCCGTGTGGGTCTCATGCGGGGCAGGGCCACCGCAAGAATTGCGATAATGATCAGTGCCAGGGCGATAGCGACGGGGGTTGATACCCGGGAAATCAGTTCGTCTTTTACCAGGGCGGAGTAACTGTTGGCATGAAACTCTACGCCCGACATGGGTTGGTTAAGCCCGGAAAACGGAGTGGGAAGAATGTCGCCGAATCCCGGCGCGGTAGCACCCACGAAGACGGTCTTGCCGCGGAATGCTTCTGGCGCCGGAGGGCGTTCCAGTATTTTTGTGTAGGAATATGAAGGCAGTGCCCCGGCACCACCGGCCATGGGAACTGCCCGGTAATGCTGCCGTACGTTGGTGTAGGGAGCGGTTTTGCCGGGCTCCTGTTTTGGCAGGGTGTTGTCGGAGGCGGCCAGGGCCAGACTTGGCCATAGCTGATCGCCCAACCCGTTCAGAAGGTACATGCCCCGGGCCAGCCCGTCTGCATCCAGTTCCACATGGGCATGGCCCAGTGCTGAGGCGGCCGCTGCCAGTTCCGGAACGGGTAACTGTTCACTGATCAGATAGTTGCGCGATGGCGGTGACAAATGCAGTGGCAGAATAACGTTGCCATGCTCGCGCATGGCTTGTGCCATTTCCTGGTCGTCCTGGGAGGATTCGGGGAACAGGATGTCGAAAACGATGGTTTTTGCGCCGGCGTCGTGGAGCTTCTCGATAAGGCGCGCATGGGTGGTGCGTGGCCAGGGCCAGCGGCCGAGATCGTCCACGCTCATCTCGTCGATGGCGACGAGGACAACGTCGTCAGAGGCCGCTGACGGGTTGGCTGTAATGAGGGTGTCGTAAAACCAGAAATCCAGCCTCTGGGGTATGGAGGTGGTCTGCAGTAAAAGCAGTATGGTCAGAAGTGGCAGGCCCAGAGTCCACGGGGTTATTTTTATTGGAAACCAGTTCCGGGTCATGAGGCCTGCTATCGGGTGTCAGAGTTTAATGGATTACTCCAGGAATAATTCCCTCCCTGGTCCCCAACGGCTTTCAAGAGGGCCATCAGAAAGGGCTTTCAGGCGCACAAAGTACCGCCTTCCGGGAATCAGGCGCAAGGCCGCCGTGGTATCTGATAGCGTAGCCTCTTTTATAATGTTGTTGAATCCGGGTTCTTCGGACAGCTGCAGGCGGTACTCGGTAGCGGTATCCACTTTCTGCCAGAACACTCTTACCTGGCTGTCTACGTAGTTAACGCTGATGATGCGCACTGGTGGCAGGGTGCCGTTCACCACCAGAGAGCGGGCTTCGCTGGTTGCCACAGAATTGCCACCGGCTTCGGTCACCACGCGCCAGTAATACTGCCCCGGTGAGAGCGGGCGCGATGGCAGCGTGCTCTGGTCAGGAGCCCATTCACTGGTGGCAACCAGGCTGCCAAAATCCTCGTCTTCCGCGATTTCCACACGGGCCACTTCGTTTTCACCCCGGAGCTGCCAGCGGAATTCCGGCATGTCGTCATTTACCGTGGCACCGGCTTCCGGCTGCTCCAGCGTGGCGGTGCGGGCCTGAAGGTCAACCTCTACGCTCAGGACGCCGGGCATGCCGGCAATGCCGCGACTGTCCAGTGCCGCCAGATGAATGTCGTAGCGGCCATTATCCAGCAGATCGATATTGAAGCTGTCACTGTTGACCCGGCTGCTGTCCATCCAGCGGCCGGATTCGGCGTCGAATATATCAACTCTGTGTGAGCTGGCACCGTCGGACTGCCAGCTCAGCTGGGCCGGAAGCTGTTTCAGCTCCGGGGGCAACGGATTGATTTTCGGTGCGGGTGGCAGTTGACGGATGCTCATGCTGCCAACACCAACAGTCGAGACACTGGCACTGTATCCGGCAGGGATGCGGCGGGTTTTGCCCGGAGGGCCAAAAGACACTGCCCCTTCGGTCACTCGCAAGTCGGTTTTGCCGGGTTCGGTTTTCAGGGTAAACATGGTGCCCCTGACAGCGGCGACTGCAGAGGGTGTTTCAATCTCGAAGCGGGAGCCGCCTTCAATCACCGGCTTTACCTGAGTTTCGATTTCGCCGCGATCCAGGCGCAATCTGGTGTCCACCATGCCAGACTTGCCGAACTGGGTCAGCCTGTTGAATGCCAGGCGCGAATTCGGGGAGATTCTCACAACCGAGCCATCCGCCAGTTCAACCGTAGCGGTACCCGAGTGGGACAGTATTTCATCACCAACCCGCACCAGCATGTCTTCGGTGAGAGGGCGCTTGCTGCCGTCATTCCCGGAAATCAGTTGTACCTGGCCGGCAACCGATCGGGCCCGTGCAGGGTCTGGCTGGCGCTGAAGCCAGGCCAGGGGGATGCGCAGGCTGTCACCGCTGCCAATCGTGGCCGGATTATCAATCCGGTTGTGCTGAAGTAGTCGGTTTGCCGATACATCCCGTGCCAGCAGGGCACCGGCGATTTCATCGAAGCTTTCTCCGGACCGAACGGTATAGATCCATTCCGGAACCGGGTTTGACTCGGTCAGGGCGTTGCCCGCCTGCGAGCCGCGGGTAACGGACAGCTCGGCCTGCGCGGGCAGCGCAAGCCACCCGCTGGCCAGCAGCAGGAAAAGGTGAACCAGAGTCCGGGTGGAGCGTTGAGTCATTTCAGGCCTGTTCCGCAGCGAGAGCGTGTGCATCCGGGCCCGAGGCCTTCATGGCTTCGAGACGGTAGCCCCGCTGATAGATGGTCTTGATCCGGAACCCGTTCTCAGGGTTCAGGCCAAGCCTGCGCCGCAGCCGGCTCATGTGGGTATCCACGGTGCGGGTGTTGATATCACGGGCCAGGCCCCAGACACGCTCAAGCAGCATTTCCCGGGTCAGCAGCCGGCCCTGATTCTGGAACAGGAACAGGGTCAGGTCGAAGTCTTTGTCGGTCAGGGTCAATACCTCGCCGTGAAGCGAAATGATCCGTGTCTGGGTATTGATTTCAAACGGGCCGTAGACCAGTACTTCTTTCTCGTTGTCCGGGCTGGAGCGGCGGGCCAGTGCATTGATCCGCGCTACCAGCTCCGCTTCCCGGGCCGGCTTGGAGAGATAGTCGTCAGCACCGGCATCCAGTGCCCGCACGATATCGGCTTCGCTGTCGCGCTGGGTCAGGAATACAACCGGTATTTGCCAGTTCAGCTGGGCTCGCAGATGCTCCAGAACGTCGATGCCAGTCATATCGGGAATCTGCCAGTCCAGGACCAGCAAGTCGTAACTGCGGTGAAGTACGGCACTCAGGAAAGACTGGCCCGAGGGAAAACTGTCACAGTAGTGCCCGCGTTCAGACAGGATCGACTGGATGTGCTGTGCCTGTTCAGTTTCGTCCTCAAGCAAAGCGATACGCATTAAACGTCTCCTGACATTAAAAACCATGCCACAGTATTACAAATTCGCAATTCGGCTTCAGTGTCGTTATGTAGTGTTGCGTAAACGGAGCGCCGGCGTTCCGTTGTCGTCGTCTACTGTTTGTCGGCAGCCGGGGAAATTACTGCAGCCCCAGAACCAGCCGTTTTTACCCTTTCTGCGCACCAGTGGTGAAAAACAGTGGGGGCAGGGCACGGGTTTGGCGCTGGTGCCGTCTTCGGGCACGTTGTCTTCGATGGGCCGCGTGCCGTTGCAGTCCGGAAAGCGTGTGCAGGCATGGAAGGCGCCGAACTTACCCTCTCGCTTTCGCATAGGGGCCCGGCATTTCGGACAGTGGGGTTGCCCCTCCGGCAGGGGGGTGTCTTCGGCTTCCGGGCTCGGGGTGTTGATAAACCCGCGAATCTGTTCCTTGAGGCCTTCAATGAACTGCTTCGGGTTGCCCTCGCCACGGCGGATGCTTTCCAGGGTGGCTTCCCAGATTGCCGTCATATCCGGTTTGCTGATCGACTCCGGCAGGGACCCGATCAGTGCCTTGCCTTTGGGGGTAGAGCGAATGTGGCGCTTGTCCCGGTACAGATAGTCGCGGCGGAAGAGAGTATCAATAATGGCGGCCCGGGTGGCTTCAGTGCCCAGGCCATCGGTTTCACGCAGGGTTTTGCGCAGCTCCTGGTCACTGACAAAGCGGGCGATGTTGGTCATGGCCGACAGCAGGGTGGCATCGGTGAAATGCTGCGGCGGCTGGGTTTTTCGCTCGGCGATTTCCACCGACTCACAGAGTATCGGGTTGCCTTTTCCCAGCCGCGGAAGGGGGGGCTTCGCCGCTTCCTGACGGCCTTCCCGCTGGCGGATTTCCAGGTTTTTCCAGCCTGGCTGCAGAATCGCGGTTTCAGTGGCCCTGAAGGCATGGTCGCCAATCCTGATGGCCAGCTTTCCTTCCCGGTGGATGGCGTCGGCGCTGAACTGCATCAGGTAGTAGCGGCTGACCAGTTCGTAGATGTTCTGTTCCGCTTCACTCAATCGCCCGGACGGGGCCTGCCTGGCGGTGGGGATAATGGCGTGGTGGGCATCCACTTTTTTGTCATTCCATGCCTCGGTGCGGCGGTTCAGATCCGCTGCCTCACAGGCCGGTGCCAGTTCGGTGGCAACCTTGCCGATGGCCTGCAGTATTTTCTGGCGCTGGTCGAAATGCCCCTCCGGCAGGTAACGGCAATCGGAGCGGGGATAGGTGATCAGCTGGTGGCGCTCGTAGAGGTTCTGGGCAGTATCCAGTACATCTTTCGCGCCCATGCGGAACAGTCGCCCTGCTTCGATCTGCAGGGCAGACAGTGAGAGTGGCAGTGGGGGTGTTTCGTTTCGGTCACGGAAGCGGGCTTCGGTGACTTTGCCAGGCCGGCCTTCCACGGCATTGGCAATCTGCCTGGCCACATCGCCGTCCAGCAGCCGGTCGTCTTCGTCCAGGGATTGGCGGTATTCCTCCGCCGGCTGCCACCGTGCGCCAAAGCTTTGCGGGTCGGCTTCTTCATCTACCCCATGGCAGTGCGCCAGAATCCGGAAGAAGGGCCTGGGCGTGAAGTTCTCGATGGTGTTGTCACGTTCCACCACCAGTCCCAGCACCGGCGTTTGTACCCGTCCTACAGAGTACACGCCCTGTTCACCCTGCTGTTGATAAGAGAGCGTGTAAAACCGGGTGAGGTTGATGCCATACAGCCAGTCGGCACGCTGGCGCGCCAGGGCGGAATGAGAGAGGCGGCGGAACTCACGGTTGTCCCTGGGGGCGTCGATGGCTCTGGCCACTGCGGCCGGTGTCAGGTCGTTGATCAGAATCCGCTGCACGGGACAGGTGGCGCCGGCATAGCGAATCACCTCATCTACCAGCAGTTGGCCTTCCCGGTCCGGATCGCCGGCGTGGATAATGGTGTCTGCCTTGCGAATCAGTGACTCCAGCACTTTCAGCTGCTGGCGCACACTGTCTTTGGGGTGCACTTCCCAGCGTCCGGGGAACAGAGGCAGATCTTCCTGGCGCCATTTTTTCCAGCGCGGGTCGTACTGGCCGGGTTCCGCCGGCTCCAGCAGGTGGCCGATACACCAGCTCACCGTGCAGGCGCTGCTCCCTTCGCCACAGCGAATCCAGCCCGTACCCTTTTGATGGGGCGCGGGGAGAGCGGCGGCGATAGCGCGGCCGAGGCTTGGTTTTTCAGCAATATACAGGCGCATAAGTCGGAAGCAGTTTTCGGCTGGGGGTGGAAGATGGCGCTTTGCCACGATCCTGTCAAGGTAACACAGCGCTACGTGTAGTAGACTGTTCCATAACACATTCAATCAGGAGCAGGCCTGTTTATGTCTTTACAACAAGCCATTGAGCAAAAGCTCGCCAACGCTTTCGACAGCCAACATCTCATGGTTGAAAACGAGAGTCACAAACACAACGTGCCGCCGAATTCGGAAACCCACTTCAAGGTAACCCTGGTGGCGCCGGAATTTGATGGGCAGGGCAAAGTGAAGCGGCACCAGGCTATCTATCGCGTGCTGGCCGAAGAAATGGCCGGTGGCGTGCATGCACTGGCGCTTCATGTCTACTCGCCGCAGGAGTGGCAAGCCTCTGGCCAGGCAGCGCCGGAATCCCCAAACTGCATGGGTGGTTCCAAAAATGACCCTGCGTTTGCATCCGGGGGTAACCAATGAGCCAGTTTTTCCAGATCCACCCGGTGACGCCGCAAAAACGTCTGATCAACCAGGCTGTCGATATTCTGCGCCGGGGAGGGGTAATCGTGTATCCCACGGATTCGGCCTATGCCATTGGCTGTCATCTGGGCGACAAGCAGGCGGCAGACCGGATCAAGCGCATCCGTAAGCTGGATGACAAGCACAACTTTACCCTGATGTGCCGGGATCTTTCGGATATTGGCGTCTTTGCGAAAGTCGACAACACCCACTTCCGTTTGCTCAAGACGTTTACCCCGGGGCCTTACACCTTCATTCTGGACGCCACCAGTGAGGTGCCGCGGCGCCTGCTGCACCCCAAGCGCAAGACCATTGGCATGCGGGTGCCAGACAACGCCATTGTGCAGGCGCTGCTGGAAGAGCTGGGTGAGCCGATCATGAGCAGCACGCTGATACTGCCGGGAGAAGAAGACCCGATGACCGATCCGGAAGAGATTCGCGATGCCCTGGAGCATGAGCTGGATCTGATTATCGACGGCGGTTTCTGCGGCCTTGAGGCAACCACCGTGGTCAACATGACCGGCCCGGCGCCGGAAGTGACCCGTGTCGGCAAGGGTGATCCGGAACCTTTCCAGGTCTGACCGGATCAGGCCCGGGTATTCAGGCTGAGAGCGAAGTTCCTGCGGTCTGAATTAGTGGTGACCTGATCGGTGCTGACGGTCTGGCGCATGCTGTCATAGCGGTGTGCCAGGTCCTGCAGGCCATTGAACTGCTGGTTGTCGCTGACCAGGGTGTCCAGCAGTGAGTTATTCACGCCATAGGCCTTGTTCAGCTTCAGCGCGTTGTCCACGAAATGCAGGGTGGGCTCACTGGCGCTGAGCCGGCTGAAGGCTTCCCGAAACGGTTTGCTGTTGTTCAGATCCTGCTCGATACGGGCCCGGGTCTGTTCCGGCATGCCCGACCCCAGGCTGATTTTGCCTGCGTCATCCTTTGATACTTCCACGCTGGTTGCCGGGTTGAGCTTGTACTCGGCAAGTTTGTGCCGCAGCGTTTCCCGCATGTAGGCAAGGTCCTGCCCGACGGTTTGCTTGTATTCCGCCATTGAGAGTTTGGCGGATTTCGGGCGCGCGGTATCGAAACTGGCCCGCTCTGAAAGCGTGAAACGGTCATCGGTGGCAGACGCCTGGGCTTCAGGCGCCGCCGGCTTAGCGGCAGCATTACCCCGCTCAGACGGCGGGCGCTTTTCCATGGCCTGCTGGAACTGGGTACTGGCTTTGATCAGCGATGTAAGCAGCGACATGGCTCTTTTACCCTCCCATGGTCACCGAAGAAATTTTGACGCTTGGCAGTGCTTAAGCATAAAGCGGGCCATCGATGCGGAAAGATTAGCGAGGGGTCATTGCCTGTCAGCTGATCTGGGTCATGAAAGGTTTTTCCCCGGTGATTTAAAGTCCCCGCCCATTACCGATCCCTGCACTTTCCATAGCTGAGCTGTCATGAGAAAAAACCAGTCCATCCGTTTTGTTCTGTTACTCGCTCTTGCGGGCGCGTTTTCCCTCATCCTTGTTCTCACTTTGCTGTACGGCAATTATTCACAACGGCAACACCTGGAGGACTATACCGGCCGGTATGTCGAGGGCCTGTCCAAGTCCTACTTCGATGCGCTCAATACCATGATGGTCACCGGCACCATCAACAATCGCCAGATGCTCAGGGAAAAGGCCACTGCGCCGGAAGATGTTCTGGATGTGCGGGTTGTCCGCAGTGAACAGCTGAACGAGATGTTCGGGGCAGGCGATGACGATGAACAGACCCGCAGCGAGCTGGAAGCGAAGGCTTTACAGGGTGAGCGTATTGAGCAGGTTTCGGATGGGGAAGGCGGGCGAGTCTACACGCTGATTGAGCCGGTCCGCGCCATGGAGAATTACCAGGGTGTGAACTGTCTGGGCTGCCACCAGGCCAGCGAGGGGGAAATTCTGGGCGCCATCAGGGTTGATTATTCACTGGCCGATGGCGACGCGCGCCTGCAGCAGCAGCTTCTGACCAGTGGCGGCATCCAGATTGTGATCTTTGTGCTGGCCTTCTTCATGACCGCAGCGGTGTTGGGAAAGCTGGTGATATCCCGCTTGCGCAGGCTCCACGACAACATGGAAACCATTGCCACCAACTCTGATCTGACCGTCCAGCTGGATGTATCCCGTGATGATGAAATCGGCTCGGTCGCCCGTGCCTTCAACCGCATGATGGCCAGGATCCGCGAGAGCATGAACACGGTAATGGACAACGCCGGCCAGGTAGAACAGGCCGCCCGCAGCATTGCCGGCAAAGCCGAAACCACCGAGCGTGAGGTACTGGCGCAGCGGGACAACACTGACCAGGTAGCCAGTGCCACCACAGAAATGGCCGCCTCCGCGGTTCAGGTTCGGGAGAATGCCGTCAACACCACCCGTAAATCCTCAGATACGGCTGATTCCGCCAACAAGGGCGAGACCCTTGCCCGCAATGCCGTGGAAGGCATCGAGGCTCTTAACACCGAAGTGCAGAGCGGCGCCCGGCGCATCGAGCAGCTGGATGAGCGCACCAGTAAGATGACCGACATGCTGGAAGTCATCTCCAAAATTGCGGACCAGACTAACCTGCTGGCGCTGAATGCCGCCATAGAAGCTGCAAGGGCCGGCGAACATGGCCGTGGTTTCTCGGTGGTGGCGGACGAGGTGCGGGCGCTTGCCTCCCGCACTCAGGATTCCACCGAAGAGATTCGCCAGACCATCGATGGCCTCAGGGGCGAAGTGGTGGACTGCGTGGGCACCATGCGCCACGCGTCTGAAATGGCAGAACAACAGGTGCAGGCGATTCTCAACGTGGAATCGGAACTGCAGACCATAGCCAGTGCGGTGCGTGAGATTACCGATCTCAACCAGGAAATGGAAAGTGCCGCCAACGAGCAGAGCGAAGTCTCCGAATCCATCAATCTCAACGTGATTGAAATCAGCCGCTCAGCGGAGCAGACCTCCGGAGATGCCCAGCAAACCGCGCGTATTGCCGGGGAGTTGCTGGGTATGGCGGAAACTCTTCGGAAAGCCATCGAGCAGTTTCGGCTTGGTGAGACTGGTGGTTACTCCGAGTTCAAATAGTTCAGCCCTGCCTGGTGGCCCTGTTGGTAACCCAGCTCCAGATGCGCCGGCTTTTGTGTCAGGCGTCCCACCGGGAAGTCATCCGGAGGGGTAACTACCCGGACGCGGCAATCTTCCGGAGGATTGAGAATGAAATCCAGGGTCGCATTGTAACGCTCTGCGCGTTGCAAGGCGGCTTCTGATAGCGCCGGGTACTCTCCGAATATCCGTTTTGGTATGGCAGGGAACCTTGGTGGTTTCTTGCGGTATCCAAACGGGCGCGACAGCACCACGGTAATATCACGGGCGCCGTCCTCATAGGCCCTGATGACAGGAATGGCGTCGGCCACACCGCCATCGGTCATGGGTTCACCATTCACCTCCGGATAATCCCGGTAGGCGATGGGTATGGCGCAGGAGGCGGTGAATACATCGTGGATGTTGCGTTCATCAATACGGAAGTAATGGGCCTTCCCGGTGAGCACAGAGGTCGTTGTTACCCACAATTCGGTTGTGCCAGAAAGGTAGTTTTCCAGGCTTAACGGTATGTCGCTGAAAGACTGTTGCCAGAGCCAGCGAACATCACAGAGGTGCCCACCCCTTGCAAACCGTTTCCAGTCAATGAAATCCGGCTTACAGGCATGGCCGGTGATGATTTCCCGGTTACGCCCGTGGTCTCCTGCCAGATAACCGATCAGATTGGTGGCGCCGGCTGAAACGCCATAGGCGCGACAGAACGGCTGGTAGTTGTGTTCAAGAAAGGAATCAAGAACGCCTGCAGCAAATATGCCGCGCATGGCGCCGCCTTCGACGACGAGGGCTTTAGAGTCGCCAGAAAAGGATTGAGATTGGCTTGGTGCGGTTTCACGGGTGTCCATGGCGCGATATCTTACCAGAGAAACCCGGCCCGGGCTCTTGCCGGCCTGAATCCGGATGGGATATGAGCTCACCAGAGGAGCATTCACTCATCCTGGCCCGGCTGGGCAATGGTATTTCTGATAAGCTCCTTTCTGGACCTGCCTTTGCAGTTTGAGACTGAAACCGGGAGCCAGATTTGTATGACCAGACAATCCCTTCGCGCTAGCGTCGCAGGTCTTCTGATGGTGTCCTCGGGCGCTGCGATGAGTGACTGGACGCTGGATATAGAAACCGGTGCCCTTGGCTTTACCCGCAATGATGTCCAGATCCCCAACGACAGCCAGGGTGATCGCTTTGATCTTCTAGACCTGACTGGCAAAGGCCCCGATCCATACCTGCGCCTGAAGCTAGAACGTGACTGGGGCGAGCGCCACACCATAACAGGACTTTATGCGCCTGTGCGGACTAGCGGAAGCGGTATCTTTGACACTGATGTGAACTTTGCCGGAGAAACCTTCGTTGCCGACTCTGCGGTCCGGGCCAGCTACCAGTTCAATACCTACCGGATCGGCTATCGTTATACTTGGCGGGAGACTGAACGCTGGCGACTGCGAATTGGCGGCTCATTGCTGATTCGCGATGCCAATGTCCGTCTGCGACAGGATGGCCGCTCCGCAGACGATCCCGATCTGGGCTTCGTGCCTTTGCTGGCCTTTGAAGTGACCCGCTTCCTGGCTCCCCGCTGGTCTGCCGAACTGGATGTGGAAGGCCTGGGAGCACCCCAGGGACGAGCCATCGACGCCAGCGCGAGCCTTAACTACCACCTGAAGGAGGATCTCAGCCTGAGGGCCGGGTACCGGACGCTGGAGGGTGGAGCAGACAACAGCAGCGTATATACATTTGCCTGGTTGCACTACGGTCTAGTGGGGGTGAGGTACGGGTTCTGAACGCGGGTGGTATCCGGCAATGGTACCCCCGGCAGGACTGGCAGGGGTTCGTAACCATTTGCATTATATCTACATTAAATTTGTTTCAGAAAACCGCTTGCGTTGTTGGTGCTCCTGCTTGTCGTCACACATGGGGGTGACGCGTAGGCGCTATGAGGGAAAGCTATTTGCAGGTCTGGTACAATCAACGGCCTTCTAGCGCCATTGCCCCGTCTCGGTCACTCCGCAGTGCGTTGCATTCGGCGTATCCCCGGTGCCTTTCTTGGTTCCATTTCTGGTTCCACTCCCGGCGCCATCTCGTCGAGGTCGCTTTTGCAGGCAAACGCTCCCTCAAAAGTCGTTCAACGAACATGAGAGTACACATGACCGAAACAACACAATCTGCGCCAAACACCCTGTTCATCGAAGTATCCGGATCTGGCCTGCCCGAAGTGGACGGTCTGTACATTCCCTCAGAAGCGCCACCCGCCAAATCCGAATCCGGTGTTGTCTCCAGCGTCGGCTACTGGAATGGCAAAATGGCCTGGGACCGGGCTGACGGCAAAGCCGCGAGAAGCCCTGCCATATCTTACTCGAACAGCTACAAATCCTGGCGAATTTGCCGGCTTGACGGCCACCTGGCTTACGAGCTGACCTGTGAAGACGAACTACCGCCGACGGATCGCAAGTGGAACGTGTACAAAATGGGAGTGGCGCCCGCCCCGAAAGTCGAGATCTTTCACGTGGACCCGAGAGAGCCTTGCCCCGAGCCGAACGTGGTGTTTGTCCTCGGTGGCCCCGGTGCCGGCAAGGGCACTATGTGCGAGCTGGCAGAAATCCAGCTGGGCTGGACCCACCTGTCTACTGGTGACCTGTTACGAGCCGAGCAGGAAGCCGGTGGCCCGACCACGGAAATCATCAAGGAGTACATCGCCGCCGGCAAGCTGGTGCCCAACGAAATCGTCGTTCGTCTGTTAAAGGACGCCATGGAGCGGACCACCCGCACCACAGGCAAGCGCAACTTCCTGATCGATGGCTTTCCCCGTTCGCTGTCCAATCTGGAGGCGTGGTACGAAGTCTTCGGTCGCGAAGCGGAACTCCCAACCATGCTGTATTTCGAGTGCCCGTTTGAAGTCCTTGAACAGCGAATTCTGGGCCGCGCGCGATACTCTGGCCGGGCAGATGACAATGTTGAGGCCATGAAACTGAGATTTGATACCTTCAAAGCCGAGACCCTCCCCACGGTTGAGCTCTTCAAGGGCAAAGGCAAATGCGTTGAACTCGACACCAGCCAGGACCGCGAGGCGGTCTATTCGTTACTTCGAGATCAGTTGGCCGAATACACCGAACAGCAGCTGCTGGATCAGCCGCTGACCGAAAAAGCCGAGATTCTGCTTGGTCTCAGGCCTTACCCAAAAGACGAGTGAAATCCAGAACCTCAACATGATTCGGAGGAACGTTTGCTTATTTTTGGACTCGCCTCAGAGAAAAATCTCCAGGGCCAGTACCTGGTCCATCGTCTCGGCTGCAGCCATTACCCTCACAGGGATAAGCTGATAAGACTTGGTCGTTTTAAGAGCTGCGAGGAAGCCGTTGCAGAAGCCAAGGCTCACCGAACCCCGGTGAACGGGTGCTGGGCATGCATTCCGCTATGTCATGAAAAGTCTGACCTGATCCCGGGCGCCACTGATTGAGGCCAGCTCCTCGCGGAGTAGCAACAACAGTTGGCGAAACTTTTCCAGCTCTTCCGGAGTCATGCGGCTACCTCTTATTTTTGTGAGTTTCATGTCCGCTGCCGGGGAGCAGCTGCCATCCGGGCCAGTACTGCGCTGACAAGAATCAATGCCGCAAACAGGACACCAATGCCAGTGGTCGCTAAGCCAACATCCAGCAAAACGCCGACCAGAATCGGAGACACCGCGGTGGAAAAGACCATGCTGGCCTGCGCAACTGAACGGATTGCGCCAATGTGACGAATGCCATAGCGCTCGGGCCAGATCGCGCCCCCGGCAGCGCCAATAAAGCCCAGACTGATGCCGCACAGAGCCAGGTACAGGTTGGGTGTCCAGCGGAAATCGCTCATGCCCAGAACCAGCATGCTGCAGAAGATCGGAATCAGGCCATAGCTCAGGGACCGCTGGGCGCCGACCCGGTCGACGAGTGGGCCGCCAAAGAACAGGCTGACAATGTGGCCCGCTGCAAAGCCGGTGAACGCAAGGCCGACCTGCTCGGTTGTCCATCCTCGAATGTCGGCGAATGCCGATTGGTGAAAGAGTACAGCGGTCACCGTAAACGGCACAATCAGTGCCGCTGGCAGAATCAGGTAAAAGCCCGGATCTTTCAGAACCTCGCTGCGGTTGAAATTGATAGTGTCATCCCTGTCCTGGTCCGTGTCGGCGCTTTCTTCTGATAACGAGGCAGGATGTGCTGCATGTCGGGAAAGATAGAGCAGCAGAGGCAGCAGCACGGCCAGCAGAATTCCGGCAGCAATGAACCAGGGGGTTCGCCAACCACTGGCAGCGAGAATCAGCCCGGCGGACAGAGGCAGGATGGCCTCTGCAATCGGAAAACCACCGGCGGTCAGTGCCATGATGCGGCCGCGACTGTGCTTGAAATACCGCCCCGCCGTGCTCAGCCCGATATGCCCCATCAACCCTTGTCCACCCAGTCGGGCAAGCAAGAAACCGGGTATCAGTAACAGCCAGTGGGGAGCAACTGCAATGATCATGCAGCCAGCAGTCAGAATCGTGACCGCCAGAACAGTGATGCGGTTAAGTGACCATTTATCCGCCAATGGGCCAAGTTTCAGCAGCAGGATCGCCGAGGCGAGCGTGGCGAGGCTGTAAATCAGGCCGTAGGTGCTGTTTTGCAGGGCAAAGGTTTCGCGAATACCGCTGCCGAATACGGAAAAGAAAAATGTCTGTCCGAAGCCGGACGAGGCGGTTGCCAGCAGGGCAAATATCGCCAGTCTCGGGTTTTCTCGCATGAATGCTGGAAATGTCACAAAGAGTCCTGATGGGTGTGTTGATCGGTTTTTGACCGCCACCATTGAGTTTGTTAGCCTATATCTATGCTGTTCCAACCTTCGATTGAAAACGCGTTTTCTCCACAGTCGGGCATCTGTCCACCCTAGCCCTGTATTGAACCAAGTCGTTCTGCCACATCTGGTTCAATAATACAGGGGATTTTTCTTCATGAGCACAAAGTCTGCGGCCACATCGGCCGTTCAGGGAACGCCGGACATCCATTCGGAAGTCCAGCGTCGCCGTTCGTTTGCCATTATTTCCCACCCGGACGCCGGCAAAACCACGCTCACTGAAAAGCTGCTGATGTTCGGTGGCGCGATCAAGTCTGCCGGCACTGTCAAAGGCCGTAAAAGTAGCAAACACGCTACTTCCGACTGGATGGAGGTGGAAAAGCAGCGCGGTATTTCCGTGACCAGTGCCGCCATGCAGTTCGAGCATGACGGTTGCGTGATCAACCTGCTGGATACCCCGGGCCACCAGGATTTCTCAGAGGATACCTACCGGGTTCTCACAGCCGTGGATGCCGCGCTTATGGTAATCGATGCCGCCAAGGGTGTGGAATCCCAGACCATCAAGCTGCTGGAAGTCTGCCGGTCCCGTAATACACCAGTGATCACCTTCATCAACAAAATGGATCGTGAAGTACGTCCGCCACTGGAAGTGATTGACGAGATCGAAGAGGTGCTGGGCGTGGAATGCTCACCGGTCACCTGGCCTCTGGGTATGGGCAAGGGATTTGCCGGCGTCTACAACATTCACGATGACCAGCTGGTGCGTTTCGACCCGGGACAGGATCACGTGCATACCGACAGCCAGATCTTCCAGGGTATTCACAACAAAACCCTTAACGCCGAGTTTCCCATTGAACATGAGGCTTTCCTGAACGAGATCGAATTGGTTAACGGTGCCGGCACGCCATTTGATCGCGATCGGTTTCTGGCTGGCGAACTGTCTCCGGTCTTTTTTGGCTCGGCAATCAACAACTACGGTGTTCAGGATATCCTCAAAGCACTGGTGGAGTGGGCTCCGGCACCTCGCCCGCGCGAATCGGAAACACGTACAGTATATCCTGGTGAAACCCGGTTCAGCGGCATTGTTTTCAAGATCCAGGCCAATATGGACCCGCAGCACCGGGACCGCATTGCCTTTGTCCGTATCTGCTCCGGGCAGTACTTTGACGGCATCGCCATGAAGCATGTGCAAACCGGCAAAAAGTTCCGCTGCTCCCAGGCCATCACCTTTATGGCGCAGGACCGCAGCAGGCTGCAAACAGGCTTTGCGGGAGACATCATCGGTATCCAGAACCACGGCCGCCTGAAAATCGGGGATGTGCTTACTGAAGGTGAGAATCTGGAGCTGGGCGGCATTCCTTATTTTTCCCCGGAACTGTTCCGGCTGCCACGCCTGAAAGACCCCCTGAAAACCAAGCAATTAAAGCGTGCGCTGAAAGAGCTGGGTGAGGAAGGCACCATCCAGGTGTTTGAACGCCTGGAAGGCGGTGAGGTAATGCTCGGTGCCGTGGGCATCCTCCAGTTTGAGACAGTTGCCCAGCGCCTGGAATCGGAATTCGGGGTAAATGCGACCTTTGAACCCGTGAATATTCACAAGGCATTGTGGGTAACGGCCGAGACCGATCACATGCTGAAGAAATTCGAGCAGGCTAACCACCGTCGGCTGGCCAGGGATGCTTCCGGGTCACTGACCTTCCTGGCGCCTACTCGGCAGATTCTTGAGCTGGCGAAGGAAAAATGGCCGGAGGTCAGCTTCCATACCACACGCGAGTATCGCGGTCTTGAGGCGGCCTGAGTGGAGTAATAGAAACTGATGAGCAATATGAACGTCGAACCCTCCATGGCAAAACTTGAAGAAGCCCGGCAGCTGGAGTCAGTTCAGTTCCGTCTGGATCGTGCACTGAAGGAAGCCGATGAGCGCCTGCAGGCCTACCAGAACGACATACAGTCTCAAAAGGAGTACCTGTGGAACAGCCGCGACGAGATGGACCACATTGAGAAGATTTCCGCCCGGGAATCCATTCAGCAGGCGGTGACGACCGGGGAATTTGTATTCGATCAGCGCAAACGAATGGTCAAATTGCGGCAATCGCCGTATTTCGGCCGCTTCGATTTCCGTATGCAGGGCAACGAGCAGCCCCATCCTGTCTACATCGGCGTCCATCATTTCTACG
The DNA here is from genome assembly GCA_046260345.1 of Marinobacter sp. Classification (GTDB taxonomy): domain Bacteria; phylum Pseudomonadota; class Gammaproteobacteria; order Pseudomonadales; family Oleiphilaceae; genus Marinobacter. Next base: position 10,935 of record JBHEPI010000085.1, on the reverse strand, counting down.
ACGAGGTCGACAAGGAAAACGTGGTTTACGACTGGCGCGCACCCATCGCCTCCCTGTTCTATGACTACGAAACCGGGCCGGCCAACTATCAGGCGCCGGAAGGGCTGGTGAGTGGTGAAATTGAGCTCAAACGCCAGTTCCGCATTCGCAATGGCAAGATTGAGCTGATGATCGACAGCGCCGTGAACGTGGTGGACGACGTGCTTCAGGACGAGCTGGGCCGTGCCACCGACGACGGTATGAAAAACATCGTGGCCACGATCCAGCGGGACCAGAACGCCATCATCCGCAACGAGCACGCCAAGACCCTGATCATCCAGGGGGTGGCCGGTTCCGGCAAAACTTCCATCGCCCTGCACCGCATTGCCTTTTTGCTGTACCGCTTCAAGGACACCCTGACCTCGGAAGACATTCTGATCATCTCTCCCAACAGCGTGTTCGCAGACTATATCTCCAACGTTCTGCCAGAGCTGGGCGAGGAAACCGTCAACGAAATCGGCATGGAAACCCTGGCCAAGGAGCTGCTTAAAGACCAGTACCGGTTCCAGAGCTTCTTCGAGCAGACGGCGGAGTTGCTGGAGAAAAACGACGAGCAGATGAAACAACGGCTTCGTTACAAGGCCAGCCCGGATTTCCTGAAGCAGCTGGGCCGTTATGCCGATGAGGTGGAAAAGCACCGCTTCGCCTCGGAAGATCTCTGGATTGCCCGCAGGCTGGTGCCGGCCTGGCTGCTGGAGGAAATCTTCCGCAAGCACCGCAACCTTGATACCACCGCCCGGATAAACCAGGTGGCCCGGGAAATCGAACAGAAAATCGGCATCCAGTACAACTACGACCTGATGCCGGATGAGCGAAAGCAACTGAAAGCGGCCATCAAGGGGATGGTTAAACAGTCCACCCTGCGGGAGACCTATCAGCGCTTTTTCGAGTGGGCAGAACAGCCTGACATGTTCAAACCCGCAAAGGGCGGCAGGCTGGAGTACGCGGATGTGTTCCCGCTGATCTACCTGAAAATGCGGCTTGAAGGTATCCGGTCACCCTGGCGCAACGTGAAACACCTGCTGATTGATGAAATGCAGGACTACACGCCGGTACAGTACGCAGTGATCGCCCGTTTGTTTTCCTGCAAGAAGACGATCCTGGGTGATGCTTTCCAGTCGGTGAATCCCTATAGTGCCTCCGCCGTTACCGATATCCAGAAAGCCTTTCGTGACGCTACCTGCGTCACTCTGAACAAGAGTTACCGGTCCAGTTACGAAATTGCCCGTTTTGCCCAGCGTATCTCACCGAACCCGGATCTGGAAATTATTGAGCGCCACGGCGACGAGCCGGAAGTAATGACCTTCAAATCGCGAAAAAAGGAAACGGAAGCGATCAAGGCCCAGATCGAGGCGTTCGAGGACTCCCGGTTCAATACTCTGGGCATCATCTGCAAGACCCAGAAGCAGGCCAAGCGGCTCAACCAGTCCCTTGAGGGAGTGAGTGGCCGGTTGCAGCTACTCAGCGAGGACAGCCAGAGCTTCGCACCCGGCGTGATTGTGTGCACCGCACACCTCGCCAAGGGCCTGGAGTTCGATCATGTGGTACTGCCTGAGGTGAATGAGGCTAACTACCACACGGATATGGACCGGAATCTGCTCTATGTCGGATGCACGCGGGCCATGCATCGGCTGACCCTGACGGCAACCGGTGAAATCACCGTTTTATTGGCGCAGGTTGATTAAGGACCTGATATTTTATTTATAGCCCTAAGAAATTTCACCTAGCTGGCTTACTATTCATGCCGGTGTCTGATAGACTCCGCGCCCTTATTTACGCAATTCATGATGTTCATCAAAGAGACTGAATTTAGACTGTGACGATCCTTCCGCCCTAGCGTTCAAGCTTTACCCCCTCCCTCGTTTATCTGTTGAGCAAGGTTCACACCTTCTATTCATTGTGCCGTTTTTGGGTGCATGGATTCGTCTGTCTCAACGTTTCGCTAACGGAACTGCGGTTGTCTGGCAATGCCCAAAACGGTTATCTCTGGTTTCACCCATAATTTTCTCGGCAATGCGCCGGCCTGGTACAAGCAAACCATTCTTCTCTTCTTGCTGATCAATCCATTGGTGGTGTGGCTGATCGGTCCTGTTGCAGCCGGTTGGTTGCTGGTGGGCGAGTTCATTTTCACTCTGGCCATGGCCCTGAAGTGCTATCCCTTGCTACCGGGCGGATTGCTCGCTGTAGAGGCCCTTCTGATCGGTCTTGCCACGCCGGATGCGGTCTATCACGAAGTGCTCGTGAACCTGCCGGTCATCCTGCTGCTGATGTTCATGGTGGCCGGCATCTACTTCATGAAGCAGTTGTTGCTGGTAGCGTTCACCCAGATTCTGGTGGGCGTTCGTTCCAAATCCGCCTTGTCGTTGCTCTTCTGTGCAGCGGCAGCGCTGCTATCCGCCTTCCTGGACGCGCTGACCGTAACGGCAGTCATCATTGCTGTGGCCGTTGGTTTCTACTCGGTCTATCACAAAGTGGCTTCCGGACGGGGCTATCATCACAAGGACCATAACGCCCAGAGTGATGAGCACGTGATCGAGCTGCACCGGGAAGACCTGGTTCAGTTCCGAGCATTCCTGCGCAGCCTCTTGATGCATGGCGCCATCGGTACCGCCCTCGGTGGCGTCGCCACAATGGTGGGTGAACCTCAGAACCTGTTGATTGCCAAAACCGTGGGCTGGAGCTTTGCCGAGTTCTTCCAGCGCATGGCGCCGATCAGCATGCCGGTACTTCTGGCCGGGTTGGTTACCTGCTGGTTCCTGGAGAAATTGCGCTGGTTTGGTTATGGCGCCCGCCTGCCCAGGCCGGTTCGCCAGGTACTGGAGGAGTTTGCGGACAACGAACGGAAAAAACGCACCAAAGCAGATCAGGCAGCTCTCTGGGTGCAAGCCGCGGCGGCGGTCATCCTCGTTATCGGTCTGGCCTTTCATATCGCCGAGGTAGGCCTGATTGGCCTGCTGGTAATCATCCTCATCACCTCCTTCAACGGGGTGACCGATGAGCACCAGATTGGCAAGGCCTTCCAGGAATCTCTGCCATTCACCTCCTTGCTGGTGGTGTTCTTTGCGGTGGTGGCCGTCATCCATCAACAGCACCTGTTCAAGCCGGTGATCGATTTCGTGCTGGCTCAGCCAACAGCGCAGCAACCGGCCATGTTTTTCGTGGCCAACGGCTTGTTGTCGATGATCAGTGACAATGTGTTTGTGGCGACTGTTTACATTAGTGAGATCAAACAGGCGCTGGACGCGGGAGCCATTAGCCAGGCGCATTTTGAGGATCTGGCGGTCGCCATTAATACGGGTACCAATCTGCCCAGCGTGGCAACACCGAACGGCCAGGCGGCGTTTCTGTTTCTCCTGACATCGGCCATAGCGCCACTGGTAAGGCTGTCCTACGGAACAATGGTTGTCATGGCCTTTCCCTACACTCTGGTACTTGGCGGCGTTGGCCTGATGTCCGTTATCCAGTTTCTGTAACGACTCGACACTCTTATTAACTCTTAACCGGATACACCGAATATGCTCAGTAGTATACGAAACAACTGGTTTTCCAATGTTCGCGGCGATCTGCTTGCCGGTATCGTGGTGGCGCTCGCTCTGATTCCGGAGGCGATTGCCTTCTCCATCATCGCCGGGGTGGACCCTAAAGTCGGCCTTTACGCTTCATTTTGTATAGCCGTGGTTATCGCTTTCGTAGGCGGGCGGGCAGGTATGATTTCAGGTGCCACCGGTGCCATGGCATTGCTGATGGTACTGCTGGTCAAAGATCACGGCCTAGAATATCTGCTGGCAGCAACCTTGCTGACCGGTGTGCTCCAGATCCTTGCCGGTTTTCTCAAGCTCGGCGCGCTGATGCGTTTTGTGTCCCGCTCTGTTGTCACCGGTTTCGTGAATGCTCTGGCGATTCTGATTTTCATGGCTCAACTGCCTGAACTTACGAACGTAACCTGGCATGTTTATGCCATGACGGCAGCCGGCCTGGGCATTATCTACCTGTTTCCATTGATTCCAAAGATAGGCCGTGTCCTACCGTCGCCACTGATCTGCATCGTGGTGCTGACCGGTGTTGCCATGTATCTGAACATGGATATCCGTACCGTCGGTGATATGGGGCAGCTTCCGGATACACTGCCGATCTTCCTTTGGCCAGAGGTACCACTCAATCTCGAAACCCTGATGATCATCCTTCCTTATGCCGTGGCACTGACGGTGGTGGGGTTGCTGGAGTCGATGATGACGGCAACCATCGTCGATGATCTGACCGATACCCGGAGTGATCGCAACCGCGAGTGCAAGGGCCAGGGTATCGCCAATATCAGCTCGGGCCTGCTGGGTGGCATGGCCGGTTGCGCCATGATTGGTCAGTCCATCATCAACATCAAATCCGGTGGTCGTACCCGGCTTTCCAGCCTTGCAGCCGGTGTGTTTCTGCTCTTGATGGTTCTGGTGCTGGACAAATGGCTGGTTCAGATCCCCATGGCAGCCCTGGTTGCGGTGATGATCATGGTCGCTATCGGTACCTTTAGCTGGGGCTCTATCAAGAACCTCAAAGATCATCCGCTTTCCACCAATATCGTTATGGTGGTGACCGTGGTAGTGGTCGTGGCCACTCACAACCTGGCTTACGGTGTTCTTGCGGGCGTACTTCTCGCGGCGCTCTTCTTTGCCAATAAGGTCGGGCACTACATGCTGGTTACCTCGGACCACGATGAGGACTCTGATACTCGCACTTACAACGTGGTTGGCCAGGTTTTCTTCAGCTCTTCCGAGAAATTCACGGAATCTTTCGATTTCAAGGAGGCTGTAGACAACGTTGTAATCGACCTGAGCCGCGCTCACTTTTGGGATATCACAGCCGTGGCCGCCCTGGATAAAGCCGTCGTCAAATTCCGCCGTGAAGGCGCGGAGGTTGAAGTCATCGGGCTGAACGAGGCGAGTGCTACCATCGTGGATCGCTTTGGCGTCCACGACAAACCCGATGCCGTAGAACGTTTGATGGCCCACTAACGGAGTTGAAACTATGACGACTGAAAATCGCGAATCTGAAATTCAGAAACCTCTTCATGTAGTGGCCTGCATCGACGGCTCTAAAGCAGCTTTAGCGGTGTGTGACTACTCAGCCTGGGCGAGTCGCCGCATGGAAGTTCCTTTGATGCTCCTGCATGTGCTGGATGAAGAAAAATACCCAGCCAAAACGGATATGAGCGGCAGCATTGGCCTGGGAAGCCGGGAGCAATTGCAGGAAGAACTGGTCAACCTCGATCAGGAGCGTAGCAAACTTGCCCTGAAACATGGCCACCTCCTGCTGGATGAAGCCGAAAAGCGTGTGATGGCCGCTGGCATTGAAAAAGCGACCAAACGCCAGCGCCACGATGAACTGGCGAGCTCTCTGGTCGAACTGGAGCCTGAGTCCCGTTTGTTTGTGATGGGATTGCACGGTGAAAGCAGCGCTGCGGCAGGTCGACACGTGGGCAGTCAACTGGAGACGGTGATTCGCAGTGTACATCGACCGGTCTTCTTGGTTCCCGACGAGTTCAGGGCTCCTCGCAGCGCCATGCTCGCGTTCGATGGCAGCCCGACAGCCTTCAGAAGCATCGAGTTGCTTGCCGGAACACCAGTGTTCAACCGAATGCCTCTGCACCTGGTGATGGTCGGTTCGGATACCGAGGACCATTGGGTCCAGCTCAATCGAGCCAAAGAAGCTCTTGATACTCACGGAATGGAAATTCACCTGGCCATCCGCGCTGGGGATGTGGAGCAGACCCTTCACGCCTATCAGGAAGAACACGACATCGACGTACTGATCATGGGCGCGTACGGCCACTCCCGCGTGCGCCGGTTCCTGGTGGGCAGCACTACCACCAAAATGCTTGAAACCGCGAAAAAGCCGCTCGTAATACTGCGCTAGTTAACGAGCCCGATGTCACAAGCGTGTGCCTGTTGCGCCCTGAGCAGGAGCGGTATTCCATGCTCGTTTCCGCAGGGCTCACCATCTATTATCCGTTTATTATGATGGGAATTGGCTAATGATGAACGAAAAAACCTCTAGAATTGCCTTCTTTGATCCTGACAACAAAACTCATCAGTTCGTAGCGGATTTGCTTGCGACGGCTGATATCAGAATAGGTGGCTCCCGCCCCTGGGATATTCGTTTCAATGCTCATGGAGTGCCAGAAGCGGCAATGGCTCAGGGCAATCTTGGTTTCGGTGAGGCGTACATGGAAGGCGCCTGGGAAGCGGACGAACTGGATCAATTTTTTTGCAAATTGCTCAGCGCCAAACTTCCCGGCCAGATCAAGCCCTCTAAAATTCTCCCGCACATCATCCGGGCAAAATACCTGAACCTCCAGACTAAAAGCCGTGCCTGGGAAGTTGGAGAGGCCCATTACGATCTGGGGAATGAATTCTACGGTGCCATGCTGGATTCGCGCATGACATACACCTGTGGTTACTGGAAGGATGCGGATAACCTGGAACAAGCCCAGGCAGCGAAACTGGACCTGATTTGCCGGAAACTCGGCTTGCAGCCCGGCATGCGCCTGCTGGACATCGGCTGTGGCTGGGGCAGTCTTATGGCTTATGCGGCGGAGAACTACGGGGTAGAGGCGGTTGGTGTCACTATTTCGCAGGAACAGGCAGATTGGGCTACGGCTAAGTATCCCCACCTGTCTCTGGATTTCCGGCTGATGGATTACCGGGATATAGATGAGAAATTCGACCGGATTGCCAGTGTTGGCATGTTCGAGCATGTCGGCCCGAAAAATTACCGGACTTATATGGAGGTGGCTCATCGATGTCTGAATCCGGGTGGTTTATTCCTGTTGCACACGATTGGCAAGAATCTTCGTAACTCTTACCCAGACCCCTGGATCGACAAGTACATATTCCCGAATGGCGAACTTCCGTCTATTGGGCAGATCGGGGACGCAGTGGATGAATTGTTTGTCGTGGAAGACTTGCACAACTTCGGTGCAGATTACGATAAGACTCTGATGGCCTGGTATGAGAACTTTGAAAAGGCCTGGCCACGGTTCCAGGGCGAGCTCAGCGAACGTTTTTATCGGATGTGGCGCTATTACCTGCTTTCTTGTGCCGGGGCATTCCGAGCCCGGGATATCCAGCTATGGCAGTGGGTATTAGCAAAGGATGGGGTAGAAGGAGTCTATCCTAGGGTAACCTAAGTTGTCCCGTTCAGGAAGCGCCATTCACCTCATCGAGATAAATCAGACCTGCGTGGTGGCCGTCCTGGTAGCCCTGCTCCAGAAGTTCCGGTTTGCGCGTCAGCCGCCCAACTGCAAAATTGGCGGGTGGCGCAATAACCCGGACGGCACAATCCGAAGGAGGGTTTTCGATAAAAGAGAGTGCTGAATTATAGCTTTTCGCCCTGCGAAGTGACGCTTCGGCCAGAGCAGGATATTCGCGGAAGAGGCGTTGAGGCACAAACCTGAATCTTGGCGGCTTCTTCCGATAGCCGGGCGGGCGGGAAAGCACGACGGTAATATCATGGGCACCGTCTTCATAGGCCTTGATAACTGGGATGGCATCCGCAAGGCCCCCATCGGTCATCGGCTCGCCGTTTACTTCTGGATACGTTCGATAGGCAATGGGCAATGAGCACGATGCGGTGAATACTTCGTGCATGTTGTTTTCATCAATTCGAAAATAGCAGGCCTGCCCGGTGCGTGCCGATGTGGTGGTAACCCAGAGCTCGGTGTTCCCCGCCACATAGTTCTCCAGGCTAAGCGGTACGTCAGAAAACGACTGGTGCCAGAGCCAGTGCACATCACAAAGGTGACCGCCTTTTGCAAACCTTGCCCAGTCGATAAATTCCGGTTGGCAGGCATGCCCAGTGATTATTTTCCGGTTGCGCCCATGATCGCCAGCCAGGTAGCCAATCAGGTTTGTAGAACCCGCTGAAACTCCGTAGGAACGTCTGAAAGGCTGGTAACGATGTTCAAGAAATGCGTCGAGAACGCCAGCTGCGAAAATGCCTCGCATGGCTCCGCCTTCAACGACGAGTGACGAACCATTACGGTCTGAAAACTGTGGGGTATTCATGGTGGCGAAGAATACCATATTGAGCGTCGACTTTAATCTCTAATGAGCCGATCCTCAGGGTGGAACAGGGAGAACGCCATAGGCTTCTGGTACAATTCAGGGTTGTCTGGCGCCACTGCCCCGGCTCGACAACTCTGTCGCGCGTTGCATTCGGCGCACCCCGGCGCCTCTCCCTGGTTCTGTTTCTTCATGTTCTTCTTGCGACGCCATTCGTCGAGGTCGCTTTTGTAGACACACGCTCCCTCATGTGTCGTTTAACCAATATGAGAGTAACCATGACCGAAACAGCAACCTATGAACCCAACACTCTGTATATTGAAGTATTCGGATCTGGCCTGCCCGAAGTGGACGGTCTGTACATTCCTTCAGAAGCGCCACCCGCCAAATCCGAATCCGGCGTTGTCTCCAGCCCCGGCTACTGGAACGGCAAAAATGACGCCCGTGTTGGTTTCCCTATGGGAGGCTATTAGCCATAACCGGCAAGTGATGGAGCGACAAGAGAAACCCTTTGAGGTATCAAGGGTGATCGAAGGCAGCACACTTTCTACGGCCCTATCACGACTTGTTGGCTAGCTTGAAGATAGGCCTGCATCATTTCCCGCCTCTCCTCGAGCCTCGCTGAGCGATTGCAAGCGGCAGCCACTTGATTGCGCTGTTTATGAGCGAGTTGAAGCTCAATGATCTCGGGTTGCCAGTTCTGTTCGTGAAACAGGGTAGAGGCTGTTGCCCGGAATCCATGGCCCACCATGACAGAGCCATCGTAGCCCATCGATTTGAGTGCGACGTTGATCGTGTTCTCTGACAGTGGCCGTTTCCGTTTGACGGATTCGAATACGAGGTCCTGATGTCCAGTGATGGTTTTGAGCTCTTTCAGGATCTCCACGGCCTGGGTCGAAAGGGGTACGATGTGAACTGGCACCTGGCCCGCTCTCTTGGCTTTCTGAGTGCCTTTCATCCGATTTCCTGGAACAATCCAGGTAGCTTTGTGCAGATCGAGCTCGTTCCATTCCGCGTTTCGCAGTTCGCCAGGTCGAAGGAACAGCATCGGTGCAAGTTTTAAGGCGGCTCTGGTGGAGGCATACCCTCCGTAAGCGTCGATTGCTTTCAATAGCTTGCCTAATTCCTCTGGGCTAGTGATGGCAGAACGGTGCCTAGTGGGAGTGGTTTTGAGTTGCCCTCTCAGTGTTGCTGTGGAATCAATCTCAGCGCGATCTGCTGCTACTGCAAATCGAAAGATCTCGCCAATGCGTTGCCGGATTCGGTGCGCGGTCTCGTGCTTGCCTTAGTCTTCAATGGGCCTCAGGGCCTCCATGACAGTGGCGGCTTTGATTTCCCTGATCGGCAAGTGGCCCAGTTTAGGGAAAGCCCAGGATTCGAGCCGTCTTTTCGCAACTTCCAGCGTATTGTCGGCAAGTTCTCCTTTCTTTAATTTGAGCCAGTCCTCTGCGACAGCCTTGAAGGTGTCCGCCTGCTCTCTCAGGGCTGCTTTCTGCTCTTTTCTGACCTCGTTTGGATCAATACCGTCGGCAATCTGCTCTCTGGCCTTAATGCGACGCTCTCGAGCCAGTTTCAGCGACACCTCAGGGTAGACGCCAAGTGCAAGCGTTTTCTCCTTACCATCAAACCGGTACTTCATCCTCCAGTACCTCCCGGACGGTTGGATGTCCAGATACAGTCCGCCACCATCGGAGAGCTTGGTTCGTTTGCCGAGTTTTTCGAAGTTCGCCGATTGGATCTTTTTGTCGTTCAGTGGGGTGATAGGTTTGGGCATGAAGGGGCTGTGCTCTTTTTGGGGGTACAAAACCTACTATAATGGGGTGCATTTCAGTTTGCACCCCAAATGTGCCCCCCAAAATGTGTAGACAAGGGCGGAATATTGTAGATCGATAAGGATGCGTTTAATCAGTTAAATGCTTGTAAAACAGATGGTTGGGTCTGGATGTAGACTGATGCGGAAGGGTAACTGGTACCCCCGGCAGGACTCGAACCTGCTACCTTCCCCTTAGGAGGGGATTTTTTACCCCTTTTCGATCAAGACCTTACGAAAAAAATTCCTGATAAAACAGTCATATAGGTTTATTAGTGATTGCTGATGTTTGCCTGTGATATGATTATATGCACTTACACTGCACTTACGGGGATCACCGGCATGGCGGCAACACTTACCGAAAAGACAGTCCCATCTTTCGAGCCGCGCCCATCGGGGCCTTATGAGGTTCGGGACAAAGGCGGCAAGCAGTCCGTGAAAGGGCTTTTGGTTCGAGTCCAGAAAAGCGGGGCCAAAACGTATTATGTAGAGATGGCCAGAGGAAAACGGGAGCGGATTGGTGACGCCTCTCAGGTCACGCTAACGTATGCCAGAACTGAAGCCCAGCGCTTGCTTGGCCTGTTCCTGCAAGGCCATGACTTCCAAGCCGAGCGGCAACACAAACGCGCCTTAAAACAGACAACGCTGGCCGGGTACCTGGACGGAGATTTCAAGGCGCACGCTGAAGCCAATATCGCCAATTCCCGGTATTTCATTTCGAGTATCAAAAACAACTTTTCTCATATTCTCGACAAGCCCATGACGGAGATCACGGAGCTTGATCTGGCTAAGTGGAACCGCAGCCGCAGCAATGTTGCTGTTTCAACACGCCGCCGGGAACTAGCCAACCTGAAGTCCCTGCTGAATCACGCAGTAGCCGATAAGGTTATCCCGGAGCATCAACTAGGCAGCTATCGCCTAAAAGCCGCGCTCACGGATAAGCAGACTGAAATCAAAATCAGGTATCTGGATAAAGATGAAGAAACCCGGCTCAGGTCTGCACTTGATGCTAGGGAACAGGAAATGCGGGAGGCT
>JBHEPI010000091.1:0-18943 GCA_046260345.1 Marinobacter sp. | reverse complement strand
ATCGAGTAGGAGGGGGAGTTACCTCCCCCGTCCTCTCACACCACCGGGCATACGGTTCCGTACCACGGCGGTTCACGGTTGGCTCTGAAGCCGGTGCATCGTATCCAGCAAGCTTACCAGAGACAGGCCGTCGAACACCCTCTTTGGCAGCGCCGCATTCATGTGAGATGCGCCGCTGTTCCACCAAGGGCCATGACCATTCGTTACACTCATCCAGGCCCTTGGCTCTGCCAGACCTAACCGCATTAAATGACGTGCCCGTGTGTAGGCTCGTTTCCATTGCTGCCACAAGATCAAACGGAGCCGTCGCCGTATCCAGCCATCCAACGCTTCGACCGAGCGCTTCGAGGCCGTCAGGCGATAGTAATTCGCCCAGCCACGTAGCACCGGATTCAGGTTCCGGATGGTCGTTGCCAGCGACTGTCCTCGTGATCGTTTCAGCAGTGGTCGCAGCTTGGCCATAAAAGCCTTCAGGCTCTTTGGTGCAACCCTCAACCGTACCTGTCGTTTATGCCAGCTCACGCTGTAGCCCAGGAAACTCCGGCGCCAGGGACGATCCACGGCGCTTTTGGCCGTGTTCACCGTCAGGCGCAGGCGCGTTTCCAGGAAGTGGGTAATACTGTCCATAACCCGGTCACCGGCTCTTTTGCTGCGAACGTAGATGTTGCAGTCGTCCTCGTAGCGGCAGAACCGGTGCCCTCGGCGCTCCAGCTCCCGATCCAGTTCGGTCAGAAGCACATTGGAGAGCACAGGAGACAGGGGGCCGCCCTGCGGCGCCCCTTGCCGTCTCGGGCTGACCAGCCCCCCTTCGAGCATGCCAGCTTGCAGGTACCGCCTGATCAGGGTGAGTATCCGTTGGTCGCTAATGCGACGAGCTAACAGGCTCATCAGCACATCGTGGTTGACCCGGTCAAAGAACTGAGCCAGATCCAAGTCGACCACCCAGCGGTGGCCGTCATTGATGTGCCGTTGCATCGCCTTGACCGCCTGGTGGGCACTTCGGCCAGGGCGGAACCCGTAGCTGTGCTCCGAGAAGGTCGGTTCCAGCATTGGGCTCAGGGCCTGATGAAGTGCCTGTTGGATCAGGCGATCCTGCACCGTCGGAATTCCCAGTATCCGTTCGCCACCTTGCGGCTTGGGAATGCTGACCCGGCGTACTGGCTGAGGGTGGTAGTCTCCGGCCAACAGTCGCTCGCGCAGCGTTGGCCAGTGCTGTTGCAGGTGGCCCTTCAGAGCCGTGACCGGCATCTGATCGACACCGGCAGCGCCTTTGTTGGACACCACCCGCTGGTATGCACGCATCAGGTTCGGGCGCTCAAGCACCTGTTCCATCAGCGTATTCGGCTCCGCGTTCGTCCACAAGTGAACTCCCATATCTGCCTCGACACGGGCTCCAGTACCTGCCGGGTACCGCCCGGCCCCTTCCTGAATGCCCTGACCCATCCGGGTCGCTTCTGTCTTCATAAGCACACCACGAGAACTCATCGTCTACTAACGGCCAGCCATGTTCGGCCCTTCAGTACGCGGTAACGCACCTACTATGACCTCGGCTGAGTTCTGGCACCCCATCCCCACCTCTCACGAGGTGAGTAGCACAGTGGCAGAGAGCCAGACTTCCCAGGGTAAGACGCGTGACCTTCACACTTATGCCCGCCGCATCTACGTCCACACCTTCCGTGCAAGTATTGGGCTTCGACGATATTGGCCGCCTTACCCGGTGTGACCGCCTCATGCGATTCCTGTTCGTCAGGCCAGTGTTTTGCCTGCGGCTTCCTTCAGATTCCACCTCGCAGTGGACACCCTTGCCGTCCGGCTAGTGGTTCCCCTTGCCGGGCCCACAGGGGACTTGCACCCCCAAGTCATCCGGCCAGCACCACCTGTACCAGAACAGCGCCAGTTAAGGCGCTACGCGCCATGCCTGGCGCACCAAAAAGAAGACCCCGCAACAGCGGGGTCTCCTTATTCGCCTGAGTGGAACGATCAGCCCAGAAGCTTGATCATTACACCTGCCGCTACCGCAGAACCGATAACACCAGCCACGTTCGGGCCCATGGCGTGCATCAGCAGGAAGTTATGCGGATTGGCCTCCAGGCCGACCTTGTTGGACACTCGCGCTGCCATCGGCACCGCAGAAACCCCGGCAGAACCGATCAGTGGGTTGATAGGTTCCTTGACGAAAGCATTCATCAGCTTCGCCATCAGGATGCCCGTTGCGGTACCCACACCGAAGGCCACAATGCCCAGGCCCAGAATACCCAGAGTCTGGCCGTCCAGGAAGCTGTCAGCCATCAGCTTCGAACCAACAGACAGGCCCAGGAAAATGGTCACGATGTTAATCAGTGCGTTCTGGGCAGTGTCGCTCAGGCGCTCAACCACGCCACACTCACGCATCAGGTTACCGAAGCAGAACATACCCAGCAGCGGAGCCGCGTCCGGCAGGAAGAGGGCAACCGCAACCAGCACCACGATCGGGAACACAATTTTCTCTTTCTTGGTCACCGGGCGCAGCTGGGTCATCTTGATGGCCCGCTCTTTCTGGCTGGTCAGCGCCTTCATGATCGGCGGCTGGATCATCGGCACCAGAGCCATGTAGGCGTAGGCTGAGACCGCGATCGCACCAATCAGGTGGGGCGCCAGCACACTGGAAACATAGATGGACGTCGGGCCATCCGCACCACCAATGATACCAATGGCGGCCGCTTCCAGGATAGTGAACTCAAGAATGCCTGCCCAATCCAGCAATGCAGCACCGATCACTGTTCCGAAGATGCCGAACTGGGCAGCAGCACCCAACAACAGCGTCTTGGGGTTAGCCAGCAGCGGGCCAAAGTCCGTCATCGCACCCACACCCATGAAGATCAGCAGCGGCCCAACGGTGCTACCAATAACAATGGTGTAGAAGTTGTAGAGCATGCCATTGCCATAGCCATTATCCTGGGCAACCGCATTGGCCATGCTTACGCTGGCGTAACTGGCATCCTTGTACGCAGCCTTGAACGCCTCCTTGACCTCCGGCGTTACCGCCTGGCCGGCCTGATAGGATACGTCCAGAACACTTGCTAATGCAGCCAGAGCCTGGGGTTTGGCAAAGTGAATGGCATTTTCTGCCGCCGACAGGGCCAGCCCTGCCTCCGGAATGTTCGCCAGAATGCCACCGAAGCCAATCGGCACCAGCAGCAATGGCTCGAACTTCTTGCGAACCGCAAGATACAAAAGCCCAAGGCCGATGAGAATCATCACCACCTGGCCCGGCTCTATATTGAACAGGCCACTGCCCGTCCACAACGTCAGTAATTTTTCCATGGAATGCTGGCCCTTATGCGATTGTCAGCATTTCATCATCAACGGAGACGGCATCACCGACCTTGATGAAGACTTCGCCGATAGTACCGGCCTTGGGTGCGCGCACCTCGGTTTCCATTTTCATGGCTTCGAGGATTATCATCACATCGCCTTCTTCAACGACGTCACCGGGAGAAACCAGTACCTTGAAGATGTTACCTCCCAGCGGCGCAAGCACAGGCTCGCCGTCGCCAGCGGCAGGCGCCGGTTCGGACGAGGAGGCCGCAGGTGCGGAAGCAGCACCGCCCTCACCCTGAATCTGGGTGATTTCACCGCCTTCGGAAACCGCCACCACAAACTTCTTGCCATTGACTTCAACGGTGTACGTTTCGGGGCCTTCGGCTTTCTTGGCCGGAGCGGCGCTTTCGGCAGTGGGAACCGGCTCGAATGCGTCCGGATTGCCACGGTTCTCGAGGAACTTGAGGCCAATCTGCGGGAACAGAGCGTAAGTCAGAACGTCATCCACTTCCTGCTCGGCAAGCTTGATGTCTTTCTCTTTCGCGATATCCCGGAGCTCTTTGGTCAGCTTGTCCATTTCTGGCTCGATCAGATCGGCCGGACGGCAGGTAATCACTTCTTTGCCATCCAGAACACGCTCCTGCAACTCCTTGTTCATCGGCGCCGGTGCAGCACCGTACTCGCCTTTCAGGATCGCAGAGGTCTCCTTGGAAATAGATTTGTAGCGCTCACCAGTCAGAACGTTCAGTACCGCCTGGGTACCAACGATCTGGGAAGTCGGTGTTACCAGCGGGATAAAGCCCAGGTCTTCACGTACCTTGGGAATTTCATCGAGAACCTGGTCGAACTTGTCGGCCGCGTTCTGCTCTTTCAGCTGGTTTTCCATGTTGGTCAGCATGCCACCCGGCACTTGAGCGATCAGGATACGGGAATCGGTGCCTCTGAGGCTGCCTTCAAACCTCGCGTATTTCTTGCGAACTTCGCGGAAGTAACTGGCGATCTCTTCAAGCAGATTCAGATCAAGACCCGTGTCACGATCCGTGCCTTCCAGAATCGCAACCACCGCTTCGGTGGGTGAATGGCCATAGGTCATGCTCATCGAGGAAATGGCGGTATCCACATTGTCGATGCCGGCCTCCGCAGCCTTGATAGCCGTTGCGGTCGACATGCCGGTTGTAGCGTGGCACTGCATGTGAATCGGAATATCCAGTTCTTTCTTCAGACGGCTGACCAGATCGAAAGCCACATAAGGCTTGAGAATACCCGCCATGTCCTTGATGGCGAGGGAGTCGGCGCCCATATCGGCGACTTCCTTCGCCAGCTCTACCCACATTTCGATGGTGTGAACCGGGCTGGTGGTATAGGCAATGGTGCCCTGGGCATGTTTGCCGGTCTTACGAACGGCCTTGATGGCGCGATCCAGGTTACGGGGATCGTTCATCGCATCGAAGATACGGAACACATCAACGCCATTGTCGGCGGCACGCTCACAGAAACGGTCTACCACATCATCCGCGTAGTGCCTGTAGCCCAGCAGGTTCTGGCCGCGCAGCAGCATTTGCTGCGGCGTATTGGGCATGGCGTTCTTGAGCTCACGAATGCGCTCCCACGGGTCTTCGCCCAGATAGCGGATGCAGGAATCAAAGGTAGCTCCACCCCAGGACTCCAGAGACCAGAAGCCTACTTTGTCCAGCTTCTCGGCAATGGGCAGCATATCGTCAAGCCGCATGCGGGTGGCCAGCAGGGACTGGTGGGCGTCACGTAGAATAACGTCCGTAATCCCCAGCGGTTTCTTTGTGTCAGTCATCGTGTCAGCCTTCTGTTTAAAGGTTCTAATCTGTCTGCCAGGTCACTTCTTGTGGCGTGACCGGTATTGTGCAATTGCTTTCTTGATTGCTTCAGCGGTGTCAGGATCAACTGGCGAAGGCGCTGAAGGCTTTGCACGCGAATTACGGGCCGGAGCGGCGGGTTCAGGCTCAGCCGGGCCAAACCGGAGTACCAGCTTTGACATGAGCAGGGTTGCAAACACCAATATGATCAGGAATGCGAAGACAAACCCCATGCCTGCGACCATCAGATCGATGGCTTGTGACATCAGCTCATTCATAACGAATAGCTACCTGTATTGAGTTGTTGATTTTCCCGATTTGACTGTTATCCGGTGAACAGCGTCCACGCGCAGACCAATTCGGGGGGCAAAATCCCGCGTAATTTACCGTTTTCCACGCCACTGAGCAACCTAATTGCAGGTTTCAATAGGTGGTTTCCGAGCGCCTTGGCCCATACTGGCGGGCTTCGGGCGGGTAAAAGCCATTCTCATTCATGCATAACGTACACGCATTTTCCGACCCTTTATGCGACCTTGTTCCAGCCTTTTCAGGGCCGTCGCCGCTGATTCCTTCTCAACCGCAACAAAACACTGAAAATCAAACAGATCTATTTTGCCCACAACCTTACCGGGAAGCCCGGCCTCACCGGTAAGCGCACCAAGAACATCACCCGGCCTGACCTTGTCCTTCCGCCCACCGGCAATGCAGAGGGTTTTCATCGCCGGGGCAGATGGCCTCAACGGCGTGGCCAGCAGGTCTGCGGTACTACCCCACTCCACGGCCTGCTTGCGCTCCGCCTCCAGTCGGTTGATTTTATGGGCCTGAGACGGTGTACAGAAGGTTACTGCCAGCCCCTGCTCACCCGCACGCCCGGTCCTTCCAACCCTGTGGGTATGAACTTCCGGATCACGGGCAGGTTCAACGTTGACCACCAATGGCAGGGATTTGATATCAAGGCCTCGGGCAGCAACATCGGTCGCCACAAGTACCGAACAGCTCTGGTTGCCAAAACGCACCAGAACGCTGTCGCGGTCACGCTGCTCCAGGTCCCCGTGCAGGGGCAATGCCGCAAATCCGAGGCCGTTCAGCTCGGCGGCCACCTCATCGCACTGCTGTTTTCTGGTGCAGAAGGCAATGCAGGAGGCCGGCTGGTGAAGCGACAACAATGCCGCAAGAGCCTGAACCTGCTGTCCGGGGCCAATCTCGTAAAATCGCTCGGCAATGTCGGATTCAATGGCCCGGCTATCAATCCGCACATCCACTGGGCTGGTCTGGTATTGCTCACTCAGTTTGCGGATATTTTCCGGCCAGGTGGCTGAAAACATCAGCGTCTGCCGTTTTGTCTGCGCCTGGGCGATGATGTCTTCCACGGCTTCCTGAAAGCCCATATCCAGCATCCGGTCTGCCTCGTCCAACACCAGGGTTTCAAGCTGATCCAGTTTCAAGGTTCCCTTTCTCAGGTGATCCTGAATCCGGCCGGGGGTTCCTACCACAATGTGAGCGCCATGGCTGAGCGAGCCAATCTGCGGGCCGATGGACACACCGCCGCACAGGGAAAGTATTTTCACGTTATCCCGGGCAACCGCAAGCTCTCGCAGGGATTTGGCTACCTGGTCCGCCAGCTCTCGGGTGGGACACAACACAAGCCCCTGCACCACAAACCGCCGGGGGTGAAGCTTTTCTACCAGCGGAATACCAAAAGCAGCCGTCTTGCCGCTGCCGGTCTGAGCCATCGCGATCAGGTCGCTGCCCTGCATCCCGTGGGGCAAGGCACCGGCCTGGATGGGTGTCGGGTTCTCAAAGCCAAGCCTCGACAGGTTATCGAGCATTGGCCGGGAAAGACCCAGCTGAATGAATGACGGCATATAAAATCCTGGAGATTGCAAAAGGGGACGGGTTCGACCGGGAGCATTCCGGGCGTATACTGGATGCAGTTTACCAGAAATAGCAAACTGTCACGGAGCATTGAATGCCATCACTACAGGATCAGCTGTTAAAGGCCGGCCTGGCCGATGAAAAAAAGGCCAAGGCCATTCGCAATGAGAAACACAAAAAACGGAAGCAGCAACCCAAAGGCACTGTTGAAATCAACGAAGCCGAAGTCAGGGCACGCCAGGCAAAAGAAGAAAAGGCAGAGAAAGACCGGCAATTAAACCTTCAACACCAGAAGGAAGCAGAGAAAAAGGCCATACAGGCGCAGATCCGGCAACTGGTGGAAACCAACCGCCTCGATCGCTCCCGGGGTGAGACTTCCTACCAGTTCGTGCATGACAAGAAGATCAAGAAGATCTTTGTGGACGACACCATGGTGGACCAGTTGTCACGTGGCCGGCTGGCCATTGTGTTCGTCAACGATACCTATGAGATTGTGGCGGAAGGTGTGGCAAGGAAGATCATGGAGCGGGATGAGAGCGCCGTTGTGGTACTGCATGACCGGAAAAGTGATGATCAGGGTGACGATGACCCTTATGCGGGTTATGAGATTCCTGATGATTTGATGTGGTAACTGAACAAAGAACCCCGCTCGTTGGCGGGGTTCTTTGTTTGATATGGCGCGGCTGGGAGGATTATTCGGGCCTGTGGCCCTCACCCCTTCGGGGTCGTCGTCGCTTTGCTCCGACGCTCCTCAGCACACTTCGTGTGCTTCGGTCGCACCTCTTTGGTTCAAATCCTCCCAGCTATACATAGCAAAACGCCTCAGCCTGTGGGGTGCACAAACTGAGGCGTTCTGATCTTGATATGGCGCGGCTGGGAGGATTCGAACCTCCGACCGCCTGGTTCGTAGCCAGGTACTCTATCCAGCTGAGCTACAGCCGCTTGAAACTGTCACACCCTCGCTGACATTAACTCATGTCTGTCGGGAGGATTATTCGGGCCTTTGGCCCTCACCCCTTCGGGGCCGTCGTCGCTTTGCTCCGACGTTCCTCAGCACACCTCGTGTGCTTCGGTCGAACCTCTTTCGGCTCAAATCCCGTCTGACTTATGAGCAAGTCGCTAATGCCGGGTGCACGAAAGCAGATTCTTAATAAGTGGCGCGGCTGGGAGGATTCGAACCTCCGACCGCCTGGTTCGTAGCCAGGTACTCTATCCAGCTGAGCTACAGCCGCGCATCGCTACTTCTAAGTTCAAACTGATCTTTACCAGTTCAAACGGTTCTCTGTTATCTTCGAAAAGAAATGGCGGAGAGGGAGGGATTCGAACCCTCGGTACGATTGCTCGTACGGCTCCTTAGCAGGGAGCTGGTTTCAGCCACTCACCCACCTCTCCTTGAGAACGGGGCGTATACTACCATAATTTTTCTGATTTCATAGGGTTGACACCAGTTTTTTCAAACCTCGATCGTGCCGCTACAAAAAAGCCGTCCGGGTTTCCCTCGAACGGCTTTTCATCACTCTCAGCTGTTGCCGGGCTCCGGCTCTTCAGAGTCTTTCTCACTCTGAATACGCTGATATATTTCTTCGCGGTGCACTGCCACCTCTTTCGGCGCATTTACACCAATTCGTACCTGATTCCCCTTTACCCCTAGTACGGTAACGGTGATGTCGTCACCGACCATCAGGGTTTCGCCTACACGGCGGGTCAAAATCAACATGTCCTTTACTCCCTTATCCAGAGCTACCTGTTCCGACAAATGTATACTGCTTACTTTTATAGTGGGATCACTTACGGATCTAAAGACGCATAATCACTTATACGCATTCAGAAGGGCACAAGCCTGCAAATGATTCCCTTTTTAACAGAAAGCCTGGCTGACTGGCCTATGTGTCCGCCAATTATCAGGCTTCCTCCACCCCGGGCTTGTCCAGCTCGAACGCACTATGAAGTGCCCGAACCGCCAGCTCAAGATATTTTTCATCGATCACCACAGAGATTTTAATCTCTGACGTGGAGATCATCAGGATATTGATACCCTCGTTGGACAGCGCAGCAAACATTTTAGTTGCAACACCAGCATGGGAACGCATGCCCACACCAACAATACTGACCTTGGCAATCTTACTGTCACCGCTGACTTCCCTGGCTCCCAGTTCATCAGATACCCGCTGAAGCACCGCCTGGGCACGCTTGAAATCATTGCGGTGCACCGTGAAGGTGAAATCCGTTCGGTTATCGGCGCCCACGTTCTGAACGATCATGTCAACTTCAATATTTGCATCGCTGACCGGCTGTAAAATACGCAACGCACTGCCCGGTGTATCAGGCACACCGGAAATCGTCAGCTTGGCTTCATCACGGTTAAAGGCTATGCCGGAAACGACCGGTTGTTCCATGGCGTTTTCATCCTCAAGAGTAATCAGGGTGCCTTCACCTTCCTGGAAGCTGGAAAGAACCCTTAAAGGAACATTGTATTTACCTGCAAATTCCACCGCACGAATCTGAAGAACTTTCGAGCCCAGGCTGGCCATTTCGATCATTTCTTCAAAGGTGACCCTTTCAAGCCGGCGTGCGCTGTCGACTACCCTCGGGTCGGTGGTATAGACACCATCAACATCAGTGTAGATCTGACATTCATCAGCCTTCAATGCGGCGGCAAGGGCCACCGCTGTAGTATCCGACCCGCCGCGGCCCAGGGTGGTGATGCTACCGTTCTCATCGATGCCCTGAAAGCCTGCAACCACAACCACACGGCCGGCATCGAGATCCTCCCTCATGCGCTGTTCATCAATTTGCCTGATGCGCGCCTTGGTGTGGCTGCTGTCCGTCAGAATCCGCACCTGGGCACCGGTGTAGGAGCGCGCATCGCAGCCCCGCTTCTGCAGGGCCATGGACAGCAGTGCAATCGTGACCTGCTCGCCAGTAGAGACCAGCACATCCATCTCCCGGGGCGTAGGTTCTTCCATGATCTCGTTGGCCAGCCCAATCAGGCGATTGGTCTCACCGCTCATAGCAGATACCACAACCACCACGTCATGACCTTCCTTGCGAAAACGGCTGACTTTTTCTGCCACCGCTTCGATCCGCTCGGTGGTGCCTACCGAGGTACCACCAAATTTCTGAACCAAGAGCGCCATTGTTTTCCCGATACCAAGCGTGAACACATGCAGGGCGCAGCCCTGCGTCAGATAATCAAACGAGCGGAATTATAAACGCCCGCCCGATTCCGAAACAGCTACCTAAGCAATATTTTTCTCTACCCAGGCCGGAACTCCGGCAAGGGCCGCAGCCAGCTTGGAAGGATCGTTACCACCGCCCTGGGCCATGTCCGGACGACCACCGCCCTTGCCGTCAACCTGTGCCGCCAGGTACTTCATCAGGTCACCGGCTTTGACCTTCCCGGTGGCAGATTTGGTCACACCGGCCACCAGCGTAACCTTGCCATCTTCAACACTGGCCAACACCACAACACCCTCGCCCAGCTTGTTCTTGAGCTGGTCGGCGGTTTCCATCAGAGCCTTGCGATCGGCCCCTTCCATTTCAGAGGCAACCACTTTGAGACCGGCAACCTCGACAGCAGAACCGGCCAGGTCAGTTCCGGCAGAGCTTGCCAGTTTTGCCTTGAGGGCGTTGACGTCTTTCTCGAGCTGCCGGTTACGATCCAGGGTTTGCTGAACTTTCTCCACCAGAGACTCGCGGGAGCCCTTCACCAGCTTTGCCGCTTCGCGAAGTGTTTGTTCTGTTTCCTCAACCCATTCCAGAGCACCAAAACCAGTCACGGCTTCAATCCGGCGAACACCGGAGGAAATACCGCTTTCCGAGGTAATGCGGAACAGGCCGATATCGCCGGTACGGGCTACGTGGGTACCACCGCAGAGCTCCACGGAATAGTCGTCGGAACCCATGCTCAGCACCCTGACGGTATCGCCGTACTTTTCACCGAACAACGCCATGGCACCCTTGGCCTTGGCCTGCTCCATGTCGGTGATTTCCGTTTGCACGGGCGTGTTATCCAGGATCTGTTCGTTCACCTGACGCTCGATTTCCCGCAGCTGTTCCGGTGTCACCGGCTCAAAATGGGAGAAGTCAAAACGCAGTTTGTCCGGATCCACCAGCGAGCCTTTCTGCGAAACATGCTCGCCCAGTACATTTCGGAGCGCAGCATGCATAAGGTGTGTTGCCGAGTGGTTCTTCTTGGTTCGTTCTCGGCGCGCATGATCAATACGGGCGTCCACTTCCAGACCCGGAAAAAGCTCGCCTTCAATCAACGTGCCTATATGAAGGTGATTACTGCCTTCCTTCTGGGTATCGGTCACCTTGAAGCGACCACCACTCCAGGTCAGCAAGCCGGTGTCACCTACCTGCCCGCCAGACTCTGCATAGAATGGCGTACGCTCCAGCACCACGACAGCCTCATCACCTGCCTGGGCGTTCTTTTCCTTGCCATCAACAATCACGGTGCGGATGGTTTCGTGGCCGTCGATATGTTCGTAACCGGTGAATTCGGTGGACCCTTTGATGTTCAGGCCGGCGGCGTTGTAGTCCATGCCGAACTTGCTGGCGGCACGGGCGCGTTCGCGCTGGCCTTCCATCGCTTTTTCATAGCCTTCGTAGTCCAGAGTCAGGCCACGCTCGCGGGCGATATCATTGGTCAGATCAACCGGAAAACCGTAGGTATCATAAAGGGTGAAGATGGTTTCACCCGGAATCTCGGCCCCTTTCAGCTCGGCAATATCCTGCTCCAGCAGGCGCAGACCCTTATCCAGAGTCTTTGCGAACTGCTCTTCTTCCTGCAGCAGGACCTTCTCAATCTGCTTGCGGCTGCTGACCAGCTGCGGGTAGGCATCGCCCATCAATTCAACCAGGGCACCGGTCAGCTTGTAGAAGAAGGCCGTGGTTGCGCCCAGTTTGTTGCCGTGGCGCGCGGCCCGGCGGATAATCCTGCGCAGTACAAAACCACGCCCTTCATTGGATGGCATCACGCCGTCGGCAATCAGGAAGGCGCAGGAGCGAATGTGGTCTGCCACCACTCGCAAAGAGGCCTCGGTGGTGTCTACGCCACCGAGAATGTCAGAAGCTGCGTTCAGCAGGTCCTGCATCAGGTCAATTTCGTAGTTGCTGTGCACGCCTTGCAGCACGGCCGTGATGCGCTCCAGCCCCATGCCGGTGTCCACCGACGGCTTGGGCAGCGGCAGCATTTCGCCATCCGCCTGGCGGTTGTACTGCATGAACACCACGTTCCAGATCTCGATGTAACGGTCACCGTCTTCTTCCGGGCTACCCGGAGGACCGCCGGCAACGTCCGGGCCGTGGTCGTAGAAGATTTCGGTACAGGGGCCGCAGGGGCCGGTGTCGCCCATCTGCCAGAAGTTGTCCGATGCGTAGGGGGCGCCCTTGTTGTCGCCAATACGCACAATACGATCTTCGGGAACTCCGATTTCCTGGTTCCAGATATCGAATGCTTCGTCGTCAGAGGCGTAGATAGTTACCCAGAGCTTTTCTTTCGGCAGCTTCAGCCAGTCATCACCGGTCAGGAAAGTCCAGGCAAAGTTGATGGCTTCACGCTTGAAGTAGTCACCGAAACTGAAGTTACCCAGCATCTCGAAAAAGGTGTGGTGGCGTGCGGTGTAACCCACGTTTTCCAGATCGTTATGTTTGCCACCCGCCCGAACGCATTTCTGTGAGGTAGTCGCCCGGGTGTAGTCGCGCTCTTCGCGGCCAAGGAACAGGTCCTTGAACTGGTTCATTCCCGCGTTCGTAAACAGCAGTGTGGGATCGTCCGCCGGTACCAGTGAACTGCTCGGTACGATGGTATGTCCTTGTTGCCTGAAGTAATCGAGAAACGCCTGTCGCAACTCTGCGGTTTTCATAGCCCTTTGATACCCTTGTATAAACCCGTGGGGGTCCGCGTTTGAAGACACATACTTACATGCGCGTGCAAATCCGCTACTCTAGCACACGCCGAGAACAGGAAAAACGTGAAACATCACAGGAGAAGCCATGCCCCGCCGCTTTCATACCGCCGAGGAACTGTTACCCCCCGCCGCGTTCATCAAGCGACTCATGGCTGTAATTTACGACGCTCTGATCAGCGTAGCGGTACTGTTGGTGACCACCTGGGCGTATACCCTTGTGGCAGGCTGGATAACCGGCTGGGACAAGTATGAGGAAATGGCCGAGGCCGGCACTCTGGGAGCCGACCCGGCACTTACGTTTGTGTTGTTTCTGGCCCTTTACCTGTTCTTCGGTTATTTCTGGACCAGAAACGGCCAGACACTGGGCATGCAGGTATGGCGGATTCGCATTGAAAATCTCGACGGCACCTCTGTGTCCTGGACCCAGGCACTCAAACGCTACGTAGCCGCCGCTGCGATTCTCTTCGTTGCACTGCTGGGAGCCTATTACCTGAACGCCGCCACTCTGTTTGTCACCATTCCGGCCATTATCGCGCTTTTTTATCCCATCAACGGTCTATCCCTGACGGATCGCGCCTCCGGCAGCATTGTTGCATCGGTGCCTAAAGAACCCAAAAAACAGACCTAACCGGCCCGCCTCATAAGCACTGCCCCCACCACAGCATTGATGGCAATTGGCAGAACGATGGCCAGTACCGGATTGAAGCCGAAAACCAGGCTCATGGGCCCCAGCAGATCCTGCATATACTTGAACAACAGCCCCACGATCAGGCCCGTAAACACCCGGAACCCCATGGTGACAGACCTCAGCGGGCCAAATACGAACGATATCGCCACCAGTACCATCACCGCTGTACCCAGCGGCATCAGGACCTTCTTCCAGAATGCCAGCCAGTAATTCGCAGCGCTCAACCCCTGCTCCCCAAGATACGTTGCGTAGGTATACAGGCCCGAAATAGAGAGATCTTCCGGCTTGACGATGAGCACACTGAGCACATCCGGAGACAAGCCGGTTTCCCATCGCAACGCCTGTTGTTTCTCCTGGGAAGTCTTTTCGTCACTCAGGGTGGTTGTGGCCACATTTTCCAGTAACCAGTGGTCTCCCTGGTAGGTGCCCCGTTCAGCAAAGGTAACCGAAACCAGCCAACGCTCATCGTCAAAACGAAATAACGACACACCGCGAATGACACCGTCGGGCTGAACGGCGTTGAGATGCATGAAAACCTCACCTTCCCGGTGCCAGATACCGGATGCCGAGGCAACATTTTCACCGGCACCCTGGGCAATCGCTTTCTGGCTCTGGGCCATCCGTTCAGCCGGAGGTGCAACGTATTCACCAATCAGCACGCCGATCAGCACAATCACCAGTGCCGGCTTCATGGCCGACCAGACAATACGTTTCAGTGAAACCCCGGCGGCACGGATCACCGTCAGCTCAGAAGAGCTTGCCATTGCACCCAGCCCCACGAGGCACCCCATGAATGCCCCAAGGGGCAGATAATCGTAAATGCGTCGTGGCAGCGTCATGAACACATACATCAGAGCCTGCAGCATCTGATAATCGTTTTCGGCGTCATCCAGTTCGGCGATAAACGCAAAAATCAGATCCAGGGACAGCACCACCAGCATCACCAGGAACATGGCTCCGCCCACTGTGCTCATTACGTAACGGTCGATCCTACGCACGGGTGCGGCCCTCCCGAACCAGGCGGCGCCGGTACAGCCAGGCGGGACCAAACTGCAACCACAGCCCGAGCACCAGGAAAATGGCGTGAACCCAGAGCAGGCCGACCCACTCCGGAACCTTTCCGTTTTCAAGGGCGTCACGGGCCACAATCAGCAGGCCGAGGTAGGTGATATAGACCAGCATTGCCGGAAGCAGGTGAAAGAACCGGCCCTGACGTGGGTTCACACGGCTGAGCCGCACAGCCAGCAGGGTCACGATGGGCACAATTAATGGCAGGGTGAAACGCCAGTGCAGCATTGCCCGGTGCTCCGGGTTATCCGACGCCATCAGGTCCCAGGTGCTCAACCCTTCCTCCAGCTCCTTATCCCGGGCGTTACCGCTGCGAATTTTCAGGCCGTAGGCATCAAAACCGGTCACATCGTAATCCAGACGCCCCGGCATGCCTTCAAACCTTGCACCTTCCTCAAGCACAAGAAACCGGCTGCCGGTGTCATCATCTATCAGCTGGGAACCCTCACGGGCCGTAATGATCGACAGACCTTTGCCATCCTGGTTGTATTCGGCAATGAAAACCCCCTCGAGCCGGCGCTTGTCATCACTCAGGCCTTCCGTGTAGGTAACACGTCCCCCGGAGGACAGTGACTGAAAACGCCCGGGCGCCAGCATTTCAAACTCCGTAGCCTGGCGCTGTTCGTTGAAGATACCTTCCACCTGCTTCATGCCCCACGGCGACACATACAGGCTCATGGCTCCCACCACCAATATCACCGGAATACTGCCCATAAGGGTTTTTCCCAGTAACTGCTTGTCACTGATTCCACAGGCGAACAGCACTGTCATTTCGCTTTCCAGGTACATGCGCCCATACGCCAGCAAAATGCCAATGAAAAAACCAAGAGGGAGAATCAGCTCCAGAAACCCGGGAAAGCGGTACGCCATAATCTGGAACAGCACATCGCCGGCCAGCTCACCCGCGGCTGCATCTGCCAGGTACTTGATAAACCGACCACTCATAAACACCATCAGCAGAATGCCGGAAACGGCAAGCATGCTGACAATCACCTGGCGGGTAAGGTATCGGAAAACGATATTCAATTCGGTCTCTCAGAGCCGGATACGACCGGAGTCGGTGGAAATCAGGATTGGCCGTATTCTAAGTAACCTTGGCACCGAATGACAGACCACGGGATTAACAAAGGCGTTAACAACCTGTCAGCGCTTGATAATTTGACTCCGAACCCCAATGCTATAGGCATTCGGACAGTATACTCGGATGAGGCTGTCCTCAATCAGAACAACCAACGGGAGTTGCCATGAATTTTACCCTGAGCAGTAAGCCCATTTCCGATACCAAAGCGGACTGCCTTGTTGTTGCCCTGCCGGAAAAAGGCGACTGGCCCGCCTCCACAACACAGGCCAACGAGGCCCTGGGCGGAATGATCAAGACCCTGCACAAAAACGGGGACGCCACTGGTAAAAACGCAACCACCCTGCAAGTACCGCTGGACGGACAGCCCTGGGCACGCCTGCTGGTGGTGGGTACTGGCACAGATAAGGACCGTACCCCAGCCAACTATCGTAAGGCGTTGATTGCCATGGCCGGCCAGATCAAGGACGGCCCGTCAAAGCACGTTCTGGTTGGCCTGGCAGACACCCTCGTCACTGGGGACGACGCCACCGGCTCCGAAGCCGCACGCCTGAATCTTATCGGCCGCACCCTGGAAGAGCAGCTATACCGGTTCAGCGAATACAAAAGCGAAAAACCGTCAGACCGCAAACTGTCAAAAGTCACGGTTGCCGCGTCTTCTGCCGGCAAGGCACTGAAAGATGCCTTTAACCTGGGCCTGGCCACCGGCCGCGGCATGAACTTCACCCGCGACCTTGGCAACACACCGCCGAACGTCTGCCATCCCACCTGGCTGGCCGAGCAGGCCGAGCAGCTGGCGAAAGATAACGACGTCATCAAGACCGAAGTGCTGGACGAAAAGCAGATGAAAAAACTGGGCATGCACAGCCTGCTGTCCGTGTCGGCCGGTAGTGCCCAGCCCGCCAAACTGATCGTTATGGAATACCGTGGTGGCAAGGCGAAAGACAAGCCTTACGTACTGGTGGGCAAAGGCATCACCTTCGACTCCGGCGGCATCAGCCTCAAACCCGGCGAAGGCATGGATGAAATGAAGTACGACATGGGTGGCGCCGCCGCCGTGTTCGGTGCCATGAAAACCATCGCCGAAACCAAGCCGAAGATCAACGTGGTGGCCGTTATCGCCGCCGCCGAGAACATGCCCAGCAGCACCGCCACGCGTCCGGGTGATATCGTCACCTCCATGTCCGGCCAGACAATCGAAATCCTCAACACGGATGCCGAAGGCCGCCTGGTGCTATGCGATGCCCTTACCTATGTCAAGAAGTTCGACCCGGAAGTGGTTGTCGACATGGCTACCCTCACCGGCGCCTGCATTATTGCCCTGGGCAGTCATGCCACCGGTATGCTGAGTAACAACGACGATCTGGCCAACGACCTGCTTGCCGCTGGTGAACGCGCAGGCGACCGGGCCTGGCGCCTGCCCCTGTGGGACGAATACCAGAGCCAGCTCGACAGCAACTTTGCCGACATGCAGAACATCGGTGGCCGCCCGGCCGGCACCATCACCGCCGCCTGCTTCCTGTCTCGCTTTGCCAAGGACTACCGTTGGGCCCACCTGGACATTGCAGGCACAGCCTGGAACTCCGGCAAGGCCAAAGGCTCCACCGGCCGCCCGGTACCCCTGCTGGTCGACTACCTGATGTCCCATGCAGGAAAGTAACAACGGCTCACAGGATGAAAGGAACCAGTCCTACTGGTTCCACGTCCTCGTCCAGAACACCCCTGCTGCCCGTAACCTCCACACCGCCAAACTGGTGGCCAAAGCCCGGCAGCAGGGCGACCGTGTTGGCATCGTGTGCGACACCATGCAACACGCTCAGGAGCTGGACGATCTGCTGTGGAACTTCAGCCCGGACGCTTTCATTCCCCACAGCATTGTTCCCGACTCTGCCACCACCTGCACTGATCCGGTAGGCATATTGCTTTGCCCGCCAGTGGCCGAGGACTGGGATACCGTTATCATCCTCTCGGCCACCTTGCCGGCGGATGCTGACCGATTTAAGCGGTTGGCGTTGGTGGCTCATAACGACGAGGCGGTATTAAGTCAGGCCCGGTCGCACTTTAAACAATTGCGGGCACTGGGGATTGAGCCTCGGGTGCATGATTTGCGGAAGCGGTAAGATTTTTAGCCTTTTGTAGGACTGCCAGCTTCGGGGGAGGAGCGGGGTGGTGGTGTTATTTCCCTTGGGAAAAGAACTCGCTTCGCTCAGACACCTTTTCCTGGCGGGAAATAACACCACCACCCCACTCTTATGGGCCTGGCCGGTATCTCCAGGGCAGTGCAGGGTCTGTCTCTGCTTTGTCTGGAAACCGCGATTTGTACAACAGACTCACAATCAAACCCAAGTGAAACCATTGAACACTGTCGAAGCAACTCGGACTCCATAAGGGTATGGGGGTAACTTGAATTTCAGGCAGGAAAAGGTGTCTGAGCGCAGCGAGTTCTTTTCCAGCCTGAAATTCAAGCTACCCCCGTACCCCTCCCCCCAAGGTTCGCCGCAACCCAAGTGAGCATGTATAATCAGCCATCTCGAATTTCCCTTGTGAATCAACCAAACGGTCACCAGAAGAAACCCATGGAAAAAACCTACCAGCCAGAAAACATCGAGCGCCAGTGGTACGAAAACTGGGAATCCAAAGGGTACTTCCGCCCCCGTTCAGAAAAGGCGGTGGGGGGCGAAGGAGAGTCATTCAGCATCGCCATCCCACCGCCCAACGTCACCGGCAGCCTGCACATGGGCCACGCGTTCCAGCACACCATCATGGATACGCTGACCCGCTTCAAACGCATGCAGGGCCGCAACACGCTCTGGCAGGTAGGCAGCGACCACGCCGGCATCGCCACCCAGATGGTGGTGGAGCGTAAACTGGCAGCCGAAGAAGACAAGACCCGCTATGACCTGGGTCGGGAAGAGTTCATCAAGCGCATCTGGGACTGGAAAGAGCACTCCGGCGGAACCATCACCGGCCAGATGCGCCGCCTGGGCAATTCCGTGGACTGGGACCACGAACGCTTCACCATGGACGACGGCTTCTACAAGGCGGTACAGGAAGTCTTTATCCGCCTGTACGACGAAGGCCTGGTCTACCGTGGCAAGCGTCTGGTCAACTGGGACCCGAAGCTGCACACCGCCATTTCCGATCTGGAAGTGGAGAACAAGGAAGAAAAGGGCTTTTTCTGGCACCTGCG
>JBHEPI010000058.1:0-7935 GCA_046260345.1 Marinobacter sp. | reverse complement strand
CGCCTACGGGCTGATCCTGCCCCGGGCAGTGCTGGATATCCCCCGCCATGGCTGCCTGAACATTCACGCCTCGCTGTTACCCCGCTGGCGTGGCGCAGCCCCGATTCAACGGGCCATTGCCGCCGGCGACCGTGAAACCGGAATTACCATCATGCAAATGGACGCCGGCCTCGATACCGGTGCCATGCTGCTGAAAGCCATTACGCCCATCGAGGAAGAAGATACCGGTGGCAGCCTCCATGACCGCCTGGCCGGCATGGGTGGTGATGCCATCGTCAAGGCACTGGAACACCTGGAAAAAGGCGAACTGCGTGGCGACGTTCAGGACGAAGCCAGGGCCTGTTATGCCGGCAAGCTCAGCAAGGAAGAAGGCCACATAGACTGGACCCTGGACGCCCCCGCGATTGACCGACTGATTCGTGCCTTTAACCCATGGCCAGGCACATACACTGATCTGGACGAGCTGCGCATCCGCATTCACCAGGCCGAAATTCTTGACGACACCAGTGACAGGCACCCCGGTACGGTGATCCGCCGCAGCCGGGAAGGCATCGATGTGGCCTGTGGCCTGGAATCCCTGAGAATCACTCACCTGCAGCTGCCCGGTTCGCGCCCGCAGTCGGTCAACGACCTGATCAACGGCGGCAAGGAAATACTGATGCCCGGCCAGGAGCTGCACTGAATGAATGACCGGGGGCAGCCAATGCGGGCCATAGCCGCCCGCGTACTGCAGTCCGTTGAAAATGGCCAGTCGCTGTCACAATGTCTGCCGCCGGCACTGAATGACGTCGCCGACAATGAACGCCCGCAACTCCAGGCGCTTTGCTATGGCACCTGCCGCTGGTTTCACCGGCTCGATGCCGAACTTCAGGCCCGCCTGAAAAAACCACTGCGCAAACCGGACCGGATTGTCCACCACCTGATACTGGTGGCGCTGTTCCAGCTTCGCTTCAGCCAGCAGGCCACCTACGCAGTACTGAATGAAACCGTGGAAGGGTGCCGCGCGCTCGAAAAACCTCACCTGACCGGGCTTGTTAACGGCGTGCTGCGGGCAGCGGAACGGGAAGGGGAGCCCCCATGGCCTGATGACAGCGCGCGCTTCAGTCACCCCCACTGGATGCTGGAAAAGCTGCGCCACAACTGGCCCCACGACTGGCAGGCGATCCTTACAGCCAACAACGCCCAGGCTCCCATGACACTGCGGCTCAATGCCCGCCGTTTCACCCGTGAGAATTACCTTCAGCAACTCAACGAAGCCGGCATTGAAGCGGTCGCCACCCTGTTCGCACCTTTTGGTATCCAGCTGGCCTCGCCAGTACCGGTGGACCGGCTCCCCTGGTTTGCCGACGGCGCCGTCAGTGTGCAGGACGAAGCCGCCCAGCTCTGCACCACGCTGATGGATCTGGCCCCCGGGCAGCGCGTACTGGATGCCTGTGCGGCCCCCGGCGGCAAAACCTGCGCTATTCTTGAAAGTTGCAGTGACCTGGATGAAGTGGTCGCCATCGATGAATCTGCTGACCGGCTGCCACGAGTACAGGAAAACCTCGACCGGCTGGATCTGGTCGCCACCCTGAAGCAGGCGGATGCAGCCAGCCTCGAGGAGTGGTGGGATGGCAGGCCTTTCGACCGCATTCTGCTGGACGTCCCCTGCAGCGCTACAGGGGTTATTCGCCGGCATCCGGATATCAAGTTGTTGCGCCGGGAGTCGGACATCGTGCCACTGGCCAGCATTCAGCTGGGCCTGCTGCATGCCATGTGGCAGGTACTCGCACCAGGGGGCCGGCTGGTGTATGCCACCTGCTCCGTGTTCCCGCAGGAGAATCACCGTATAATCCGTCGATTCCTGAAACAGCAGAGTAATGCGGCCCTGGTCGAACCGGATGTGCTTTGGGGCCGTGATACCGAAAGCGGCCGCCAGCTGCTGCCTGCCGCAGAAAGCCACGATGGATTCTTTTACGCCGTGCTGGAGAAACCTGAACTATGAAAATCCTGATTCTCGGTGCCGGCCAGGTGGGTGGGACCCTGGCAGAGAACCTCGCCAACGAAGCCAATGACATCACCGTGATCGACAGCGACAGTACCCGCCTGCGAGAGCTTCAGGATCGCCTTGATATCCGTA
Source organism: Marinobacter sp. (assembly GCA_046260345.1). GTDB lineage: Bacteria > Pseudomonadota > Gammaproteobacteria > Pseudomonadales > Oleiphilaceae > Marinobacter. Next base: position 5,816 of record JBHEPI010000058.1, on the reverse strand, counting down.
CGGTGCAGGGTAGTGCGTCTTTCCCCACTGTCCTGCGACAGGCCGGCGCGGAAGATGGTGACATGGTTATTGCTGTCACCAACAGCGACGAAACCAACATGGTGGCATGCCAGGTGTCCAAACTGCTGTACAAGACGCCAACGACCATCTGCCGGGTTCGGGCCAATGCCTATCTGGCCAAACCGGAGCTGTTTTACCAGCGTGAGCAGAAAAAGGACCTGGACAGCCTGCGGGGTTTCCCCATCGACGTTCTGATCAGTCCGGAACACCTGGTCACCAAGCACATTACCCGTCTGATTGAGTACCCGGGTGCTTTGCAGGTACTGGAATTTTCCAAAGGCTTGGTCCAGCTGGTGGCCATCCGTGCCGCAGAGGGCGGTCCACTGGTGGGGCACGAATTATCCTACCTGCGTAGCCACATGCCGAGAATCGAAACCCGGGTGGCTGCTATCTTCCGCAAAGACCGCGCCATCATGCCTCAGGGTGACACGGTGATTGAAGACGGTGACGAGGTATTCTTCATCGCCGCTTCCGACCACATCCGCTCGGTGATGAGCGAACTGCAGCCCCTGGAAAAGCCCTACAAGCGCATCTTCATCTGTGGCGGCGGCAACATCGGCCAGCGCCTGGCCCACACCCTGGAGTCCCGCTACCAGGTGAAGCTGCTGGAACGGGGCCACGAACGTTGTGTGATGCTCTCCGAGAATCTGCGCAAGACCGTGGTCCTGGAAGGCAACGCCGCCAACAAGGACATACTGCTGGAAGAAAACATCGAGAATACCGATGTATTCTGCGCCGTCACCAACGATGACGAAGCCAATATCATGGCCTCGTTGCTGGCCAAGCGCCTGGGCGCCCGCAAGGTACTGACCCTGATCAACAACCCGGATTACGTCGACCTGATTCAGGGTGGCGACATCGATGTCGCCATTTCGCCCCAGCAGACCACCATCGGCAGCCTGCTGACCCACGTTCGCCGCGGCGATGTAGTTAACGTTCACTCACTGCGCAGGGGCGCAGCCGAGGCTATCGAAGCCATCGCCCACGGTGATCACCGGTCTTCCAAGGTGGTTGGCAAACGACTGGACGAGATCAATCTGCCGGAGGGGACCACCATTGGCGCCATCGTCCGTCACAATGAGGTTCTCATCGCTCATGACCACCTGCGCATCCAGCCCGATGACCATGTCATCCTGTTCCTGGTGGACAAAACCCGGATACGGGACGTGGAGAAACTCTTCCAGGTGGGGCTGACCTTCTTCTAGTGCAAAATCAGGCCTGTGAACCCGACTTAGAAATACGCGATTCGCAGGCGTATAATGCCCGTTTTTTCCGGAGTGCCGGGGCCAGATGCCCGGGCAACACACACAGACTGACCAGCAGGCAAACGTTGTGACAGACAAGGCAACTTCCGCAAACACCCAGGATATCAAAACTTTCCAGGGCCTGATTCTCGCCCTGCAGAACTTCTGGGCGCAGCACGGCTGCGTTGTACTCCAGCCTTTGGACATGGAAGTCGGGGCCGGCACCTTCCACCCTGCCACATTTCTGCGCTCTATCGGCCCGGAAACCTGGAATGCCGCCTATGTTCAGCCCAGCCGGCGCCCCACCGACGGTCGCTACGGGGAAAATCCCAACCGCCTGCAACACTACTATCAGTTCCAGGTCGTGCTGAAGCCGTCTCCGGATAACATCCAGGAACTGTACCTGGATTCACTGAAGGCGCTGGGTCTGGACCCGCTGGTGCACGACATCCGCTTTGTGGAAGACAACTGGGAATCCCCGACCCTGGGCGCCTGGGGTCTGGGCTGGGAGATCTGGCTCAACGGTATGGAAGTCACCCAGTTCACCTATTTCCAGCAGGTGGGCGGCCTCGAATGCTACCCGGTCACCGGCGAACTCACCTACGGGCTTGAGCGCATCGCCATGTACCTGCAGGGCGTCGACAGTGTTTACGATCTGGTCTGGACCGAGGGCCCGGATGGCGTGGTCACCTACGGTGACGTGTTCCACCAGCAGGAAGTGGAAATGTCCACCTACAACTTTGAGCATGCCGATACCGAATTTCTGTTCCACAGCTTCGACGTTCACGAGCGTGAAAGCGCCCGCCTGATCGAAGCCGGCCTGGCACTGCCTGCCTACGAACAGGTGCTCAAGGCCTCACATACTTTCAACCTGCTGGACGCCCGGCACGCCATCTCGGTAACCGAGCGTCAGCGGTTCATCCTGCGGGTTCGCACCCTCGCCCGTTCCGTTGCCCAGGCTTATTTCAACAGCCGCCGCAAGCTTGGCTTCCCGCTGGCGCCGCAAGCGTTACGCAAGGAAGTACTGGCCGCGGCCGAAGCCGCCGATGAAAAAGGCAAGAAGGGCAAGAAAGCGAAAAAGGCTCAGCAGGAACAGGGAAACGCATAATCATGTCAACACAGGATTTTCTGGTCGAACTGGGCACTGAAGAACTGCCCCCCAAATCCCTCAAGCCGTTGTCTGACGCTTTTACCCGCGGCATTACCAACGGCCTGGAAAACGCTGGCATACGCTTCGGTAAGGTGGAAGCCTTTGCTGCACCACGCCGGCTTGCCGTGCGGGTTCGTGACCTGGAAAACGCCCAGCCGGACAAACCGGTAGAAAAGCGCGGCCCGGCCGTGAAGGCGGCCTTCGACGATTCCGGCAATCCCACGCGCGCACTGACCGGCTTTGCCACCTCACTGGGGGTCACGCCGGACCAGCTCGACACCCTGGAGACCGACAAAGGCGCCTGGGTGGTTTACCGCACCATCGAAAAAGGCCGCCCTACCGTCGAACTGATGCCTGAACTGGTGGACCAGTCACTGGCAGCGCTACCCATTCCCAAGCGCATGCGCTGGGGCGCCCACCGCACCGAATTCGTGCGTCCCGTTCACTGGGCCATTATGTTGTTCGGCAACAAGGTGATCGAAACCCCGATCATGGCTCTCACACCGGGTAACAAGACCCGCGGCCACCGTTTCCACTGCCCCAGGTCGCTGATTGTTCCAACACCCGGTGACTACGAAGTGGTGCTGCGGCAGGAAGGGTACGTGATTGCCGACTTTGCCGAGCGTCGCGAGCAGATTCGCGATGGCGTGATGGCTATTGCCAAAAACGAAGCAGGCGGCCAGGCCGTGATCGATGAAGACCTGCTGGACGAAGTCACTGCCCTGAACGAATGGCCGGTGCCGTTGATGGGCCGCTTTGAGGAACGCTTCCTGGAAGTCCCGGCCGAGGCACTGATCTCATCAATGAAGGAGCACCAGAAGTATTTCCATGTGGTCTCCGCCGACGGCAAGATGCTCCCGCTGTTCATCACCGTCGCCAACCTGGAGAGCAAGGATCCGCAGCAGGTGATCTCCGGCAACGAGAAAGTCATCCGCCCGCGCCTGTCTGACGCCGCCTTCTTCTACGACACCGACCGCAAGACCAGACTGGAAGACCGTATCGACCGGCTCAAGCCCATTGTATTCCAGGACAAGCTGGGCAGCCTTTACGACAAATCGGTGCGGGTTGCTGCGCTGGCAAAGAAAATCGCCGACGCCATTGGCAGTGATCCGCTGCTGGCCGAGCGCGCCGCCATGCTGGCCAAGACCGACCTGGTCACCGAGATGGTGCTGGAATTCACCGATCTCCAGGGCATCATGGGCCAGTACTACGCCGCCAATGACGGTGAAAACGAAGACGTAGCCAGCGCCCTGAACGAACAGTACATGCCACGCTTTGCGGGCGACGGTCTACCTGTCACTCTGACCGGTTGTGCTGTCGCCATTGCCGACCGGATCGATTCCCTGGTGGGCCTGTTCGGCATCAACCAGCCACCGTCCGGCACCCGCGACCCGTTCGGCCTGCGCCGCGCGTCCCTGGGTGTGCTGCGCATTATCATTGAACGGGAACTGCCGCTGGATCTGCAGACCCTGTGCGAGTGGGCAGAGGAAGAGCACAGCAATACCACCGAGCCGAACGTGGCTGACACGGTGGTGGATTACATGCTGGACCGTTTCCGCGCCCACTATGAAGAGCAGGGCATCAGCGCCGAGGTTTACCTGGCTGTGCATGCCCGCCGCCCCACGCGGCCGCTGGACTTCGACCGCCGGGTGAAAGCGGTGGAAGCCTTCCGTCAGCTGCCGGAAGCACTCGCCCTGGCCGGTGCCAACAAGCGGGTGTCCAACATCCTCACCAAGCAGGGCGGTGACAGCATGGCTGAAACCATTGATACCGACCTGCTACAGGACAAAGCGGAAATAGCCCTGGCAGAGCAGATCCGCCTGCAGGCCGAAAAGGTACTGCCTCTGTTCGAGAAGGGTGACTATGCCACCGCTCTGACTTCCCTTGCCAGCCTGCGGGAGCCAGTGGATACCTTCTTTGACGAGGTTATGGTCATGGCCGACGACGAGGCCGTGCGCAACAACCGCCTGGCCATGCTCAATCTGCTGCGGAACCTGTTCCTGAGGGTGGCGGATATCTCGGTACTGCCCACCGCCGGTTGACAGTGAAAATTGTACGGGGGCTGGTAAAAAACCAGCCAATCCGTATAATACCGGCCGTTGATCGGCGTGTGGCGCAGCTTGGTAGCGCACTTCGTTCGGGACGAAGGGGTCGCAGGTTCGAATCCTGCCACGCCGACCAGATCCTTTCCCGATTTATCCTGTTGCCCTGACCCCCAAAGAGCGTTATATCAACACCCCCGGATTCAACATCCCACCCGGATCCAGCGTGTTTTTTGTCGCCTTTAATACCTCCGCAAACAGTTCCGGCCTTTGCCGGTCATAGCCTGGCCTATGGTCCCGCCCCACGGCGTGGTGATGGGTGATGGTGCCGCCCAGATCGATCAGGGTTTCCATCACCGCCAACTTGATCTCATCCCACTGTTTGACCTGATCTCCGCGCCGGCCCGGCGCGATCACGGTGTAGTAGGGGGCGGGGCCGTCGGGATAAACATGAGTGAAGCGGCAAGTAACGAATGCCTTGCCACAGACCTCACGGGTAACCCTGTTCACTGCTTCACTGACCCCCTGGTGGAAAGCCTCGAACCTGTCCCAGGTAATGGCGGTTTCAAAGGTTTCTGCCACCAGCCCCAGGCGAATCAACGCATCGCGCATGTAAGGTGCACGGATAAACTGCTGGCGCCAGTCACCAGCCTGGTCATTGTCGGGCCTCTGTTCCCGGTTGGCCTGCACCGAACCGCCAGCGTCACTCACAATTTCCAGCGCCCTTTCCATCCACGCATCCACCGGATGATCAGCCGATTCAAAGCCTACGATTAGTAAGTGCTTACTACCATTTCCAATACCGTTAATCATGGCTTCTCTGGCGTCGATCAGCCGACAATTAGTGGGGTAAAGGCCGGACTGGGACACCCTGCGAACGGCTTCTGCAGCCTCCAGAAAATCCTGGAAATGAACGGTTCTTGTGGCTCTGTAGGTCGGCCTGACCTGCAACCTCATCCATGCCGAGGTTACGAAACCGAGAGTGCCCTCGGAGCCCAGGAACAGCCGGTCCGGCGAAGGCCCGGCCCCGGAGCCCGGCAGCCGTCGGCTTTCCAGGGGCCCTCTGGGGGTCACAACACGGGTGGATTCCACCAGGTCATCAATGTGGGTATAAAGCGTGGCAAAATGGCCACCGGAGCGTGTGGCTATCCAGCCGCCAAGAGTCGAGAACTCGAAGGATTGGGGGAAATGCCGCAGTGTGTAACCGTGGGGGCGCAAACCGTCCTCAAGGGCGGGTCCGTAGATGCCACCTTCAATATGAGCCGCGCGCGACTGGTGGTCCACTTCGATGATGCGGTTGAAGCGCTCCATATCGACGGT
>JBHEPI010000056.1:0-6555 GCA_046260345.1 Marinobacter sp. | reverse complement strand
AGGGACTGGGCGTCCGCAAGCGCGGTCTGCAGCTTGCTGGTCAGTTTGTCGATTCTCATGATTCTGGATTCCCCAATGTCTGTCATGCGGCCCGGAACGCTTATCCAGAGGCAGCATTTGGTCTGCTTTGACAGTTAATGTAGGGGCGATCGGCAGGACTTCAAGCGGGCAAGCCAAAAGAAGTGTCAGAAAATTGACGGATATCATGAAATAGTGATCAGGCTCGCCATTCGCCCGGATTTCCCATCACGGCGGTAAGAAAAGAATCGCTCTTGGTCTGTCACTGTGCAGAACTCTCCGCCATAGACATGCAATACACCGGCGGCAGACAGCCTTTGCCTGGCCAGTTCGTATATATCCGCCAGGAAATGCCCGTTCTGATGAGGACTTGCAACAAAGGCATCGGCTGCATTCGGGTCATTCAGAAGGAATGCCTCACGTACTTCCGGGCCCACCTCAAACTGCTCCGGGCCAATAGCTGGCCCCAGCCATGCCAGGAGACAGGCCGGATTTCCAAACTGCGCCACCGCCCGCTCAAGCACACCATCCGCAAGCCCTCGCCAGCCGGCGTGAGCAGCAGCCACGCGTCCGTTTGAGGGGTCACAGAACAGCACCGGCAGGCAGTCCGCAGTCAGCACCACGCAGACATTTCCGGGTGTGGAAGTCACGCTGGCATCGGCACGAACAAGTCCGGTTTCAGGCAGCTCGACCACGTCAGTGCCATGGACCTGGTTGAGCCAGCCGAAACACTCTGCTTCAAGCCCAAGCCGTTGATACAGGCGAGCGCGGTTTCGTTCCACATCCTCTGGCGAATCCCCCACGTGAGTGCCAAGGTTCAGGGTATCCCAGGGGGCACCGCTGACGCCGCCGATCCGGGTGGTACAGGCAGCCGTGACCCAGGATGGAACGGGCCAGTCGGGAATTATGAGTGGTAACTCAGAAGTCATGACTCTCCATATCCTTGACGTGCTTGCGAAGCGCTGCCAGCAGCGTCTCCATATCCTGCGGCAAGGGCACCTCCCATGTCATCAGCTCTCCCGTGCGGGGATGCTCCAGGGTCAGTTGCCGGGCATGGAGCGCCTGGCGCTGAAACCCTGTCAATGCGTCCCGCAGCTCATCGGTTGTCCCCTTGGGCAGACGGAGCCGGCCACCATACTGCGGATCACCGATCAGGGGATGCTTGACGTGGGCCATATGGACTCGTATCTGATGCGTTCGCCCGCTCTCAAGCTTGCACCGGATATGAGTATGGGCGGCAAACCGTTCGATCAGGCGATAATGGGTGACAGCCGGCTTACCTGTTGGCACGACTGCCATTTTTTTCCGCTCACGGGGATGACGGCCAATCGGCGCGTCTACAGTAGCGCCTCCCGTCAGAGTACCTACCACGATCGCCTCATATTCCCGCCCCATGGTGCGGGTCTGTAACTGATCCACCAGCGATGTATGGGCAATCAGGCTGCGCGCTACGACCATGATTCCCGAAGTATCCTTGTCGAGACGATGCACGATGCCGGCTCTCGGGAGATTTTCAACTTCCGGGGCATGGTTCAGCAGTGCGTTTACCAGCGTACCATCAGCGTGGCCGGCAGCGGGATGAACAACCAGGCCTGCCGGCTTATTGATGACCAGAAGGTGTTCATCCTCATAGACAATATCCAGCGAAATCGATTCCGCCTGCCAGCTCACTTGCGCCTCTGGCTCGGCATCCAGTTCAAGCCTGTCACCCAGCATGACCTTGTCACGGGGCCTGCATGCCTTCCCGTTCACCGTCAGCGCCCCGCTTTTGATCCAGCCCTGTAATCTTGACCGTGAATGCTCCGGCATCAGCTCCGCCGCCGCCTGGTCCAGACGGCGGTCGCTGTGTTCCGGCGGAACAGAAAAGCTGGCAATAATACGGTTTTCAGATGACATTGAGCCCCCGGGGCCGATGATAAGTGTTACGTTTGAGACAGAATTTTCCAATCCACAGCGGGTGCCACTGCACAACGGAGCTGATCCCCGTTACAATGGCCCACCATTCGAATTTTCGCCATTATACGGGATTCCGGCATGAGATCAGTTGTTCGATTACTGCTAATGACTACCGCAGCGCTTATGATAAGCGCCTGCGCATCTAACGAGCAGGAAGAGGTATTGCCGGAAGAGACCTATTACGAGAACGCCCGCGACGCCATGAATTCGGGCAACTTCAACGAAGCGGAACTGAACCTCGACAATCTGGAAACCTACTACCCGTTCGGCCGCTATGCGGAACAGGCCCAGCTGGACCTGATTTATGCCCGCTACCAGAACCTTGATCTGGAAGGTGCACGCGCGGCCGCTGATCGCTTTCTTCGCCTTAACCCACAAAGCGACCACGCGGATTATGCCATTTATATGCGGGGGCTGGCGTCCTATAACCTGGATGTCGGCCTCGCCGCAAGATACTTCCCGGTGGATGTTGCCGCACGAGATCCGGGCGAGCAGCGTCAGGCTTTCCGGGATTTCTCAGAACTACTTAACCGTTACCCGTCCAGCGAATACGCCCCTGATGCCCGCCAGCGCATGATAGCCATCCGCAACCGCCTGGCTGAGCTTGAGCTCTTCGCCGCCCGCTACTACATCAGCCGCGAGGCCTACATCGCAGCCAACAACCGGGCACAGTTTATCGTGGAAAACTACTCCACCACGCCCTCCGTTGAGGAAGCCCTGATCATCCTCGCCGAGACCTTCCGATTCATGGACTTGAAAAAGGCCTCGGGTGACGCTGTCGCCATGCTGGAAGATAACTTCCCGGACAGTTCCGCCTTCAATGAAGAAGGCGAGTTCCAGGCCGATGCACTCAAGCGCAAGGACCGCTCGCTGTCCAGCGTGGTAACGTTCGGCCTTATGGGTGACGAATAAATAACTCTAGTTGCCGCTCTTCCAGCCATTGGTAATGGGATAGCGGCGGTCTTTGCCAAAGCCTCGCTCGGTAATCCGCACACCAATAGGCGCCTGCCTGCGTTTGTACTCGTTGATATCCACCAGGCGCACCACCCGGTCCACATCCGCCCGGTCGAAGCCCTGGGCAACGATGGCATCTGCACTGAGGTCGCGCTCGACGTACAGGTTCAGAATCTGGTCGAGAGTGTCATAGCCCGGCAGGCTGTCTTCGTCTTTCTGATCAGGGGCCAGCTCTGCTGATGGCGGGCGCGTGATAACACGCTCAGGAATCACCTGTGAAACAGTGTTGCGATACCAGGCCAGTCGGAACACAAGGGTCTTGGGAACATCCTTGAGCACATCAAAGCCGCCTGCCATATCGCCGTACAACGTCGAGTAGCCGACCGCCATTTCACTTTTGTTGCCGGTTGTCAGCACCAGCGACCCGAACTTGTTGGACAGGGACATCAGTAGCACACCACGCAACCTTGCCTGAAGGTTCTCCTCGGTGGTATCCGGTTGCGTTCCTTCAAATGGTGCGGCCAGGGTTTCCATAAACGCATCGTACATGGGCTCGATGGAAAACACGTCGTACTGCACACCCAGGGCGACCGCTTCCGCCTCAGCATCCTCAATACTCATGCCGGAGGTGTACCGGAAAGGCATCATCACTGCCCGCACCCGATCAGCGCCCAGGGCATCAACCGCAATGGCAACGGTAACCGCTGAATCAATACCTCCGGACAGCCCCAGAACCACAGATTTGAAGCCGTTTTTGTTGACGTAGTCCCGCACGCCCAGCACCAGCGCCTTGTAGACATTCTCCTCCAGAGAAGGTTCGGCAATCTCGGGTTGGGCAATAGGCTGGCAATGATGCTCGCAAATAAAGTCCACCGGGTAGAGCCCTTCGCTGAATTGTGGAGCTTCAGCGGCCAGAGCGCCGGAATGGTCGTAGACCATGGAACCACCATCAAAAACCAGCTCGTCCTGACCACCTACCAGGTTCACATAGGCAATACTGACCCGGTTCTTGCAAGCCTTGCGTTCGATCAGTGCCTTGCGACGATTCTGTTTGTCGATGTCGTAGGGCGATGCATTAAGGTTGATGATCAGTCTGGCACCGGCTGCAGCGGCATCTTCCACCGGACCATCGCTCCAGATATCCTCACAGACTGTGATGCCGACCGGCACCCCCCGAATATCGACCACCAGCGTGTCAGCACCATTTGCAAAGTAGCGCTTCTCATCAAATACCTGGTAATTGGGAGGAAACCGTTTGAAGTAGCGGCCGGTTATCTCTCCGCCTTCAAGAACCACTGCCGCGTTATACAACAGCGCGCCTTCCCTGACCGGTGCTCCCAAAACAATAGCGGGACCAAGCCGAGCGTCCTGCAGTGCTGCCAGGGCTTCAGCAATTCGTAAATCCATGCTTGGGCGCAGGAGCAGATCTTCCGGGGGGTAGCCGGTCAGGCACAGCTCCGGGAATACCACCAGATCAGCCTGATGCTCCTCTTCCGCACGCCGTGTGGCCTCAATCACCTTGCCAGTGTTACCGGGAATATCCCCCACCAGGAAGTCGAGCTGGGCCATAACCACTCTCAGTTTTCCGGGCTCCTGGCCACCGGGTGACGGATCCTTTTGCACGGACATAAAGCAGCTCCTGTAACTCATTGCCATTAAAAGGCTATTATAACCCCGCAGGGCAACAGAATTCTCCCGGGATACCCATCGGATTATGGCACTAACACCAATAACTGACCTTCAACCCCACGCGGACACACCTCCCATCAGCCAGATGAGCAGGCTGTTTCGTATTTACAATCACTACCGGGTTGTTGTCAGCGTTATCCTGGTGGCGCTGTTGTTTGTCGATCCGATCAATTTCGATTCCCGCTTCCGGGCCATGGATTATTACCAGGCAGGTGTCGTCAGCTACCTGGCCATCAATGGCTTTGTCGCCCTGGTGATGCTGGCCGGTTTCCAGCCACGAAGCCGGCATATCACCATCTCGATCCTGATGGATATCCTGATTCTCCATGCGCTCTTGCTCACGAGCACGGGCATTACCAATGGCCTGGCCAATCTGGTGATCGTCTCGGTGGCAGCCGGAAACATTCTGACACCAACCAGAATCGGCACTTTCTACGCAGCGCTGGGCGCAATCTGTTCCCTGGCTATTTCAACCTGGTCAGTCATGGCATTTGGCGACTCGGCCGATGAAATCGTCCGGGCCGGCTCGCTGGGCATCCTCTACTTTTCGGCAGCTTTTATTCTGCAGTACATTTCCCGGCGCATGCTGCGCAGTGAGGCTTTGGCCAGCTCACGAGCCCGGAGCATTGCCGAGCTGGAACAGATCAACCGCCAGATCATCCAGCGCATGCGTACCGGCATTCTTGTTCTGGATCGATTCGGTCAAATCCGCCTGGCCAACGCGGCAGCCGAGGAGCTTCTATTCGGCGCGGCCAGCGACGAATCCGGCCACCAGCCCAGTCGTGGGCGCAACCTGCCCCAGCCCTTGCGGCTGGGCCTAGAGGCCTGGCTGAAGGACCCGACCCGCAGAACCGATCCCTTCCAGGCCACACCGACCTCGCCAATGGTACAGGTAAACTTCACCCAGCTTGATCAGGAGCGAGGCGACCAGATTCTGGTATTCATTGATGACATGAGCAAGGTCACCCAACAGGCACAGCAGATGAAGCTCGCCTCCCTGGGGCGACTGACCGCGGGCATCGCCCATGAAATTCGTAATCCTCTGGGCGCCATCAGCCATGCGTCACAGCTCATGGGGGAGTCCCCCAACCTTGATGAAGGAGACCGCAAAATGCTGGACATCATTAAACGGCATTCCCATCGGGTTAACGGCATCATTGAAAACGTACTGGACCTGTCCCGTCGCCGCGCCGCCAATTCCGATCTCATTGATATCGGCCAGTGGCTTTCAGCCTTTCGTGACGATTACCTGCAGACCCAGGATAATGAACATCAGAGACCAGCTCACATTGAGCTGCGAACGGAAACCAACCTGCCACAGGCCCGTTTTGACGTGAGCCAGATCGAGCAGGTGATGGTGAACCTATGCGATAACGGGCTTCGCTATAGTGAGCAGAACACCAACGAGCGGAAAATCGAACTCAATGCCGGGGCCACCGCTGACGGCGAAAGAGCCTATGTGGATGTTCGTGACTTCGGGCCTGGCATTGCCCCTGAACACCGGGTTTCCGTTTTTGAGCCATTTTTCACAACCGACAAAAGCGGGACAGGCCTTGGCCTTTATCTGGCGCGGGAACTGTGCGAGGCTAATCAGGCTCACCTGTCCCTGGTGGATGACAAACGGCTTGGCTGTTGTTTTCGCATTACATTTGCCCACCATGGGCGGATGATATGACAACCCCGCAAGCCCGGTAGTCTGAATAACGACATGGAACCGATAAAAACCCGATGACCACTCATACAGCGCTGATCGTAGACGACGAACCTGATATCCGGGATCTTCTGGAAATCACCCTTACCCGCATGGGCATTAACACGCTGACAGCGCCGGATATCACCAGCGCAAAGAAGTTACTTGAAGAACACCGCCCACAGCTCTGCCTGACCGATATGAACCTTCCCGACGGTAATGGCATCGAACTGGTGCAGTGGATCCAG
>JBHEPI010000019.1:0-35135 GCA_046260345.1 Marinobacter sp. | reverse complement strand
CCGAAGGTACGCACCATCGATAAGCTCCAGCTGTTGATACCGCCGGGAGCGGCGGATGAGAGCAGAACAAGCTTTGCACATGGCACGCGTATCGCTAAAAGCTGGGCCAGCAACCCACCCATCGAGTGGCCCACCAGAATCGGCGGTGCTTCTAACTGATTGATCCGATCAATCAGAAATGTCACATAGTCCTGTAGGCTGGTTCGAGCCAGTCTTGCCCGCAGATCGTCATCATACCCCGCTTTGTCCACATGCAATGGCAGGCTTGGCGCCTCGACCCGGTAGCCTGCCTGCTCAAATGCCTCGCGAAGCTCAGACATAACTCCTGCCGTACACCACATGCCGTGAATGAGCATTACCGGCGGTCTGCTTGTTTCATTCTGAGTCATGAATATTTTCTCTCTTCTCTTACCTCAGACTTCAGGCCGCCTCAAACGACGCCCGGGGTTTACGCCGCGGGGCGCCCGCGCTTTCAAACTCAAGCACACCATCATCGACTGGCGCCTCAGTCAGAACTTTTCTGTCGTGACCGTAGTGCATGGTCACCTTCCAGGGTTCCTCTTTGCCTTGGCGAGGCATGCGATCCATAGCGCGGCTCAGATAACCTGGCTCAAAGTCGCTGAGCATGCCCACCCCCGTATCGTTCCCTACACGGTCTCTCGGACAGGCCACTGACCACCCTTTTCTTTCCATGTGCTCGAACAATCGGCACAGGTACTGCCCACCGATGTCACATTTAAGGGTCCAGGGTGCATTGGTGTAGCCGAAAACCCAGCCAAAGTTCGGAATGTCCTGCATCATTATACCCTTGTAAACCATCTTCGAAGGCAGGCGCACGGGCTCACCGTGCACCTGGAGCTCCATTCCGCCCATTAGTTGAACATCCAGACCGGTAGCAGTGATTACCACGTCGGCCGTCAGTTCTTGCCCGGATTTTAGAACAATGCCGTTTCTGGAGAAGTGATCGATGTGGTCTGTCGCGATGTCGGCCTTGCCCGAGCGCAGACTATTGAAGAAATCACCGTCCGGTGCCGCACACAGACGCTGCTCCCAGGGGTAGTAGTTCGGCGTGAAATGACGCATATCGATATCAGGGCCAACCTTTTTGCGCATGTGGCGCAGCATCAACCGGCGCATGATCTGGGGCCAGCGCATGCACGCCAGGTATAGCCCGCGCTGGAACGCAATGTTGCGCTGCCGCGCCAATTTAAATACCCACTGTTTGGGCAGGAAAGCGCTAAGCAGCTTCGAGATTTTGTCCGTGTCCGGTACAGCCATGATGTAGCTCGGAGAGCGTTGCAACATCGTCACCTTTGCAGCCTGTTTCGCCATGGCAGGAACAAGAGTGATGGCCGTGGCTCCGCTACCGATTACGACGACTTTCTTGCCGGTATAATCGAAATTCTGTGGCCACTGCTGCGGATGGATGATTTCGCCTTCGAATGATTCCTCGCCATCGAACCTGGGGCGGTACCCCTGATCGAAATTGTAATAGCCGGTGCAGCTCACCATGAAGTGGCAGGTGATGGTCCGATTTTCCCCAGCGGCCTCATGCCGAGCCGTAATAGTCCACCGCTGGTCCAGAATCGACCAGTTTGCCGACAGAATGTTGAGACCGTACTGCACTTTGTCTTCGAGGTTGAACTCCCGAGCGGTCTCAAAAACGTAATCGCGGATATCGGTGCCTTTCGCCAGCACCTGATCCGAATACCACGGCTTGAATTCGTACCCGAAGCTCGCCATGTCCGAGTCCGAGCGGATGCCGGGGTAGCGGAACAGATCCCAGGTGCCGCCCATTCTTTCGCGGCGCTCCAGAATCGCCATGGTCCGGTTCGGAAATTCTGTGGCGATTCGGCAGGCCGCCCCGATACCGGAAAGGCCAGCTCCGATGATGACGGTGTCGTAGTGCGGCGCTGTCATTCTGGTCTCCTTTTTATCGCATTATTTGATTACCAACCGCACTATTTCAGAGTTGCTGCTTGACAGGATTGACATAAGTAGACAGTTTATTGACATAACGAGACAATTTGTGGCCGAGCGCGCTCTCGGTGTCCACCGCGACGGAAAAGCCTATGAGCAGCCTGATCAGGGCGACGAATCTTTGGGGGTTTGACGAATTAGTACGCGTCCGTGGTGGAGATCCGGAGCCGCTTCTAGCTCGCCATCATATCCCGCCCAAAGAACAGCGCGATGACCGTTCTTTCCTGATATACCGCAACGTCACTGGTCTGTTAGACGACACGGCTTGGGTACTCGACTACCCAGAGTTCGGCCTCAAGCTAGCGCAATATCAGGGCATGGACATCCTCGGGCCGATCTCGGTGATCGCACGCAGCTCAAAGACCGTGGGTGATGCGATCCAAAGCATTGCCCGCTATCTGCATCTACATTGCCCTGCGCTGAAGTTGACCGCCCGCACTGAGAGCGCCAGCGTGGCCCAGCTCCACTATCGCGTGGACGATGAAAGCACCGGCTACCGGGTGCAGGCCTTCGAGTTGGCGATGGCCAATGCTATGCAGGTGCTGAAGCTGCTCTGCGGCGAGTCGGTCGCGCCACTAAGCGTGCACTTCCGACACCAGCGGGCCGGAGACAAAGCAATTTACGAGGCCGTGTTCAATAGCCCAGTCTATTTCAACGAGCCCTGGTGTGGTTTTCGCGTGCAGATATCTGCATTCGCGATCCCAATGGCCAGCGTCGACCATCAGGTATGGCAACTGGCCAACCGCTACCTGCAATCACAGCAAGCGCCTAACGCCTCCACCCTATCTGAAGAGGTCATTGGCCTCATTCGAACCCTGCTCCCAACCGGACGCTGCAGCAGCGAGGCGATCGCTACACACCTGGCTATGCACAAACGCACTCTGCAACGACACCTTGACCGCGAAGGAACCAGCTACGAAAAATTAGTCAACGCGGAAAGGCGCCATATGGCTCAACAATATCTGCTGGAAGACAAGCTCAAACTCAGCCAGATCGCGGGTTTGCTGGGCTACTCAGAGCAGTCCGCCTTCAACCGGGCGTGTCGCCAATGGTTTGATCTCACCCCAAGGAAAGTCAGAACGCGATTGTTGAGGATGGGCAACTCCCCCGAAGATATGGACAATTATTCAAGATGGTCTAAGTCTGCAAGTCCGGATTGACCTCAAAGCGGACCTTTTTTGCTGGGCCGCGTGACCCCATTTTCGTACCGTCAGATTCACTGAAGACAAGACGTCATTGTAATACCTGGCAAAACACAATCGGGCGGAAAATTCTAATCAGCGGTGCAACTAAAACAGGGACTTTACAGGTTACGACGACGGTTTCATGCTCCACTACGAGCAATACTTCGCCCGGAGCGACATAGAGAGAACCGGATCAAGGATCAGCAGTTGTGCCTGTTCGTAGACCGTACATCCAGTACACAGTGGTGGACCAACCAGTGGCGGCTGGTCCTGTCGGGCTTTGCCTACAAGTTGTTCGAACGATTACGGGTCTACCTGAAAAAAAGGCCCTTCGAAAGAATGAGCGCTAGTAGCCTGCGGCTGAAGCTGATCAAGGGTGGCGCGGTCATCATTCGCAAAACTCGACGCATAAGCTCTCCGGTGTGCAAAAAATTAAAGTCTGTATAACCAGGAAGTCCCCCATTTATTTCATTTGTAACCGGTTGAGGTCAAAGTTGCGTAGCGCCGCTTGATTGACCAAAAAGCGGATGTAATCCTGGCCTTTTCCGTGTCCGGTCCTTACTTGCGACTTCAAGCTTGCCCATCCTCGTCCGTCAGTGGTTTTAAAGAGGTCCGAAAAATTGTAATCCGAAAGGTCCAGCGGCCGTCTAAAGTCCGAGCTTTATCTTTTTTATTCTCTTTTACCAGATATCCCGCGCGCTCCAATTCTCGAAAGATTCTTTGTTGAACTACTTTTCCGATATTAAAATTTCGCCTGATTTGGGCGGCTCTGACGATCCAGTCTTCAGGCATAGACAATAGAAACACCAGGACTCCCAATGCTTCTGGCGATAGGCGATGATCCCGCAATGTGTCGTTCGGAATGCATGCGTAGTGAGATGTCAGTTCGTCTTTTCTAATAGCCATCTGCGGTGTAACTCCAAAAGTGTCAGGTAAGGCTCCAACTGATTCGAAAGCAATTGAGCTGTTTTCGCTACGAAGGTGGAATTAAACGTCCCAACCGTGCAGTGACTAAGATAACGGTTTGCAAACCTCGGCACTGACAACACGCCTACACAAAACCAGCAGCGTTCTGCACGCAAAATGTTTGTGAGGTGTTAAAGGGCGGGGACTACCTGATTAATGGAAGATCTAATCGAGCCGACGGATGCGGTGAGCTGAAAATCACCCAAAAAATGAAAATATAACTTATTGATTGGAAGGGACTTTACAATGCCCGAATGAGCGTAAACTGTTTGTGAGGAAGGTTCTTTAAGTATTTGGAAATAAAAACAAAATTGGATTCAGAGAGCTCGTCCTGCAACTCCGTTAACGCCGGTTCGATTCCGACCCGCGCCTCCATTTTTACCGTTAAAAATCAATTTCCTACATCTTCCGTTGTCACCTGTCGTATGAGCAGAATAGCCTCCCGCTCCAACGTGACCGGTCATGGTGCTCAGTCGCCCTTTGAGGCAAGGCTGGCATCAATACCAAAGAAAATGGCAGCGGAAACAAGCGCCTCATCCTCACTGATCAAACGAGCCTGGTGATGCTCTGCGCAGGCCAGGTGAAGTGCATCCAACGTCCTCAAGCTTGTCTTCCTTGTCGCAATCCACTGGCTGGCGCGTTGATAGTGGTCCGTTTCAATGGGGCAAAGGCTGAAGCGGCCATGACTGACGTCGTCATGGAATGCACTTTCGATTCGATTCGCCTGAGGTTCACTGAGCTCTCCCATACGTACCCACCGGGCCAGTGCGCTCGCCACCTCGACTTTAGTGAGATGACTGATGAGAACAGGCCTGGTCTGAGACTCAAGCAAAGCCTGAACCCTATCGCTAGCATGCTCCTGGCGGTAGTAGGGGAGAACGGCGCTGGTATCGAAATACAGCATCAATAGCGCTCTTCATCTCTGAGTTCCCGCACCGCTTGGGCAGCGCTTTCCCGGACAGGTGGCAGAGATGCCCTGAGTTCCGAACGGTTTGGAAACTGGATCTTCTCGGGCAGGGCGCCGGTCAGGCGTGCGGCAGGTTTGCCGTGGCGAAGAATCACGACTTCTTCTCCGGCGGCCACAGCGTCCAAAAGATTTGAGAGCCTTTCCCGTGTTTCACGGACATTGATCGTTTGCATGATTTTCACTCTATTTGTGTACACAATTAGTGTACTCCGGTTGGGAGTTTCCTGGCAATCAGGGAGCCTGGAGAATTTTTGAATACATCTCGCTCATAAATAAACCGTCCAACCAAAAACGACGTTCCCCGGCGCAAGTCCGACAGGCTGCTGGCGGCAATCCAGCCGGATGTGCTTCAATGAATGCCAAGTAGTCAGGCCAGCCAGCCAGGCTGCCTTTGGTACCTTGAGGCCTGGACAATAACAATGAGCACAGACGACAAGATGGTCAAACGCCGGCGCTCAGCGCTTCGGGGCCGGCAACTCGAGCCGGCTTTACTGTCGGAGCTGCGGGATCTGATCGGCGACGAACGTAGCGAATCGTCCTTGCGCCATCGCGATCGTCTGATCGAACACCTGCATGCACTGCAGGACACTTACGGTTACCTCTCCATGCCCCGGCTCCGGGCCCTGGCTGGTTTCATGAATCTGCCCATGGCGGCCGTTTATGAAACGGCGACCTTTTATGCCCACTTCGATGTTATTCACGATGAACAGGCGCCGCCGCCTGAAATAACCCTGCGGGTGTGTGACTTACTCTCCTGCCAGCTGGTCGGGGCGGAGGCGCTGCATCAGGATTTGGTTGACGGGGCTGATCCCGCCCGGGTTCGGGTACTGCGCGCGCCCTGTATGGGTCGCTGCGACATGGCGCCGGTGGTGGCCGTGGGACATCATCATGTGTGCCATGCCAATGCGTTCAATGTGGGTGACGCGGTAGAACATGGGCAGGTTCAGCCGGCGGAAATTCAATGGCAGCGTCTGGCGGATTACCACACGGCGGGCGGTTATGAATTGCTGACAGAATGCCGTGAAGACCGGGTGAGCGTTAAATCACTGGCGAAAGAACTCGAAGACGCCGGCCTGCGGGGACTGGGCGGCGCAGGATTCCCCACCTTCCGCAAATGGCAGGCGGTGCGGGCCGAGCCGGGGCCACGTTACGCGGTGATCAACGCCGACGAAGGCGAACCGGGTACCTTCAAGGACCGTTATTACCTGGAGCGCGAACCCCATATTTTTCTGGAGGGTGCTCTGGTCAGTGCCTGGGCAGTCGAGGCGCAGGCCCTCTACATTTATCTGCGGGACGAATACCCCGGTCTGCACCGAGTGCTCACCGAAGCCATTGCCGAGCTTGAGGCAGCCGAAATCGTCGAGCCGGGCTTCGTTATTTTGCGCCGTGGCGCGGGCGCTTACATCTGCGGCGAGGAATCAGCCCTGATCGAGTCCCTGGAGGGTAAACCCGGCAAGCCACGCCATCGCCCGCCTTTCGTGGCCCAGAAAGGTCTGTTTGACCAGCCCACCCTGGTCAACAACGTCGAGACGGTTTACTGGATCCCGCGCATCCACGCCCAGGGTGCCGAATGGTTCGCCAGCCAGGGGCGGCATGGTCGTAAGGGGCTTCGCAGCTTTTCGGTTTCCGGACGGGTCGCCCGGCCCGGGGTGCATGTTGCGCCGGCGGGGATCACTCTCAATGAGTTAATCGTGGAATATTGTGGCGGCATGGCTGAAGGGCACCGTCTTTTGGCCTATCTGCCTGGCGGGGCCTCCGGCGGCATACTGCCCGCCAGCAAGGCCGACATTCCCCTGGACTTCGACACCCTGCAGGAACACGGCTGTTTTATCGGCTCCGCCGCGGTGATCGTTCTGTCGGACCAGGACAACCTGGCGGATGCGGCTTCCAACCTTCTGGGTTTCTTCGCGGATGAATCCTGCGGGCAGTGCACCCCCTGCCGGGTTGGCACCGAAAAAATGCTGACGTTGCTGGAGCGCAATACCTGGGATGAGGGAACGCTCCAGCAACTGGCCAGGGTGATGGCGGATGCCTCCATCTGCGGCCTGGGCCAGGCCGCGCCCAATCCGGTGCTGAGCCTGCTGCGGGATTTTCGTAGCGAACTGGCCAGCCACAACCTGATCGCCAAAGGGTAGGGAGGCTGCCATGAGCAATCCCGACACAAGCTTCACCCTGACACTGGATGACGTTGAAGTTCAGGCCTATGCCGGCGAGACCCTGTGGCAGGTGGCCAAGCGCGCCGGTGAGACCATCCCGCACCTGTGCTTTAAAGACACGCCGGGTTACCGGGCGGATGGCAATTGCCGGGCCTGCATGGTGGAAGTAGAAGGTGAGCGGGTGCTTGCGGCAAGCTGCATTCGCGCGGCAGCGCCCGGCATGGTTGTGCGCAGTGCCGCCTCCGATCGTGCCCGGGAGGCCCGCAGAGGGGTACTGGAATTGTTGCTGGCCGACCAGCCTGAACGTGAAAACAACCCGGACAGGTCCAGCCACCTGTGGCATACGGCGGATCAACTGGCCATTGATGCCAGTACCGTGCGCCAGCGCCTCCCGGCCCGCTCAGAACGCGAAGAACCCACGGTTCACCATGTGGAAGCGCGGTCGGACGTGCTGCCACACGCCAGGGGCCAGGACGCCACCCATTCGGCCATGAACGTCAACCTGGACGCCTGCATCACCTGCGGTCTGTGCGAGCGCGCCTGCCGCGAGGTGCAGGGCAACGACGTGATCGGGCTGGCTCACCGCGGCGCGGCGTCCAAGGTGGTTTTCGACTTTGATGACCCCATGGGAGACAGCACCTGCGTTGCCTGCGGCGAATGTGTGCAGGCCTGCCCGACAGGGGCGCTGATGCCCGCCACCCTGATCGATGCCGAAGGCCGTGGAGACTCCGCCGTGGCCGATCGCACCGTGGATTCCGTCTGCCCCTATTGCGGGGTGGGCTGCCAGTTGACCTATCACGTGAAAGACGAGCCTTCTGACGCCGAGAAAGGGGAAAACGGGCAGCAAGGGCGTATCCTGTTTGTTGAAGGAAGGAATGGTCCCTCAAACCAGGGCCGGCTCTGCGTGAAGGGCCGCTTCGGTTTTGATTATCCCTCGCACCCGGCACGGCTTACCCGGCCGTTGATCCGCCGGGAGGGCGTGCCCAAAGGCCTCGACCCGGACTTTGACCCAGCGGCTCCTTTGACCCACTTTCGTGAGGCAAGCTGGGAAGAGGCACTGGATCTGGCGGCCACGGGATTAACGGAACTCAAGAGCCAGCAAGGCCCGAGTGCACTGGCCGGCTTCGGCAGTGCCAAGTGCTCCAATGAAGAAGCCTGGCTGTTCCAGAAACTGGTGCGTACCGGTTTCGGCTCCAACCACGTTGACCACTGCACGCGGCTTTGTCACGCCAGTTCCGTGGCGGCGTTGATGGAATGCCTGGGCTCGGGCGCGGTGACCGCCTCCTTCATGCAGGCACTTCAGGCGGATGTGGTGATCCTTACCGGCTGCAATCCCGCGGTGAACCATCCGGTGGCCGCCACCTACTTCAAGCAGGCGGCACGAAACGGCACCAAGCTGATCATCATCGACCCCCGGGGCCAGGCCCTGGATTCTTATGCTTGGCGCAGTTTGCGTTTCTCACCGGGCGGGGACGTGTCGCTTTTCAATGCCATGCTCAATGTGATCATCAGCGAAGGGCTCTACGATCAGGCCTACATTGATGCCCACACCGAAGGCTTCGAGGCACTGGCCACGAGTGTCGCGGATATGACCCCGGAAGCCATGAGCCCCGCCTGCGGCGTTGAACCAGACACCATCCGCGAGGTGGCCAGAGCCTACGCCGGGGCCGATAAAGCGATGATCTTCTGGGGCATGGGCATTTCCCAGCACGTACACGGCACCGACAACGCACGCTGCCTGATCTCAATGGCCCTGACCTGCGGCCATACCGGCCGGCCCGGCACTGGCCTGCATCCCCTGCGTGGTCAGAACAATGTTCAGGGCGCCTCGGACGCCGGCCTGATTCCCATGGTACTGCCCGACTACCAGCCGGTAGGAGACACACAACTTCGTTCCGCCTTCGAAGAACTCTGGGGCACGGAACTGGACCCCGAGCCGGGGCTCACCGTTGTGGAGATTATGGACGCAATCACAGCGGGCACCATCAAGGGCATGTACATCCTCGGCGAAAACCCCGCGATGTCTGATCCGGATCTTACCCACGCCCGCGCTGCACTTGGCGCCCTCGAGCACCTGGTGGTGCAGGACCTGTTCGTCACGGAGACCGCACAGTTTGCGGACGTGATTCTGCCGGCCACGGCCTGGTCTGAAAAGAACGGCACCGTCACCAACACCAACCGGCAGGTGCAGATGGGCTGCGCCGCGCTGGCGCCGCCGGGAGAGGCCAAGCCGGACTGGTGGATTATTCAGGAAATGGCCCGGCGTTTCGGGCTGGGGTGGGATTACGCCGGCCCCGAGGAAGTGTTCGCTGAGATGAAACAGGGCATGCATTCCCTCGACCATATCTCCTGGTCCCGCCTGGAACGGGAAGGCTCGGTAACCTACCCGTGCTCGGCCGACGACGAACCCGGCCAGGACGTGGTCTTCTCCGACGCATTCCCCCGCGCCGGGGGCCGGGCCAAACTCTCGCCAACCCGGCCGCTGCCGCCAGACGAACCGGTGGACGAGGCCTATCCCATGGTGTTGACCACCGGGCGACTGCTCGAGCACTGGCACACCGGCGCTATGACTCGTCGCAGCCGGGTACTGGATGAGCGGGAGCCCGAAGCCGCTGCCTATCTGGCACCGGCGGAACTGGCTCGCCTGGGCGTCGTACCGGGGGATGCAATCCATGTTGCCACCCGGCGTGGCAGCATCACCCTTACTGCGCGGGCCGATCAGTCCATGCCCGAGGGCATGGTGTTCATACCCTTCGCCTTTGCCGAGGCGGCTGCCAACCTGCTCACCAACCCTGCGCTGGATCCGTATGGGAAGATTCCGGAGTTCAAGTATGCAGCGTGTAGTCTTAGCCCGGCGTAAAGGAATGTTTTGCGCACGTGCATAGATTCCGCTGTTTGCTATACCGGCAACCCACAACATGCAAAGAAAAGCGGGTTTTGCTTTGCATATGACGCCCAATATGTATAGATTTTAGTGTTTTCTATACATTAGGTCCCCGAAAAGGATACCAAGTGCTTCCAACTTTACCGCTCGAATCCATAGAACAATGGGAAACCCGCGCTGTACTGAAAAAAGCCGCCGAGGCACACCGTTATCTGGCCGAGGTGAAGGGCGTGGCCTCTACCATTCCCAATGAAGAAATCCTGATTAACACGCTGACATTGCAGGAAGCCCGGCACAGTTCAGAAATTGAGAACATCATCACCACTCAAGATGACCTGTATCGCGCCGCCGTGGCAGACGAGGCGAGCATATCCCCGGCCACCAAAGAAGTTCAGGATTACGCCACCGCTCTACGTGCCGGTTTCCGGCGCGTTCGCCAAAGCCGGCTGATTCGCCTGGATGATATTCTGATCATTCAGGAAACCCTGGAAAAAAACCGGGCTGGCCTGCGCAAGTTGCCTGGTACGGCCCTTAAAAATCAGGCCAGCGGCGAAGTAGTGTATGAGCCACCGCAGTCCGCGACCAAAATCGCGGATCTGATGGAGAATCTGGTGGCATACATTAACGACGACCAGCTCTGTGATGCCGATCCACTGGTCAAGATGGCTATTATTCATCACCAGTTCGAAAGCATTCACCCATTTTACGATGGCAACGGCAGAACCGGGCGCATCATCAATATGCTGTACCTGGTTGCCAATGATCTACTCGACCTGCCCGTGCTCTATATGAGCCGCTACCTTATTCAGACTAAGGCCCGCTACTACGAGGAGCTGCAAGCGGTAAGGGATACCGGCAACTGGGAGCCCTGGCTGGTCTACATGCTGGAAGGCATCAGCCAGACCGCCAGGCAGACCATCGACCTGATTGGCCGCATTCGGGAACTGATGCAAAACACCAAGCACCGGATGCGCGAGGAATGCCCAAAGATTTACCGGCAAGAGCTTCTGAACAACCTGTTCAATCACCCATACACCAAAATTGAATTTGTGATGGATGATCTTGGCGTCAGCCGCATCACCGCCACTAAATACCTGGACGAACTGGTAAACACCGGTCTATTGGATAAAACCAAAGTCGGTCGCAGCAACTTTTACATCAATACTCCGCTGATGAGACTGTTTCTTGAGCGCGGATAGATCAACCTTTTAGGTAATAAAACCAATTGTGGGCATCGAATTGGTGCCAGGCACCTGCCGCCGGCAATGCTTGTCCCGTGTCCAAAAACTGGGGACATCCAGCGTGTGGATAGAATCAAAAGTCAAAATGCAGAACGAGAGCAAATTCTGTTTAAACGGATTGAGGCTCTGTCAACGCGGGGACTGATGCGAAGCGATATTGTTGAGCTCTCGGGAATCGGATTTTGATCGCTCGACTCAATCCTGAACAAAGTCTTCATAGGAATAGGATTGATGAAATTGGATCATTTCGATCCGGTTGAGATCCTTCGCCTTCATCAGTGCATAGGCGAATCGCTTTGCGATGAAGGATTTACCGACACCTGGTGGGCCTTGGAGTACGATGTTTTTCTTGCGGTGCAGCAACGCTAAAACCTGATCGATTCTCTCGCGACTCATGAACACGTCGGACATTACGCTCTCAGTGCTCACTGTTTCGGCGTTCTCTTGTTCGGCGTCATATCTCGCCGGCGAAGGTTCAGTTATCGCGTTTTCCGGCTCGTTCTGCTGATTTAATCCTAGAACTTCGTTGTATTCTTCAATGAGTTCGGCCAAGTCTGAATCGACTTGTTCCTGATCAAGCGGTTCTGAGAGATCATAAACGGCATGCACGTAGGAACCGCCGTAACCGTAACGGATGGCAGGTTTGTGGTATTCGGTTTGAAAAAAATCATCCACTGTCTGCGTTTCTTCTCCGACCGCCGAATTGATCGCAGGGGGATTTGCGGCACTGACGCCCTTGGCAAGAATTAAAATCTTTTCTGCGCGAAAATACAGATAAACGGGATTGATCCCTTTCATGGGGCGCTGGCCCGGACCGAGCAGGGCGATCCAGGGAACGTGAGCTTGGTTGCCTGCACCAAAGCTTACCCGCATCGTTAGCCCTGCATGTTTTCCGGGGTAATCTTTCGTTCTCAAATCGTCCGTATGAGCTTGCTCGAGAAAGGTGAGCAAGGTGGGATAGATTGTTTGGTCCGTAGATGCCTCAGAATTCGTGGTGTTTTGCCACAGGGCTTTAAGCGGTGGGACATACCAGTCAAGTTCCGTGTCTGGGTAATGTGCCTGCTGCTCCTCTCGAATTTCGGCTAATTTTTGGTCAACTTGAAGCGCTGACATCTTCCGTGCGTCTTTTTGTTCGATGAGCCCAAAATTCTGCAGTATTTTGAATCGGTCGCTGTTGCCAAAAATTCTCTCGCGGTGAGAATCAGTGAATAACAGAAACAGAATCATATGGCGAAACTGTCGTTTGTCATTTTCTGGGATCTGCTCGCAGAAGCTTGCAAAGGCTTCTCCGTTGGATAGCAGCTCTAGACGTCTATTTTGATCCTCCGCCAAAAACTTTTTAAACAAAAGAACAGCGTAAACGAGCTCCTTCCAACGCAGGTGGCTTTATGCTGTGCCTCCACTGCCAATGCCTGTTAGAGCTTCTTCGCCAATAACGGAGGGGTTTTCCGGTAATGATTTGCCTGCCCAGGATAGAATAATCTCTACGTTGTCGCGCTTTTTAGCCGGGCCAATGTTGTGGGACACAACAGCATCACCCACAAGATTTCGGCGCAAAGAATTTTCGCATCGTCGCTGGTTGGCTCAAGTTGCTTTTCTAGCTTCTCGAGGAAGTTACCACTACCGTAGTCGAGGTTGTCTACGTAGTGAGTTATTAGCTGTTCGATATTTTCCGGGGTCCAAATTTTGCCAAAACCAAATACAGATTCGCCTTTAAGAAGTGAGTCTTTTTTCCATATTTCAGACGCTTTCAAAATCGCTTCTGAATCCTTGTTATCACAAAACCTGCTCACAAATGGACTCCGAACTGCTGAAATGAATTCATGATTGATGATCTTCACTCTAAACCGCATGTTCGAGGATTGCGAGGAGGGGAGGCGGCGCCCGAATTTTAGATTTGAAGCGATAGGTCTTTGTATCGTTTGGCATCTGCTCCGGAGGCTGAATTCAGGCTAGAGTTTCATTCGAGTGCGGTTTCCTTGATAAGCTGATCGACAATTCAGGAGCTCTTTGAGTTGATGCCTCTTATCCCTTGGCGGAATAGATATTCGTGACTGACGTATACAGCCAGAAGGCTAAAGCTTTCTATGACCAGTACCAGTCGCTTGCCTTCGACCAGGTTCATCAAGACTGGCTCTCCTTCCTCGGCGATAAATCAGGCCTTGCTCTGGATGTCGGCGCAGGCAGCGGTCGCGATTCCAGTGCCCTTGCAGTGCGGGGTTGGGATGTTGTCGCCGTAGAGCCCGCAGCGGGCTTACGAGAGTTGGGGCAAGGCGCTACTCGCAATCAGAGTATTCACTGGATAGACGATCAATTGCCCGATCTTGGTAAGATCCGAAAGCTGAGCTATCGCTTCGATCTTATTCTTGTTTCCGCTGTCTGGATGCATATCCCACCATCTGATCGTGAACGTGCTTTTCGGTTTCTGACTGAGCTTTTGGCACCCGGTGGGATGCTGGTGATTACGCTTCGGCATGGGCCTGGTGATGGCGAACGGCTTTTTTACGATGTCAGTAGGGAAGAGCTGGAGGGTTTTGCCAAACGCCGGGCGCTGATTCCGCTTCCTTTGCCGGTCGGGCGCAAGAAGGATGAGCTCCAGAGAGACGAAGTTTCCTGGGAGACTCTGGCTTTTCGATTGGCGGACGATGGCACAGGCGCACTTCCGACAGTCCGCCACATCATCGTTAATGATAATAAGTCCTCGACTTACAAGTTGGGTTTGCTGCGAACCCTTGTCCGGATTGCTGACGGTGCGCCCGGCCTGGCGCTTAAGCGCACCGATGACTGGGTGGATATTCCGCTTGGTGCGGTCGGGCTGTTCTGGATTATGCTTTATCACCCTCTGGTTCTCCGGCATCAACTGAGGCAAGCGCCAGGTAGCCGTGGCTATGGCTTTGCCACAGAGGATTTCTTCAAGCTGCAGGGTTTCACGCCTCTGGATTTCAGAGTCGGAATGTCGCTGTCGGCGGATGTTGCACCGGTAGTCCTGCGCGCTATCCGGGATGCTTGCTCGACCATTCTCAAGAACCCCGCACATTTCACGACCTGGCCTGGCAGTAACCGTCCGATCTTCGAGGGCGGTTCGGCCAGGATGACCATCAAGAAGGCACCCGTGCGTTTGGACAAAGTAACGCTTTCCCGGTTCGGTACCTTCCGTGTTCCTTCATTTCTCTGGGATACATTCAGTCGCTATGCGTGCTGGATTGAGCCTGCGATTATTAATGAATGGATTGATTTGATGGGCAGCTGGGATCTTCGCTATTCCATGGATGTCTATCATCGTGGTTTACAGTGGGTTGAAGGTCGGCGAGATACGTCAGCTGTCCGTCAACTGGTTCAACAGCAGTTGCAGACCGGCAAAGTCGAGTGCGTATGGACAGCACAGAGCCTCAAAGCGAAGCGGTTTGACGTCGACCACTGTTTTCCCTGGTCGCGTTGGAACAACAACGATCTCTGGAATCTGATGCCAGCGACTCATACGGCGAATGCTTCGAAGTCCGAAAAGCTGCCCGGGGATTTGCTGCTCAAAGAGGCGCACCCTCGAGTAGTGAGCTGGTGGGAACAAGCCCTCGTGGGCACTTCTCGTGAGGAGCAGTTCTTCTCAGAGGCTGAGGCCTCGCTACCATTGCTGGGGCAGGAACGAACCGTGGAAGGCGTTTTTGAGGGGATGCTCCAGCAGCGATTGAGACTGAAGACCAATCTTCAGCTGGCAGAATGGTTGGGCGTGTAAATTAAATGGGCGATATCGAGCTTTTCGGGCTTTAAGGTAAAAATGAAAGGAAACATTATGCTTAGACTACAGGCAGCGCTCTTAATCTCCATTTGCTCAATGTTCTTATCGGCAACCACCATGGCAACAGAAGAAGCGGAACACACAGTACTCCTGAAGGAGGAGAATCTGGAAGTACGTCATTATGAGCCGCAGATTGTGGCAGAGACGGTCGTAGACACAGAATTTGAAGAAGCGGGCAGCGAAGCTTTTGGTCGCTTGTTTAAATACATTTCCGGCAATAACCAATCCCAGCAGGAAATCGCCATGACCGCGCCTGTTGGCCAGGTGGCTGAGGGTCAGGAAATCGACATGACGGCACCGGTAGGCCAGACGCAGGTCGACGGGAAATGGGTGGTCAGTTTTATGATGCCGGGATCATTTACGATACAGACCACTCCGAAACCCAGGGACGAGAGGATCACCATACGTCAGGTGCCAGAGCGGACTATGGCAGTCATCGAGTACTCCGGGTTCTGGAGCAAATCAGGCTATCAAAAGAACAAGTCGAGGTTGGAGGAATGGATCAACAAAAAGGGCTTCACTATTCAGGGCATGCCAGTCTGGGCGCGTTATAACGCACCGTTCATGCCCTGGTTTTTGAGGCGAAATGAAGTGTTGATCCCAATAGACAATTTGCAGTGATAGCGCGTATCAGGCTACTCACCGAAGCATCACGATCACCACAGGAAGTTTATTAATGCAAAACGTGCGCGTCGCCATTGTGGGCGCCGGCCTGGCGGGTTCATATGCCGCTTATGTCCTTGAGAAAAAAGGCATCAAAGACTATGTCGTTCTGGAGGCGAGGGACGTCCTTGGTGGGCGTATTGCGTCTACGATTCACTCTGAGGGTAAATTTGATGTGTCGGGTGAAGGCTTCGATCTGGGTCCCGCCTGGTTCTGGCCTGCATTCCAGACCGATATGGCACAGTTGGTGGATGCGCTCGGGTTAGAGACCTTTGAGCAATTTGAAACGGGCGAGATGCTTCTGGAACGTTCATCCAATCGAGCCCCCTCAGCGAACGGCCGGGTACGTCAACTCGCCACCTTCAATGCGAATTGCCGGTGGCATGTATGCGCTCATTGATGCTTTGTATCAGCGGCTTGATCCAGTGCGGGTGGTGATGGCCGGCGCTGTTGATGCGGTAAATCGCGGTTTAGATTCTTTTTAGGAATGTTTGCGGAAAGGGGCAGAGCCCCGGCGCGAGCTGAGAGCTTCCGCCCGAGCCCCGGGGAATCGTTGCCGGGTTATTTCTATTTTTCAGACGCGGACTCATACTCGCGAATCATGCCAGAAAGCTGGTCTTTCAGATTGAGGCGCTGTTTCTTGAGATCCTCCAGATGCTCGTCAGAGGTGTTCTCTGCACCACCTTCGAAATGGTGAACTGAATGATCTACCTCATGGTACTCTTCAAACAATTTCGCGAAATGATTGTTGGTGGTTTTCAGGTGATGAATAGCTTCTTTTGAGGCTGGGAATTCATGAATCAGATCGTGTTTTTCCAGTGACATAAAGACAATTCCTTTAATTGCGGGGTGTGTTTAAATTTTCGCTGTCAGCGGCAAACAATACGGCAAGGTGATGGCCAGTGACAAGCCGCGCAGGCGTAGGCATTTTCGCTCATGTTTGGCGTGATTTTTTAACCCAGAAATTCCCACACTCAAAAACATCAGGATAAAGCCATGCCCCAATCGCCCCTCGCCCAACTCCTGAAACTCCCCTGCGGAGCAGTCCTGCCCAACCGCATTGCCAAGGCCGCCATGACCGAGGGGCTCGCAGACGACCAGCTGCACGCCACCCACCGCCATGAAACCCTGTATCGGCGCTGGTCCGATGGCGGAGCAGGGTTGCTGATTACCGGCAACGTGATGATTGATCACCGGGTGCTGGAGCGGCCGGGTAACGTCGCGATTGATCCGGCGCCAGATTTAACAGAAGTGAAGGGCGAGCCGGAGGGTATGGCGCAGTTGCGTGCCTGGGCCGAAGCGGGCACCCGCAACGGCAACCATTTGTGGATGCAGATTTCCCATGCCGGTCGGCAATCACCGCGTTACGTGACCACGCGCCCCATGGGCCCTTCGGCGGTGCAGCTATCGCTGATGGGCAACTATGCCCGCCCACGGGCGCTCACGGAGCCGGAGATCCTCGATTTTATCCAACGCTTTGCCAACGTGGCCCGGGTTGCCAAGGAGGCGGGGTTTACTGGTGTTCAGGTGCATGGGGCTCATGGGTATCTGTTGTCTTCGTTTCTGTCGCCGGTCACCAACCAGCGCACGGATCGCTGGGGTGGGGTGCTGGAAAATCGCGCCCGTTTCCTGCTCGAGGTGGTGCGGGCGACTCGCGCCGCTGTGGGGCCGGAGTTTCCGGTGGCGGTGAAGCTGAATTCCGACGATTTCCGCAAGGGCGGGTTTACGCTCGATGAGTCTGTGACCGTGGTGCGCTGGCTCAATGAGGAGGGTATTGACCTGCTGGAGGTGTCCGGCGGCACCTACGAACAGCCGCGGCTGCTCGGGTACAGTGGTGATGCCGAAACCGCAAGCGATGGGCCTGCTATGCGGGAAAGCACCCGCAAGCGGGAGGCTTATTTTCTGGATTACGCCCAGACGATTCGCGAG
This sequence comes from Marinobacter sp., assembly GCA_046260345.1. Taxonomy (GTDB): domain Bacteria; phylum Pseudomonadota; class Gammaproteobacteria; order Pseudomonadales; family Oleiphilaceae; genus Marinobacter. Next base: position 17,372 of record JBHEPI010000019.1, on the reverse strand, counting down.
GTGTGCGACTGCCCGCTGATGGTCACCGGCGGGTTCCGCACACGGGATTTTATGGAAGAAGTGGTGACCAGTGGCGAAACCGATGTGATTGGCCTTGGCCGTCCGCTTTGTACGGATCCGGATACGCCCAGGGATCTGCTTGAAGGGCGTATTGAAAAGACCGTCTGCCACGAGGATCACGTCAAGCTTGCCCAGCGGGGATTCTTCTCGCCGGCCAGTCCGCTGATGCCACTTAAAGTCATAAACGTGCTGGGCGGCCAGGCCTGGTACTACCAGCAGATTTTCCGGCTGGCGGATGGCGAGGCAGCCGATCCGGATCTGGGTATCCTCAAGGCCGTCGGGGCCTTCGTGAAAGATGAACTGAGCCGGGCCCGGCGGGTGAAAAAGGCCCGTCTTAACTCAAGATGATTCTCTGGATCGAGCGGGGAATAAACCGGGTGATAAATTCGGCGACGTAGGTCTGTGGTGTAACTAGATATCGTGGCTTGGGTCGTGTCGCCTCCGCAGCTCGGTAAATCTTTTTAGCGACGTCCGACGAACTGGCTGTGAAGGGCTTTATTCTGGCGCCTGGCGCGAGCGCTGCTTCCATTGCTTTGTACTTTTCCCGGTGTACGGCGCTCGCCCGGCCAAGCACGGGCTGCAAAGCCGCCAGGGCATGTTCTCTGAACCGGGTCTTCACGGGCCCCGGAAGCACCAGCGAGACACTTTCCAGGCTTTTGCTGCCCTGTTCATCAAACCAGAAGCTTTCGTGGGCCGTGTTCATCGCGGATTTGGCGGCACAATACGCGCCTTTCATTTGCTGGGGCGCAATGGATAAGACAGAACTCACGGCAATGACTCGTAACGGTATCCCGTGTTGTTCGCAGAGGCTCAGGCAGACAGCAGCCAGCTTGATGGGGCCGAATACGTGGGTGCTGAATTGCTTTTGCCACATGGATTCGGACAGGTCGCGAAGCGCGCCGAATTGCCCGTAACCGGAGTTGTTGACCAGAATAACCCGCTCCGCGCTTGCGATTTCGTTGTCCAGCGCGCCCGCAAGCTCCTCAATCTGTTCAAAGGATTCAAGATCCAGCGCCAGCTCCCGAGCCGCGGACTCAACGCCACTCGGCTGTCGGGACAGGGCGATCACCCTATAGCCTTGCCGGGCAAAGAGGGCGCAGGCTTCAAAGCCAATTCCGGCGCTGGCACCGGTTATCAGGGCTAGTTTTGCCATAGTGGATGTCCTTTGGTTTGAGATCAGACCTGCTAAAAGGGAAGGGGCAGTGAAGCCTATGGAACTGAAAAGTCAGGAAGCTAGATTACGAGGCAGTTGTTGCAAAAAATGCAACAGTTCAAACGTCAAGCTTGCCGGTCCACTTCACTCAAACATGTCAGAAAAAACCCGCGCAAATTCCTTGAAGTCATTCAAATGGAACTTGCAGATGGAGAAAACAATTTCCCAACTCACCTCGTCATAGTTCTGAACCATCACGTTCCGGAAGCCGACGGATTTTCTCATACGCTCAGCGAGACCATGATCGATGATGCCGGATGTTGCCAATGCTTCAAACGTTTGCCCCATGGTTTTGGGTGACGTTGCCTCGCCATGTTCGGCCAGCCAGTGAGAAGCGATATTCACGCACATCTGCACGGCCCGTGTCAGGTTCAGTGAGATGATATCCTGAGCATCTACATCTTCAAAAAGCGCTGAAAGATCCCCGGTAACTTGGTCTCCACTCGTTGGATACAGCGCCTGAGGGATTCCAGTTTTTGTGCTACGAGTTGTTCATCCATGCCTGGCGTCGCCCTTCAAGTATGCGTTTCTGGTAGGGTACAAAATCTTCGTTTTCCATGATGTTACGAAATATCAGCTCACCCCAGTAACGTCTGGGGCCCAGCACCTGAATGCCGTTGGAGACAATCTGGTCCAAGAGCGGTTGGCCGGCAGTGCGCAGGTCAATCAAGTCGACGGGCCGATTGAAGGCCAGTGCAAGCGCCTCGGTGATAGCAATGCGTTCATCAGCGGTTAGCCGCTTATCGGCCTGCACGGCCACATCAATGTCACTGTCCGGGCGTTCGGTAGCGCTTGCCATAGAGCCGAACAGAACAGCGAAGCGGATGCGAGGAAACCGCCCCAACTGGTCGCGAAGCTCTGCTATTTCGGTACGCTCTGGTGTTCTTGTTTGCATATTTGCGGTTCTGCTGTGGGACTCTAAAGCAGAGCTTACCAGAGTTTCCTAGAAAACGATGGACGGGGCGGCGACTACCGAGGAATTCTCGGCATTTCGCCAGTAAGCCAGGCAGCTATTAATAAAAAAACCAGTCCTGCATCCTGAGCTCAAACGCGCCAGCCTGTCGCCCGGAGACAAACAGGCTCACGGACGCCAGGTTCCGGGTGTCCAGAGGCCCCGCATCGGCCACTGTCTTGCCGCGCCAGGTAGGAACGAAATCGCTGAAGGGAAGCCGTATGCGGCTCCAGCCTTCTGTATCCGGTGTGAACGCATGCTGGTAGACAATGCTGCGCCGATCGGTGCTGTTACGAACGCCGATCTTGTAGGTTTTGCCGTCGCCCCGGGCCAGTAGTTCGATGCCGGTGCAATCAGATGCATCGAAAGGTTCCGGCAAATCCGCTTTGAAAGAGGCGAAGCCGCCGCCGTTGTCCATCCGTACTGTGCCTTGAAAGTCGCCAATTCCTTCATCTGAGCAGACAACGCTGCCATCAGATTGGCCACCCATGATTCGGTCACCGAGTGGTTCCCAGGTTAATCGGCTAACTTGCGGATCAAACGAAACGAATACCGAGGATGCGTTAACGTTTCCGGGAATATTTCTTTGTTTCATGGATATGCCTTCAATAGTTCAGAAAATGATGAAGTTTTCTGTGCACAGGCCGGGCTTGGCGATCCGGTCTTTCTTCCAGCGAATGGCTAACTGGAAGACCATCATTCCCAGAAACGCCATTACAATAACAACACCCACGGAAGCCGGCTCAAGCTTCTTGTTGGCATCCGGCAGAAGCTCGGCAAAGACCATCCAGATCATGGCGCCGGCGGCCAGACACAGGCCGAAAGGAAGCACCGGTTTGAAGGTGCTTACGAACAGGTAAGCCGGAATGGCCATCAGTGGCTGCGGTAATAAAAACACCAAGATCCTGGCTGCCACCGTAGGAAACGCCAACACCAATGCCCTCTGCGAAGGAGTGTGCTGTCATCACGCCCACGATCAGCAGTGCTTTTTTGCATCCGCACCCTGTAACGCACTGACATCGGGTGCTCCCTGGCTCTCAATCCAGCGGTAGGCGAAGTAGACCAGCACCAGGCCAGAAACCATGCCAGCGAGCGTGAGCCAGTCCTGTTTGGCCAGGCCTTCTTCTATCAGGCTGTGGCTGGCTGCAAGCATCAGGCCGGCAGCGATAGCAGCGCCGACGCTGAGCCATTTCTGGTCGACTTTCTTGTTAATAGCCAGTGGCAGCGCACCCAAACCTGTCGTCAGGGCGGTTATGAGCGCCGCAATAAAAACCGTCGTGAGGGTGACTTCGAGAACCATTCTGACTCTTTTGATCGGTGTGGATGAGTTACACTCGTGGCTGTATACACTATCGAAAAAGCAGTGCCAGAGTAACTATGGTGAGCCTTTGAACGACTACCTCGAGAAAATCCTGCGTGGCCTGCCCATCAATTATGAAGCCTTTTTGAAGAAGCTTCCTGATCAGTTTCGCCGCCGCCACAGAGATCTGTTTGCCACGGAGAAAGTCCAAACCAATCGATGGGTGGTCACGGTCCTGGATGAAACCGCGTTCGCGGAACTGCAGAATATAGTGCAGGCACCGGTAAGCCGGGTAGACGCCGCGAAGAAGGGCAATTCCCACCGCCACGGCACCGAGGTCAGCTTTGTTCTGGTTTACCATCAGGGGTTGGCGTCCAGACGGCCGGATGTGGCGGTCATCGGGAACGAGTCTGTCGATATGGGCTTTCAAAGGGCCCGGTGCGCTCTGGTGGTGGAGAACGAGCGCAATTTCTACCAGTACCCACAGATGCTGGACTTTGCCGGTGAAACACTGGGAAAACGTCTGGAGCTGGTAAACTGTGACGTGGTGTTGGGCGGTGGCAACCGGGTTGCCCGGGGCGCGATTCTCGACTGGTTGACCGGCTACGAAGACGTAGTCTGCGCATTCGATTATGATGCGGGTGGTCTGCAAATGTTCTCGACGATGGCTGCCTTTCTAGGTGACAAAGCGACGTTTGTGCAGCCGCGCGACTGGCAACCGTGGCTGAGGCGGTTCTGCAAGATACCGGACAGCACCGAGCGGTTTACAAGAGCTGTATCACTGGCGGAGGGGCTTAGCTTTGTGGCCCTGGCAGAAGCGTTTCGATCAACCGGCAAATTCATGGAACAGGAGATGATTCTGGATGAGTGACTCCCAGGGGAGCCCAGGCAATTTCACCTTTGGCATTCGCCGGCTGGTGCTGGTGGATTCCGCCGGCTTCTGTTACGTGGAAATTCCGGTGGATAACCACGGGCTGATTCTGGGGCCGGGGAACCTGGGCAAATCCAGTCTTTTGAATTCGCTGCGTCTGTTCCTGTTGCCAGAGAACAACTTCAAGAACAGCCGCAAGAAATTCGCCTTCCGCAATGCCAGCGCCGGCAGTTTTTACACCAACGAGGAAAGCTACCAGCATTACTTTCCCAGCCAGTTCAGTTTCCTGATCATGGAAGCCGAGAACCCGGCCGGGGTGCATTGCCAGATTCTGTACCGGGACAGCGCCAGCCAGCTCAGCTATGGCCGCGCCTTTGTGCCGGTAGGTTATGACCAACTGCGGCCCCTGTTCTGGAACGGCGATGATGAAGACGGTATCGGGCAGGCGGTGCCGGAGCTGTCGTTCAGCCGCTTGTCGGAGTCCCTGAAAAAGCTATCCAAAGAAACCCGGCTGGTGAATGATCCGGCCAGGCTCAAACAGATGCTGTACAGCAGCGAACTGATGAACGCCGATGCGGTGCGCTATTCGGTGCTGCCCCTGGGTGAGTCCGACGAGCGCCGGGTGCAGTCGCTGCGCACGCTGATCCTGCTGTTGTTCGAAATGAAGGCGGACGATCAGTCCATGGCCAATGCGGTGGCCAGCATCATCGAGGCGGACAAGAAGTTTGCTGATGATGCCTTCGATTTCAATATCGACGACTTCCTCAACCGGCACGAACAGTTAAAGCTGCAACAAACCCAGCTGAACCAGATCGAGAAAGAACGCGCCCGGTTTGAAAAGCTGCAAAGGGATTACCAGGCCTACCAGACCCTGCTTCGCAGCCAGCACGACTTTGCCGCGTTTCGGGATGGGGTTACCAATGCCTTGCAGGACATTGGCGCCAGGCGCAAAGCCGCGGTGGAGGCGTTCAATGAACAGAACGACACCCTGCGCCATGTGCTGCAGGCCCTTAAAAAACTGGAGCAGGACGCCAGCGGCCTGAAAGGCGAGATTCGTTCCGCTGAGCGTCGCATCAAACAGGCGGAGCAAAATCAGAAAGATGGGGAACTGCTGCTTTCCCAATACGGTGACAATACCCTGCAGGAAATCGAGGACATCCAGAAAGAGGAACTCGACAGCAAGAAAGGGCATCTGGCCGCATTGAAGAGTGCCGCTCAGGCGGAGATCCGGCTGGAGCAGATCCAGCGCAAAAAGCAGGAGCTGGAGCGAAAACTCGAAACCCTCAAGGAGCGTGAAAGCAAGCAACAATGGCAGTTGCAGAACCAGCTGAGTGAGGCCACCACTGCGCCACTGCGGGCCGTGGATGCCCGTTTGGTCATGGCCAGTCCGGGCCAGGATCTGGATGCCGACAGCAAGGCCGCCATCGAAGCCTTTGCCCGGCTGTTTGTGCCCAATGATAAGGGCTTCGACTGGTTCGACGCCGAATACGAGGCCCAGCCGGCCCGGCAGACTGACTTCGCCGAGCAGCGCCGGCATATGGAAGGCGAGCTGCATGGGCTGGAAAAGGAGCATTCGGAATTGGCGGACACCGCCAACCAGGAACATGACCGGCCCCGGCTGATCGAGCGCACGGAAAAGGAAATCCGCGCTATTGAGAAAGACCTGGATACCCTGAGCCGTTACCCGGCGGCCGCGGCCACCCTGCGGGACGCCACCGAGGAAAAGCAGGCGGCTGAGGAACAGCTCGCCAGACTGGAAGAACACGCCCGGTTAGATCATGAAAAACAGGATGCCGTGCAGCAGAAAGCCGCCAAAGCCAGGGCCGAGAAAGAGCGTATCGAAGAGCGGGAACGGGAATTGGCCGGCCTCAGCCGCAGCGTGGGAACCGTGGAGCACCGGTTCCCGTACCTGAAAACCGTGGAAGCGGAGCAGCCGCTGGATGTCGAGCAGGTGTCTGTTGCGGCGTTTGACGATCTGCAAACGCAGCTGGACGACCTGGAAGAGCGCCGTCGCAGTATCCTCGACCACCTGCGTCAGTTCGTCTATCTGGGCATTCATGAAGATGCCGAAGGCGAGTTGCAGAAAGACAGCCAGGCCTCGTCGGTTATCCGCGAGACCTTCAAAAGCCTGTCGGATCTGTTTGCCGGTATGGCGGAGCGCTGGAGTGTGCTGGAGCAACAGGTTGGTATTCACAACGAAACCGTGGCCAGCTACCGGCAGGCTTTGAAATCCAATCACGAGCACATTGCCCGTTTTGAAGCGCAGCTCAATCGCGAGCTGGATGGCGTGCGCATCAACGATCTGGTGGAAATCCGGGTGGATATCCACACCGACCCGAAATTCCGCAATCTGGTGGAAGAAGCCAATAACATCGACCCTTATGGCAACCAGCTGCAGTCGGACGCCTTCTATGACCGTTTGCGGGTGTTTGTAGCGGACTTTTTCGGAGAGCAGGGCGGCAGCAAGCGACTGACCATGGACAGGGTCATCACCGGCATTTCCTACCGCACCCGCAAGGAAAACGCGACCAACCTGGACAAAAAGGGACAGTCCACCTCCACCACGGCACTCATCAATCTGGAGCTGGTCTACCGGCTGCTGAAACGGGTGCTGTATCCGGGTGTGCAGCTGTCGTTCCCCATGGTGCTGGACGAACTGGCCAGCGTGGACATCAGCCAGATGCCATCGCTGCTGGAGCGATTGCGCAAGCAGGGTTTCAACCTGTTCTCCGCCGCCACCCACAGCGCCAGCGCGGAAGTGATTTACCTGATCGGCAGGCACCTGGAAGTAGGGCAGATGCGCACAGCACGGCCCTACAGCCCGCAGCGCACCCTCGTGTTCTGGGGCGGCGCCGAGGGTTTCACCAACGGCGAGCCCCTGAGCCACTGGGCCGACCAGACCCAGAACAGTTTGCTGGAGCCGGTGGATGAGTAAACGCTTCAGCACCCTGGACACCACCCGGCTGCTGTTGGAGCACCCGAAGATACTGTTCCGGATGATCGAGAAGATGGACCGGAACGAAGCCCGCTACATTCGCGAAAGTGATCTGGTGGCCGAGGTAATGGACTATACCCGCACCCTCGGCAGGGCCGACCGGGAAAGGGTGCGGCTTGCTTTGAACACCGACAATCTGTTCCGCAGCGGCCTGGTGATCGATATTATCAAGGCCGAGGGTGAACGGCGGTTGGTGTTCCAGGATGCTCTGATCAACCTGATGCGGGCCTGCAACGCGTCGCTGTACCAGGAGCTGACCGATGCCCGCCTGAGAGGCCACCTGGTGACCCTGCGGGACGTGCGCAATCGCCTGGAAACCAGTAGCTTCAGCGATGCGGACCCGGACTATACAGAACTGCGGGACGACCTGAACGAGCGGGTCAGCCAGCTTATTGGGCTGCTGCGCCAGAATGTGTTGCGCATGCAGACGATCAGTGCACAGTTGGCGGATCTGTCCGGCGATGCCAGCCGGGCACCGGAGAAATACCTGGAGTTCCGCCAGAACCTGTTCGAGCAGATCGTTACCCTGTATGAGCGCCACATCAAACCAACCCTGGTGTTCCTGAACCCGGACACGCGGCTGCCCGATGGCAGCAACCTGTTCGAGACCCTGGAAGCCATGGTTCGGCTGCTGGAAAGTGCCGGCGACCACAGCCTGGCGGACCAGTTGTTCCGTTCCTCCATCAGTCTCAACGCCCTGTACAAACCCATACAGGCGGTGGCCCAGGAGGTGGAGCATTTCCTGCGCAAGACCCGTCAGGGCATGGTCCAGTACAACGCCATGGAGCATTTCTACGGCAAACTGCAGGAACTCAAGGGCGAAACCGAGACCCTCAGCCTGAAACGAAAGTGGCTGGAGGGCGGGGACTTTGCCCGCAGCACCGGTTTCCTGATCGGGCTGCGGGCCCAGCAGCGCCCGAAACACTACGCCTTCGGTAACTCATCCAGCTACTACCAGTTGTTGTTCAGCGAACTGGACCTGCGGCTGAGCGATCTTCGCCGCAAAGCCGAGGTGCCGGTTCTGCAGGAAGTGGACGGCAGCGGCCGCCACACCCGCATTGATGTCCAGCGTATCAACCAGTTGTATCAATGGCTGGAAACTCTGGAACTGCGGCCGACCACGGACCTGGTGCGGGAGCTGCACGGCCGCCTGGACGGCTTTATTCCCGGCTACCGCTTCCCGGATTTGCTGGCCGCCCTGAACCGGCTGGTCAACTCGCCGCCGGAGGGCCTGCAGGTGGTTACCACCAACCGTTTCCGAATTCTGGATCAGTCATCCGACAGCGAACAGTTTGTCTACCGCAGGCGTCGGCTGGAAACCGATGCCTCGATTAACCAGGAAGAGCAACAGCATGCCTGAATTCGAAGAGATCCTGCCCGCCCACAGTGCCGCGATCTACCGGGAATTCCAGTCCGGCCGGGTGATTGTGCGGGATGTGTGGGACAGCAACCGCTCCGAGCTGCGCGCCAACCCGCATTACAATCTCCTGTACAACCATCTGTCCCACTTCCGGACCTTCTATGAGCACCTGGGCAGCGAGCTGGTGTTCAACGAGACCGGTGCGTTTTTCTTTCTCAAGGAAAGCAGTGACGACGAGAGCGAAGAGCACGATGAAAATGCCTTCCGGGTGCAGGTGATCCTGCTGCTGATCGGGCGTTATTTCGCGCGTAGCGGTCGGGATCTGGATTACCTTGGCCGGCCGGATGCCGGGTTGAATGAGCAAGACCATGCGGCTCTAGAGGGCGATGAGGAGTATCAGGAAATCCTCAGGGCGGCACGCTTTGAAAAAGGGTTTCCCGAAGCCCTGGATTACCTGGATAAACGCAATCTGATGTTTCGCGCCGGTGCCGGTCGCTGCTTTCTGAGCTCCGCTGGCCTCTATTTTCTTCACGAGCTGGTTCGGGAGTTCGAGCAGGGGTAGTAGGCAGATATCTTAAAACAGGCGTATGCTATGGTCTGGCGGGTGAAACGCCACCACCAAGCTTGATGCCAGGCTCCATTGGACGGGAGAAGTTACCAACGGCAGAACCAAAGAACTTCAACAGGACAATGCCCATGATGTACTACAGCCATGAATTGAGCCGCGTCGCTCTGACGCCTGCGCGTATGCTCGCCGGGGCGCAAAGCTCGTTGCTAAAACATCAGCTTAATCCCTGGTCCCGGGTACCCGGGACACGCAGTATTGCGTCTGCACTCAGTGTCTTCAGGGATCTGACCAAGCGATATCCCAAACCTGCATTCAATCTTGATTCCACTGTCTGTGACGGCGAGACAGTGGCCGTCAAAGAAACCATCGTCAAACGCAAACCTTTCTGCCAGCTCAAACACTTCCAGCGCAACGTCGATCGCCCGGATGATCCCAGGCTATTGATTGTGGCACCGTTATCCGGCCATTTTGCATCGTTGCTGCGGGGTACCGTGGAAGCCATGCTGCCGGCTCACGATGTGTACATAACTGACTGGCGTGACGCCTGTAAGGTGCCGGTTACAGAAGGCAACTTCGGCCTTGACGACTATATAGATTACGTTATTGATTTCATTGATCATCTTGGTCCCGATACCCATGTTCTGGCGGTGTGCCAGCCGGTTGTGCCGGTACTGGCAGCCACTGCGCTTATGGCAGAGGACGATCATCCGTCGGCACCGCGCTCAGTGTCGCTGATGAGCGGTCCGGTGGACGGGCGTGTGGCCCCGACCGAGCCCTGTGAGCTGGCCAGCAAGCACAAGCTGTCATGGTTCAAACGGAATCTGATCCATACGGTACCCGCTCCTTATCCGGGCACCATGCGCAAGGTCTATCCGGGCTTTTTGCAACTGACCGGCTTTATTAATATGAATTTTGACCGGCATGTGGATGCCTATCGCGGGCTTTTCCGCTCTATTCGCGATGACGATGCGAAAGAAGTGGCCCGGCACCGGGAGTTCTACGATGAATATCTGGCGGTAATGGATCTGCCGGATGCCTATTATCTGGATACGATTCAGCGTGTGTTCCAGGAATTCCACCTGGCGAGAGGCTGCTTCATGCACCGCGGGCGTCTGGTTAATCCGGCGGCCATCCGTAAAACCGCACTGATGACCATTGAAGGTGACAAAGACGATATTTCCAGCCCGGGACAGACACGGGCAGCCCATGATCTTTGCGAAAATATTCCAGCTGATCGCAAGGTTCATCACCTGCAACCCGGCGTCGGCCACTATGGCACGTTCAATGGCCGGCGCTGGCGTGAGGAGATTGCGCCAAGGTTGCAGGCATTCATCCGTAGCGCCTGATCAGTTGTATTTGTGAAGTTTCTTGTCCGGCACCGCTCCCTCTGCTAGCTTCAAATCAGGCGTTTCTTAAATTGAGGAGCGCCTGCAGATGCCCCGGCACCGGCTTTAAGTGAGTCCGGGGCAGGAACCACAAAAATAAAAGGGTGAGAATGAAAATGCAGGACCTCAAAGGTAAGGTAGCTATCGTTACGGGCGGGTCCCGGGGAATTGGCCGGGAGATTGCGTTACAACTCGCCCATCGGGGTGCTGACGTCGCCGTCAATTACCGCTCCCGGAGCGCCGATGCGGATGACGTTGTCAAAGAGCTGGAGGATATCGGCATTCGGTCAATGGCGGTCCAGGCCGATCTGTCGGATATGGGCGCTGCTCGCAACCTGATCCGCAAAGTGAATGAAGACTGGGGGCGTGTTGATATCCTGATCAACAATGCCGGCATTACCCGCGACAAGGCCATGAAAAACCTCACGGATGAAGACTGGACCGAGGTATTGGACACCAATCTGGGCAGTGTTTACGCAACATGCTCGGAAGTGCTGAAGATCATGATGGACCAGGGTTATGGGCGCATCGTCAACATTACCTCCTTCGTCGGTCAGGCCGGCAATTATGGTCAGGCGAACTACGCCGCCAGTAAAGGCGGAATAATCGCCTTCACCAAAACACTGGCCATCGAAATGGCGAAGTACAACATCACTGTCAATGCCATCGCTCCGGGCTTTACCGAAACTGAAATGCTGGCTCAGGTTCCGGATAATATCCGGGAGAAAATTATCTCCAGGGTTCCTATGGGCCGGTTCGGCAAGCCTGAGGAAATTGCCCGGGCTGTGGTCTTTATTGCGGCGGAGGGCGATTACATTACCGGTCAGCAGATCAACGTTAACGGAGGCGTTTACATGTAGCTGTATCATGCCCGTGATCAGCTGCGTTTAACTGCCGTAGGAAACGCCACTTCCGTTGGTGAGCCCTGTTGCGCCAACGGAAGTGGTTAGGAGACAGCAAAGATGTCGGACAAGTCCGTTAAGAAAGCTAAAAACAATGATGTGGAAGCCGATAGTGTCGGTGGCTCCCTGGTCAGTGCCGGGGTGCATGGCAGTCGGCTGGTTAAAAAGTCGCTGTTGCGGCGTCTGAAGGGCGGCCGGCCCAATCCTGTCAGCATAAAGAGTCTGGCCAGGCCTTTTGTCCGGTTCACGGGCAAACTGGCCACCCAGCCCGATACCCTGATTACTGCGCAAATGCGTATGTTGCAGAACACCGCCATTCTTGGAGGTGGCGCCCTCATGAGCCTGGTCAGTCGTGAGTCCATGCGAGTGGCAGTGCCCGAGCAGGGGGACGGGAGATTCAGGGATGAGGCGTGGGATAAGATCGCGTATTTCAATTTCCTCAAGCAGGCCTACCTGATGTCTGATCGCTGGATCAGGGATACCATCGAGGATGTGCGGGGGCTGGACGACCACGACAAGCGAAAAGTTCGTTTTTTCGTCAGCCAGGCGACGGATGCCCTGTCACCCAGTAATTTCGTCCTCACCAATCCGCAGGTTTTGCGCACAACGGTGGATACCCGGGGCCGAAACCTGGTTCGTGGGCTTGCCAATTTCCTTCGGGATCTGGATAACGCCGATGGCCAACTGTCGTTCCGGATGTCGGATCCGGATGCCTTCGAGGTTGGCAAAAACCTGGCCGATACCCCCGGTGAAGTCATCTATCAGAATGACCTGATGCAACTGATCCAGTATCGGCCAACCACCGATACGGTCCATCGCCGGCCACTGATGATCGTGCCACCGTGGATTAACAAGTATTACATCCTCGACCTGGGGGCAAACAAATCTTTTATCCGTTACCTGGTTGAAAAAGGCCACACGGTGTTTGTGATTTCCTGGGTGAACCCGGGCAAGGAGCATGCTCACAAGGGCTTTGAGGATTACATGCTTGAAGGACCGGTCGCGGCACTGGACGCTATAGAAAAAATCACCGGTGAGCGCGAGATCAATACCATTGGCTATTGTATCGGAGGCACGTTGCTTGGCTGCACTCTGGCATGGCTGGCGGCCCGCGGCGACGACCGCGTCCAGAGCGCGACTTTCCTCACCAGCCTGCTGGATTTCAGTGAGGTCGGCGACCTGGAAGTGTTTATTGATGAAGACATGATTAAAAAGATGGAAAAGGCCATGAATAAACAGGGCTACCTGGATGGTACCTCCATGGCCACCGCCTTCAACATGCTGCGCGCCAATAGCCTGATATGGTCCTTCTTTATCAACAATTACCTGCTGGGCAATGGCACACCCGCGTTCGACCTGCTTCACTGGAACTCGGACTCAACCCGCCTGCCGGCTGCCATGCACAGTTTTTACCTGCGTAACATGTATCTGCAAAACCGTCTTCGTGAACCTGGCGGCATTACTCTTGAAGATACACCGATCGATCTCGGAAAAGTCAAAACTCCTGCCTACTTTGTCTCTGCGATTGATGATCATATCGCGCCCTGGGTGTCATGTTATCGGGGGTCCCGTTACCTCGGAGGGCCTGTGCGTTTCGTTCTGGGTGGGTCAGGACACATTGCCGGAATCATCAACCCGCCGGCGAAGCACAAATATGGTTACCGTACCAATGAAAACACTGACCTGGGGCCGGAGGAGTGGCTTAAAGGGGCTGAACAGTTCGAAGGGTCCTGGTGGCCAGACTGGGTCGAATGGGCCGGGCAGTTCGGGGGTGGCGAAGTAGCTGCAAGGATCCCCGGAGAGGGGGAATTACCCATTATCGAACCTGCTCCGGGGTCTTACCTGCGCAATGAGCCGGCGCCGGCAATTCCGCAGGTCAAAAAAGCCCGTTCGGTGAGCAAGCCACGACGAAAGGCCTCGGCATCCACCAATACCGGTAGCAATGCAGGTAAGGCCAGCGGGGTGAAAAAAACGGCCAAGGTCAGTTGACCCCGCTCTTTACAGGTCAGCTTTCCTGAGCCAACTCCACCAGATCCGTGCGGATATCCTCAACAGTCATGCCCGGCCTGAACAGGAGGCGGGCATTGCCTTCACGGTCAAAAACATACACCGCTCCGCTGTGGGAAACGTTGTAGTTGCCTTCCGCATCAGGGTCGTCGTAGCCAAAGGTGGTGCGGTAGCGTTTGCTCAGTTCCCGCAGCGCCTTCTCTTCGCCGGTAAGGCCAATGGCTCTCTCGCTGAAAAAATCCACGTAGCTGTCGATTCTCTCCGGGGTATCCCGCTGAGGGTCAACGCTGACGAACACGATCCGGGTGTCGTCCTGCAACTCGCCAGGCATGTCCTTCACCGCGCTTGACAGCTTCTGGAGAGTGGTGGGGCAAACGTCGGGGCAGGAAGTGAAGCCAAAGAACACCATCCGGATTTCACCGTCGGTTTCTTCGGCCGTTACGGTGTCACCCGATGTACCTGTCAGCTCGAACGCCAGATCCGGCATCAGGCCGCTGATGTCCTTCCCGCGCCAGGATTCTTCGCCACCGAAGCAGCCTGCCAGCAGGGTAGTGGCGGCGAAAAGCGCAGTGACTGGCAGTATTCTGATCAGTCGTGAAAGGGTCTGGGTTGTCATGAATGGGTTGCCCTCAGTTTTTCGGAGTACGGGGCCGGATTACCGTCTTCCCGCATGGCGCGGCGAAGGATAATCAGTATTCCGATAATGCTCATCATCGCCGGCGGAATCCAGGTAAGCAGCCCGCCCAGCAGTTGATCAGTTTCCGGCGCCATTGGCCAGGCCCGGCCACACACTTCGTATACGTCATAAACCATGCCCCTGGAAAAGACGATAGTGGCGCCCAGGATCATCTGGGGCAGTGCCACCAGCGCGAGCAGCAGGATGCGTTTGCCATAGCCCAGGGCATCGCTGATTGCCGGTGATCGGGGGTCGAAAATCAGCCACCAGAACAGCAGCCCGTCCAGCAACATGCTCCAGTTCATGATCCAGTAAAGATCGCGACTGAGCATGGCGTCAAAATGAATGGGCGGCCACAGCCAGAAGTAGATCAGGCCCACAAACAGAAAGGAGGCGATGGCCGGGTGCTGCAGGAACCGGTATATCCATCCCAGGGGCGTCAGTGCCTGCCTTATGCCGGGTTTGATACGGCTGTAGAGGTAGCGCATCACCGGCAGGGGATTGGATAGCGCGATCAGGAATGGCCCCAGGTGATGAAGAATCAGGTGTTGGCCCCGGTGAACAAAGAACATGTACTGGGAGTAGTAGTCAAACCGGGTCTGCATCACGCCGTAGCACATGATAACTCCGATCAGGAAAACCAGAATGCGTCCACTGCCTGGCCGGTCTGCTTCCGGCATTTTCAGCAGCCCGTAGCCATAAAAACCCAGCACGAGCGCAAAGCCCAGTATCGTTACGGGGGAGAAATCATAAGGTATCAGATAGTCTGTAACGGACATCGGGCGTGCCTTAATGCTCTGAAACGGAACCAGCGAATTGTTGTTATGGCAGATTCAGAGTTTTACCGGACTGACCGGTAAATTCAAGCAATTGTTGGTGCAGGGTGTTACTTCGGGTAGCCGGTGATGTCCCGTATCTTTCGGTACAGCGGTTGCAGTTGCGGATACATCTTCAGATACACCTCACGGTAGAGCCGTTCGTACAGCTGACGGGACTGTTCGTTCGGGTGAAAAACGTCACCGACCCGGGTCATCGCATTAACAGCGGTTTCAAAATCCGGATGAAGGCCCAGGCCTACGGCAGCGTCGATGGCCGCACCCAGGCCGGAGGTTTCGTAGGTATGTGGCCGCTCGGCGGGCAGCCCGAAAACATCCGCAGTCAGTTGCATGGCCGCATCGCTCTGGGAGCCGCCTCCGGCCACCCGCAACTTGCGAATCGCGATGCCGCTGCGTTTTTCGATGCGTTCCTTGCCTTCGCGCAGTGCATAGGCCAGCCCTTCCAGAATGGCGCGATAGATGTGGGAGCGGGTATGCACATCGCCAAAGCCGATGATGGACCCTTTGGCTTCGGGGCCTGGCTGCCGTACCCCGGGTGACCAGTAGGGTTGCAGCATCAGCCCCATGGAACCGGGTGGCACGGCGCGAACCAGCTCGTCGAACAGCGCCTCCGGCTCAATGCCTTCCTGTTCCGCGCGCTTCTGTTCTCGCAGGCCGAATTCCCGTTTGAACCAGCTGACCATCCAGAAGCCACGATAGATCATCACTTCCGTAGAATAGTGGCCCGGGATAGCAGACGGGTACGGGGGCATCATCCGCACCGGCTCCACATAGCGCTTGCTGGTAGTGTTGATGGTAGCTGTGGTGCCATAACTCATGCAGCCGATCTCCGGGCCCAGGCCACCGGAGCCGAGGATTTCACAGGCCTTGTCGGATGCCGCCGCAATAACCGGCAGGGCTTCGGGCAAGCCCAGATGGGCAGAGGCATCAGCGGTCAGCTGGCCAATTGGTTCGCCGGGTTTGACCAGTTCTGGCAGCATGTCCGGCCTGACCGGCATGGTCTGCCACTTGAAATCGTGCTTGCCGGCCCAGCGGTGGTGTTTGTAATCAAAGGGAATGTAGCCCACCTGGCTGCCTGTTGAATCCCGGAACTGACCGGTCAGGCGATAGTTCAGGTAGCCGGAAAGCAGCAGGAAATGGCGTGTCTGCGACCAGACATCCGGCTGGTTCTGGGCAATCCAGTTGGCCTGGGTTTTCTCGCGAAAACGGTCAACAGTCGGCTCCAGCCGCATCAGCTTGAACAACCAGCCCCAGGGGCCGGCCACGGGCCTGTCAACGCTGGCGTGGCGTTGGTCCAGCCAGATGATGGCCGGCCGCAGGGGCGTGCCACTGTTGTCCAGGTTGATTACGGTTCCCCGCTGGGTGGTGACGGTAACACCGGCCACCTGTGACGGCTCGGCTGCGCAGTTACGCCACAACAATTGACACGCCTTGCCCAGGGATTCCCAGAAGTATTCCGGATGTTGTTCGGCCCAGCCGGGTTGTTCGGAAAAATAGGGTTCAATGTCCTGCTTGCCTTTTGCTACCAGGTTTCCGCGGGTATCAAACAGCAGGGCACGAACGCTCTGGGTGCCGTTGTCGATGGCCATGATCAGCGGTTGTTGAGATGTCATGTCGCCTTGTCACCGTTTGCCGGTAGCGAATAACTGGCCCGCCAGATGCCAAGATAACGGGCCTGTTCACCGTTCCAGGTGTCGTCATCCCAGCCCAGTTTGGGTTGGCATAGCTTCCGTATTTCTGGCAGCAGAGCCTTGCCCCCTGATGGCAGGATGAGTCCCAGCCGGGTGCGGCGAAGGAGCAGGTCGTCCAGGTGAACCACACTTGTATTGGTCGCGGCCCACGCCAGCTCCGCCCACAGAGTGTCGGTTCCGGCAATTGCGGTGTGTGCACCAGCGTCCAGCACGTGCTCGAGGGCCGGGCCATAGAAACCTTCAAGGCGCTCCCAGGTGCGGTGGCCGATGCCTTCTGGGCGCGCCCGTGCCTCAGGTGGGGAAAACACAGGCGCGTCATTCTCCCTCAGGGTCAGTTCCGGTATGAGATCCTGTGCCCTTGTGAGTACTTCCCGTGCAATCAGGCGGAAAGTGGTGAGCTTGCCCCCGGCGATACTGATCAGCCCGTTGTCGGACCAGATGACGTGCTCGCGGTTTTCCTTTGAGGGTTTTTTTCGCTTTCCATCAGTGTTCCGTTCGCTGACGATTGGCCGCACGCCCGCCCAGGTTGCGATGATGTCCTTCTCGGTAATACCGC
>JBHEPI010000012.1:0-4452 GCA_046260345.1 Marinobacter sp. | reverse complement strand
CTTGCGGGCAAGATCAGCGATGCGCACCGGCTCGCCCATATCCAGCACAAACACTTCACCGCCCTGCCCCATACTACCGGCCTGCAGCACAAGCTGGCTGGCTTCGGGAATGGTCATGAAATAGCGAATGATGTCCGGGTGAGTAACGGTGACCGGCCCGCCGTCGCGAATCTGGTCACGGAACAGCGGCACCACAGAGCCGGACGACCCCAGCACATTGCCAAACCGCACCATGGAAAACACAGTGCCAGCCTGACGCTCCGCCAGCCCCTGCAACACCAGTTCCGCCAGTCGCTTGCTGGCGCCCATCACATTGGTGGGGCGGACCGCCTTGTCGGTGGAAATCAGCACAAAACGCTCAACACCGGCCGCAATAGCCGCTTCGGCCGCGTGGAGGGTGCCGAACACATTGTTCTGGACACCCTCAATCACATTCTGCTCCACCAGCGGCACATGCTTGTAAGCTGCTGCGTGGTAAACGGTCTCCACCTTAAAGCCCTTCATCACCGTCTCACAGCGGCGGCGATGGGCCACATTGCCCAGCAGCGGGTGGATCTGCACCTCCAGGCCTTCGATACGGTTGATGGCCTGCAGCTCCCGCTCAATGGCATACAACGAAAACTCGGACTGCTCGAACAACACCAGCACCCGCGGGCGATGCTGAATAATCTGCCGGCAAAGCTCCGAGCCGATCGAGCCACCTGCCCCCGTTACCATCACCGCCTTGTTGTAAAGGCTACGGGCCACAATGGCCGAGTCAGGCCGCACCGGATCACGCCCAAGCAGGTCCTCCAGTTCCAGGTCACGGATATCGTTAATGCGCGCCTGCCCCGCCACCAGCTCCGACATGGACGGCACCGTCTGTACCGGGATGGACAGCGGCTCCAACTGCTTCAGCAGCTGTTTACGATCCACCTTGGAATCCACATCCAGCGCCAGCAGAATGCGCTTCACCCGAAACTTCGGCAGGTGCTTGGCAACATGGTTGATGCTCACCACCGGCAAACCGTTGATCAAAGATTTATGGTTCGCCCGCTCAAAGGTGATAAACACCGCCGGGCGGTATTCCATGCCCTGCTCCAGTGCGGAGGCGAGCTGCATACCGGTTTCGCCGGCGCCGACAATGGCCACGGCCTCTTTTGCCCGTTGTCTGGGGTGGTTTACGATCATGCGGACACCGAGGCGGGTGCCGCTGACAAACAGGAACGCCAGGGCGCCATAGATGATGGGAACAGAACGGGGAATGAATACCTGGAGCAAATAGCCCAGAACCACCAGAGTAACGGCGGAAGCCACAACCCCGTAGATGATGGTAAGGAAAGCCCGGTCACCGAGGTATCGGATAACAGCCCGGTAAAGCCCCAGCCGGATGAACACACCGATGGTAAATACCACCGTTATGGCGGCCACTGTAAGCTGGTCCTGTGTGGGCAACCAGAGGTGCTGTTCCAGGCGCAAAGCAAAGGCCGCCCAGATCGAAAAGAACAGAACAAGCGCATCCGATAACACAGAAACAATGCGCTTTTGAAACCTGGGAAGATTCAGAAATGCCCTGACCAAGATATTACTTGCTCCGCGATCTGCCAACTTGTCCCTGTTCAAGCGGTTGTCTCCTTCATTACCCGAGCGAACACATCACCAGAGAGAGTCATGTTGATCGTGGTCAAACCTGTATACATCATAAATACAACTTTCATCCTGTTATACATGTTGAAAACATAGCACTTATCGGGACCATGCCGATATCTTTCAGAGCATTGTAACCTTTTTACCTACCCACCAGATGCCCCACAATCTCCTTGATTGCGCGGCTACTGCCATCCAGCGCCCCCGTATCAGGCAACCACTTGCGCCAACCCGGCAAGACCGTGACTTCATGATCCGTCGCCGCCGGAATCACGTCCAGCCCCTGCGCCTCGAACAGGGCCACCGCGCGGGGCATATGCAAGGCAGAGGTCACCAGCAGAATACGATTAATGCTCCGCCGTGCCAGAATGTCTGCAGTGAAATCGGCATTCTGGGTTGTGTTGCGGCTTTTTTCTTCAAGCAGGATATCAGAGCGCGGCACGCCCAGGGCCGTTATAAACCGCAGCATGGATTCCGCAGACGACGCAGCAGTGAATTGCGGGTCGTGGCCACCGCTCAAAATATTGAACCCTCCGTCGACTCATTCAGAGAATAGAGTCGCGGATTCTGATCACTCTCACGCGGCTCTGGCGGTTGGCCAGAGCACGGAGAGCGTCACCGGGATTCGCGGTGTGCGGCCAGACTTCGGCTGAGCCGCACGGGCAGACGGCTTGCGCCGCTTGCCCTGAAAATAGAGTAACCCCCGAGCAGCGATGTTGTACGCTGCGTTGAGGTCGGCATGATAGCGCTTGCCCGTGCTGAAGGTGCAAAGGCTGTAGTTGGTTGCATCTCGCTTCACCCGGCCAGAGCCATCGAAGGCCTGGCTAGACGTGCCTCGGGCGTACACCAACACTGAACGCAGACCGGCTTCCTGCGCCTTGCTTTGAATCCGATCCACCAGCATCCGGTGGAACCAACGGTGGAACTTTGCCTTCATCGGGGTGCGCTTGCGCCCACCCTTCGGGCGCCAGCCCTTCAGGTTTTCCGCCACCACCGCCTGACACTGATGGTGCGAGGCCAGATTAATCAGCCTCCGGCTGATCTGATGGGCCTCGTTGTCCGCCAGCCGTTTCAGGCGTTGGTGATCCCGGCTGCAAAAGCCAGCCGGTAACCGGCTTCCATGCCGGGTGTGCTTCCGGGCTTTGGCCCGGATACGTTGCATCAGCCGATGTTCCCGGTCTTTATCGCTGCGCCGGAGAAAGCCTCTGGCGTGGACAGTGCCTTGATCATCGACCACGGCCCAGGTGGCCGCTGTGTTGATACCCACATCCAAGGCCAGAACACGCTTCGGTGTCCTGACCGGTTTTGCCGGTTCGAACTGCTCCGGCAAGGACAAACCCCATTGCTTGCCATTGAAGGTCAGCAAGGGCGATTTGGACTGGCCTTTGCCGCGATAGCGGCATTGACCAGATAATCGAAAACTCATCCAGATCCAGTCGTTTCGGTACCGCACCTTGATGAACGCCTGCGTTGCCTCGGCATTCAGCCTGATGCACTGGTTGGCATACAGACTGGGAAAGGTCTGGGTACTGGCGGTGAGTCTTGGTGGCCGCGCATGGGCATGACGGCGTTCGCCGTCCAGCCAGTCGCCATAGCGACTCATGAACGATCGGACCTGGCCTACAGCATCGTTGATGGCGACGCGACGCAGATAGGATGGGAATTTGTAGTAGCGGTTCTGGAAGTACCGGTACCGAACGCGGGGACGCTTTGAGGTGGGGTGGATCAGCCCCTCGATCACGCCAACCGCATCCTTGTCACGGGCAGGACCTACGATGGGCCAGTGCGTGAATGCCACCGTCATCAGATCCCGGACCAACCGACGATACAACGCCAGAGTTTCGCCCAGCGCGATGCGCTGGGCAGGGCTGTCGGCGTGGATTCTGAGTCGGTCTGAGCGTACAATCATTGTTAGATAATAGATTAGGTATAATAACCGTGCAACAGAAAAGTACCCTTAAAACCCGCAGTCACGCAGCGTTTAGACTTAACTATCACATCGTTTTGGTAATTAAATATCGACACAAAGCGATTACGATGACAATGCTGGAGCGAATGCGGGACATTTTTGCCGATGTGTTGGGCAAGTGGGGTTGTGACCTGGTGGAATTTAACGGTGAAACCGATCATGTCCACCTGTTGATTGATGCTCATCCTGCGCTGGATATATCCCGGCTTATCGGGAACCTGAAGACCGTTAGCGCACGACACATCCGCAAGGAGTACGCAGAACATTTGCGCCCGTTATTCTGGAAGCCTTACTTCTGGTCGCGATCATACTGTGTAACCACCACCGGGGGCGCTTCGCTTGAGACAGTAAAAGCCTACGTGCTAAATCAGGAAAAACCGACCACCTAGACTAGCGACTCATTCCGAGAATTGAGTCGTAGTATGCGGTGGAGTTTTGATCAACGGCCACCATCAGCGCATGACACTCTCAAGAGATTCTTCCTCGCTTACCTGGTCATTTACAGGAATCCCTTTGAGCAGTCCCTTAGCGGCGCCTTTGTGTTTGATAACTATGGAAATCACACCCTTCCGACTGACAAGACTTTCATACTCATCGCCAGGCTGAATCCCTGCAATAGCGCATTGCTCAGCGGGAAGAGTAACTTGTCTCTTTTGACTGACAATTGGCATACGGCGCTCCTTTACTATTAAGAAAAAGTAAAGACTAGCATCCCTTTACAGGACACGCAAAGCAAAGAGGACTGATCCGGTCAGGCTGACAGTCAGTGCCCCAGAAACACCTCGTCCAGAGTACGAGCATCCAGAATCCGGTCGGCCCAGGCTTCCAGCTGTTGCTGACTGGCATTGTCCAGGCGG
>JBHEPI010000008.1:0-51212 GCA_046260345.1 Marinobacter sp. | reverse complement strand
TCGCCTGGACCATCGCTGCAGTCTCATCACTGGCCGCCTGGAAATGGCTACCCCCCAACACCCACGTAGTCGTCGGCGCCCTGGCCGGCGGCGCTGTCGGTTTTTTCTGGCTGGAAAACAAACCCGGTGAAGCCAGAGGGGTGAAAGCGGAAGAGGAGGGCGCATCGTGACGGTTGAAACCACCACTGCCGGCATTCTGGCCCTGATCGCTGTTATGACCGTTGTCACCATCGCGACGCGCTTCGGCGGCGTATTCCTGATGTCCTTCGTTACCATCAACCCTCGTATCGAGAGCTTCATCAACACCATGGCCAGCTCGGTGTTGATCGCCATCATCGTTCCAATGGCGTTCAGTGGAGACGCTGGCTCAGTCTCTGCTCTACTCGTAACAGCTGTCATTATGCTGGCAACCAGGAAGCCTTTGCCCGCCATTGCAGCAGGCATCGCTGCCGCTGGATTGGTCCGTTTTGCAGGAATCACTTCACTATAATGCAGGCTCCGAACCAGGGCGGGGCAGGGCAGGCTTCCCAAAAATGTGCGGAGCCATGGATGGCGGAGCCCAAGCGTACACGGACGTATTCACAGCGTTTTTTGGGAAGCCTGCCCTGATCCGGCCGTCTCGGTAAGATCGGTTTCAGGCTCTGAAGATGAGGCTTCCGGCATGGGGTTGGTATTGCGTAAGGCCAGCTCGCCGATTCCCGGTAGTTTGATGCCGAGCCCCAGTGGGTTAACGCCCAAAGACAGGCCCAGAATGTTCAGTTCCAGCCCCTCACGCACGCCTGCCAGTATTCCGAAGTAACCACCGAAAGATAACTGGTAGCCAGCGCCACCGGGAACTTCAGAAACGATGCCGTCGCCCAGGTAATCCTTACCGATGGCATGATTAGGCAGGGCAACGCCCATTTCCGGAATCTGGCGGATAACCCAGGCGACAAACGTGTTGCTATTGGGCCCCGGCCAGGCCTCATACTCGGTGGGGTAAGGGTACTTTCCTATAACATCGCCGAGCTGCTCAATAATCCGTTCGGCCTGTTCACCCCGAAAATCCGCGATCAATTGTGGTTGCGCGCCAAACCACGCACGGTCCGGGTCGTCCGGCCTGGACTGGACCACATAGTGCCGCCAACCCGTAACCTCGTGCACATAGTAACTGCTGGCGCCGGCCTCTTTGGTGCTGATCCACGTATGCAGGGAAAAATAGCCGCGCCATTTGAAGGCGCGGGCGCCATAAACCTGCACCACGGCTTCCTGCGCCTGTGCCGGGGAAGGAGACAGGCCGGCACTGGAGCGGTCAGCTGTTCGCCAGCTTCCGGAGTCCTGGAATCCGGCGCATGCGGCCAGTAACAGTGGCCCTGCCAGCAGCATGGCCAGCGTCAGGAAAAGGCCGATAAAGCAGTGTCTGATCTTTTTCATTGAGCTCCTGGCTGTTTGCTGGTCATGGTTTACTGGTATAGGCTGGAAATTGAGGTTTTCAAAGAACTTTCCTGACTATATACGATCTTTAACGCGGGAGGTGTCATGACCGACCATCATGTTTACAAGAAGGTGGAAGTGGTTGGGTCTTCAAAGAAAAGCATTGAGGACGCCATTGAAAACGCGATTGCCGAATGCAGCAAGAACCTTCGCAACATCGAGTGGTTTGAAGTGCAGGAAACCCGGGGCCATGTTGTTGATGGCAAGGTTGGACACTACCAGGTCGTGCTTAAAATCGGCTTCAGGATTGAAGGCAGCTGATATTCGGTGAACTGAATGAATCGAGAACAGATCCATGGGAAGTTTCCCTATAGTGGTAGGATCTTTACTGCCATCAATCAATGGATCGGCAAAGCGCAAGACAAAAGCTGGCCGATTATTGCCAGCCGCGACTGGCGCCGGGTTGACCACGTAAGTTTCCGTGACCGCGGCGGTAGTGGCGCTTGATGTGTTTGAGTCGCTGAAAGAGGTGGGAGCAGATCTGTGCTGACACAACCCCCGCTGGTCAGAGAGGGCGATCTTTCGTTAATGGTGGATCTGTATGAACTGGCTATGACCCAGGCATACTGGTCTGCGGGCATGGATGATACGGCAGTGTTCAGCCTTTTCTTCCGGAAACTTCCGTACAACCGCAATTTTATTCTTGCCTGTGGTCAACAGAGCGTGGTGTCCGTCATTGAATCCCTCAGGTTTGGCGATGAACACATTGAGCGCCTGGCCTCCCTGAATCGCTTCAGGCCCGAATTCCTGGGCTGGCTGAGGGACTTCCGGTTCAGCGGTTCAATTTATGCGGTTGCCGAGGGCACGCCGCTGTTCCCGCAGGAGCCACTGCTGGAGATTGAAGGGCCGATAGCCGAAGTTCAGTTGCTGGAAAGCCTGGTGATGAATTACGTGCATCTGGAGTCTGTTCTGGCCTCCAAGGCCATCCGCCTGAAATTTGCGGCACAAGGCCGGCCGGTTGTCGACTTCGGTATGCGCAGGACTCATGGCCTGGACGCCGCTCACCGCGCGGTAAGAGCTTATCGGCTGGCGGGGCTGACAGGTACCAGCAATGTGCTGGCGGGCCTGGATTTCAACATGCCGGTCCATGGCACCATGGCCCACAGTTTCGTGCAGGCGTGTGCCGACGAGTTGGATGCGTTCAGGGTCTATGCTGATCTGTATCCGGGTACCACGCTGCTGGTGGATACCTATGACACCCGCAAGGCGGTCAGACGAATCATCGACTGGCTAAAGGATAATCCGGAAGTGAGTATTGGTGGTATCCGCCTCGATTCCGGCGGCCTTGCGGCAGAGGCCCGGGACTGCCGGAATATGCTGGATGAAGCCGGCCTCACCGACATCAGGATCATGGCCAGCGGCGGGCTGGATGAGTTCAGGATTGCGGAACTTGTTTCCTCCGGTGCGCCCATTGACGGGTTTGGCGTGGGCACAGCTATTGGCGTTTCGAGCGATGAGCCAGCACTGGAGCTTGCTTTCAAGCTGACGGAATACGCCAGCCTTCCGCGCATGAAAAATTCACCGGGTAAACAGTCGTTCCCCGGGCCGAAACAGATATTCCGGCGGCTGGGGGCGGATGGCTGTATCGCCCAGGATGTTGTTGCCGGCCGGGATGAAGTGTTTGACGGCGACCCGCTGCTGAAGCCGGTGATGAAACACGGAAGGATGGTCGATGGCGCCGTTGACCCGCTGGACGACCGGGTCGGTGCAGCCAGCGACGCAATAAATACTCTTCCAGAGAGATTTCGGTCTCTGACGCCTGTGGATGAAGTGTTGGTTGTCATCAGTGACTTTCTGCAGGCTTTGCAGCGGGATGCTCTCGCAAGGGTCGAAAGGGGCTGAAAAGCCCGGACACTGGTTACTTGAGCATCCTGCGCCTGATGATGGTGACCAGTTGATCCAGCATTTCTTTTGCCTGGCCGTCATAGAGCATATGGAACTTCTCTTTCTGAACGGCCCTGTCGTGGTTCGAGCTCGACGACAGAGAGTCTTTGCGCAAGTCCATATAATGACAGGCGGCCAGGTGGGCTTTTATATGATTATCAATCAGTTGGGTAACCAACTCCTCAATGTCGCCGTGGCAGAAAGGGCGCACCCGGTTCAGCGTGCTGCGGGCCGTCAGCGCTGCATTGCGCGCCTCAAGCCTGAGTTCGCCGACCTGTTCATCTGCCTCGACAGCACGAAGAAACATGCCAAGTTTGTCGTGCAGTGACCACATGGCTGGCCAGATAGCCTCATAAGCGGCTTTCTCTGCAGCGAATCGGTCACCGGCAGTGGGATCGCTAGCGCCGGGTGCACCGGGACCATTGAACTGCGATACTCGCAATTCATCCATATCCGCCCAGAGGCTGTCGACCCGCTGTTTTATCGTGTCGTTTTGCTCTGACAGCCTTCGCTTGGCTGCGGAGCCGGACAACACTGCGATGGTCGCCACAACCAGTGCGGCAACCGCGAGCAGTAAAATAAAGCGGTTAGTACTCAAAAGGTCGAAAAGAAAGTCCGGTTCCATGGCTGCCCGCCCCGTAAAATGCCGGTAAGTACCAGAGCTCCGCTACTGATCCGGTTCGACTTGCCTGAAAGGTAGTGCCCCCAGAGCATCCTCTGCATAGGCCATGACATGCTCCGCCTCTTCCCGGGTGAACCTGGCAATGGCCTCGCGGAAACCGGGGTGCATTATGTTGTGCCAGGAGTGGGTTATCACAGGCTCAAACCCCCGGACCAGTTTATGCTCTCCCTGAGCACCAGCGTCGAATCGCGTCAGTGCCTGCTGAATAGCCAGCTCAATGCCCTGATAGTAGCAGGTTTCGAAATGCAGATGGTCGAATTCCTCAAGGCAGCCCCAGTAGCGACCATAAAGAGTATCCCCACCCAGAAGAAACAGGGCACCGGCAATCATCTGTTCATCTTTGACCGCCATGATGATGTGAAGCTGCTCAGGCTGTCGCTTTCTCAACTTATGAAAAAAATCACTGTTCAGATAGGGCCTTTGCCCCCGTTTCAGGTACGTAGCCTGATAGAACACATAGAATGCCGAGAGTATGTGATCGGGCATCTCCTTACCGGGAAAATGCCGGAATGAAATGCCCTGATCTGCTACCTGTCTTCGTTCCTTGCGGATGGATTTGCGTTTCCTTGAGGTCAGTGTGGCGAGGAAATCATCGAATGTCTGGTAGTCCCGATTATGCCAGTGAAACTGGCATCCGATACGGTGCAGTTCCCCCTCCGTGCCCAGCAGTTTCTGATCGTCCGCGTCGGGAAACAGCAGATGCCATGAATGGCCGCCAAGCTCTTCGGTAACAGACGCCAGAGCATGGTGAATCCGCTCTGGCGTCATCCACCCACGAAGCTGTCGCGAGAATAATAGTCTCGGCCCCTGGCAGGGGGTAAATGGAATCGCAATCAGCAGCTTGGGATAATAGTTCATCCCGTAACGCTGGTAGGCATCCGCCCAGGCCCAGTCGAAAACGTACTCCCCCATGGAATGAGTTTTCAGATACGCGGGAGCAACACCGGCGAGCCGGTCGTTCAGATAGAACAGCAGGTGGGCCGGTTGCCAGCCCGTGATGGCCGTTGTGCAACCGGATTCTTCCAGTGAGAGCAGAAACTCATGGCGCAGAAACGGGTTGTCAGTGCCGCTGAGCTGATGCCAGTCGTCTGCGTTAACATCACTGATGGACCGAGCGCTGCGGATTTTCAGTTCAGGCGTGCCGGGTTCTGGCATGGTCGGGGACTCTCTTTGGTTTATTCCTACCATACGCCAGAATCCGTCAGGTGATCACCATGTAAAGGTTATGCAAAGAAAAATGATACAAAACAGTGTTGTTTCAGTGTCGTGATAGACTGCCGTCTGTAACAACGGAGGATTGCCATGCAGAACCGGTTGCTGTTGGTTGAAGACGACGAGGAACTGAGGGAATTGCTGGCCCGCTATCTGGGCAACCAGGGCTTTACCGTTCGCGAGGCCGCCAACGGCCAGGATGGGCTGTCACTGGCGATGGGTCAGCACTGCGATATAGTGGTGCTGGATATCATGCTGCCGGATATCAGCGGGCTGGAAGTGTTGCGACAGTTGCGGGCAAAAACCCATCTCCCTGTGGTTCTGCTGACGGCTCGTGGCGACGAAACCGACCGTATTGTCGGCTTTGAAGTTGGCGCGGACGACTACATTCCCAAACCCTGTAATCCCCGGGAGCTTATTGCCCGGCTTCAGGCGCTGCTGAGGCGTGTGGCCTGGGATCAGGAAATGGGCGTGGATGAATCCCGAATCTGTGGCGATCTGAGGGTTGAGCCGGTACACCGGCGGATCTACCAGAACGACGCAGCACTTGACCTGACCGCCACTGAGTATGAGGTTTTGCAGGTACTGCTTGCCCATGCCGGCAGTGTGGTGCGCAAGACGGATCTCATGCAGTGGGCGCTGGGGCGGCGCCTGGAAGCCCATGACCGGACATTGGATATGCATATCAGCAACTTGCGAAAAAAACTGGGTAATGACAATCCTCCCCGGATTAAGACGGTTCGGGGGCTGGGGTACAGCTATCGGGTGCCAACATGAGCGGCGGGCTCAGGTTTCCCCTGTTCTGGCGGATCTTCATTTCCATCTGGCTTGCCATGGCTCTGACGATGTTTGTCGGCAGCCTGGTGACCCATACCCTGAAAGATCGTGAGCGGCAGGGCATTGAGCGCCAGGCAGGATTGCAGGAACTTGCCATGGAAGCGTTGGCCGTGCGTGAAAACCAGGGCCGGGGCGATGCCTGGCGTTTTCTGAAAGAGCGTGGCGGCGAACTGGACCTGCACCTGTTCCTGATTGAGGCAGACCACGATGATGGCAGTTTGCCGGAATCCATCCGGGAGCGCATGGAATCCGGCGGCTGGTATCGACAACGGCCCGCTGTCATTGAAGTGGCGGAAGGCTACCGGCTCGTTGCCTGGCCACGCCTGAATGGCGACGCATGGCTGAACCCCCGGTTTTTTCAGTGGGTGGAGCTGGCCCTGGCTTTTGTCATCATCACCCTCGCTTGCGCCTGGGTTGCCCGCCTGGTGTCGCGACCTTTGAAGCAGATGGAGTCGACAGCGCGGGCTATTGCCGGCGGCGACAATTCCTTGCGAGTGGATGATCGCATTACCGAACGCAGGGATGAAGTGGGCGCGTTGGCGATGGCCTTTAACGCAATGACGGAACAGTTATGCGGTTTGCTGGATCGGCAAATGCATCTGCTGAGAGATATTTCTCACGATCTTCGCACGCCGCTGATGCGGCAGCGTATTGCTATCGAGCTGGCCAGTGAGGGGGGCGTGGATGAAGACCTGATGGCCTCTATCTTACGTCAGAACGAGCGCATTGAAGCCATGACCTCTCAGATTCTGACGCTTTACCGGGTGTCTGAGCAGGGTGAAGACATTGAGCGCGAAGCTGTCCAGCCGATCCTTGTGATTAACGATGTACTCAAGGATGCCGCCGATTACGCTGAACACAGGGGTGTTGACTGCCAGCTCACCGTTGGACCAGAGTGCCGGAATGCTTCCGTGCTCGGTAATAAAGGGCTGCTGCAACGGGCGTTCGACAATGTTGTGCAGAATGCTCTTGACCACACGCCTCCGGGGAAAAACGTACACATCGCGTTGCGGGCGGATGGGCAAAAGCTTGTCCTGGAAGTACGTGATGAAGGGCCGGGAGTGGAAGAAGAAGTGCTGCCTCATCTGTTCGAGCCCTTTTACCGCGCCGACAGCTCCCGGGGTGGCAAGGGTTGGGGGCTTGGCCTGGCTATCACGAGAGACATTATTTTGATTCATGATGGTGATATCAGAGCCTTTAACGAAGAACAGGGTGGCCTGGTGGTGTCGCTACGCCTGCCTGTATTCACCGGAGGCATTTGACGGCGGCCTGTGCCGCCGGGCATAGATGTAACCCTCTGATAACCCAGCTTCAGGAATTATCCATGTCAAAGGATTATCCCGTACCGGCAGGTTTTCTGGAACGGGAAACCACCGTCAGGAAGAGCCGGTTTATCGCCCGCGTTGTGCCTGTCTCATCCAGGGATGAGGTCAAGAGCTGGCTTGATCGGGTCCACGAAGACCACCCGGATGCCCGGCACATCTGCTGGGCCTATCAGATCGGGCGTCCGGGCGCTGCCGCGGAAGCGGCCATGAACGATGACGGAGAGCCTTCGGGCACCGCTGGAAAACCCATTCTCAGCGTGATTCAGCACAAGGACATGGGTGATGTGCTGGTGATGGTGATCCGGTATTTTGGTGGTATCAAGCTGGGTGCGGGTGGCCTGGTAAGAGCCTACGCCGGTGCCGCCGAGTCAGTGCTTTCCGAGGTTGATCGCGAGATCCAGAAGCCGATGTTGGCGGTGACAGTCACCATGACGTTTGCCGATGAGCAGCCTGTCAGACACTGGTGCGAGCAACACAGCTCCCTGGTGGACCATGTAGAATATGGCACAGGAGTAACGATGACGGTGAGCTTGCCCGAAGAACAGTGTGGCGCTTTGGCCGCATTTTGTGACGCCAGGGCCATGCATTACAGTTTCGACAGCTAGGGAACGTTTAGCGGAACTCCGGGCGTCTACTGTGGGTATACTGAGACATTAACGGCATAAAGAGAGGCAGTTGTTATCATGAGAGTCATCCTTGTTTCGCTGTTGGTGCTGGCATTAAGCGGATGTGCCAGTAAGGTTGTAACAGATTATGATTCCGGCACAGTCTTTGGTAATTACGCGTCCTGGGCCTTTGCGCCAAAGGGAGACGGTGAGAAGTTTACCTCCCTTGACGGCGGTCGAATTGAAAGCGCTGTAGAAAGGGAGCTTAACCGCAAGTCCATGCGCAAGGTTGAGGAAAGCGAGGCGGACCTGCTCGTTGCCTGGCAGATTGTGGAAGAAGAGCGTCTTGAACGCACCGGAGTGGGGCTTGGCTTCGGGTTCGGTAGTGGCAATTTTGGCTGGGGGCTGTCGTCGGCGCCGCCGGTCCGGGAAATTGAGGAAGGTAAACTGGTGTTAGAACTGGTCGACACAGACACCGACCGCGTAGTCTGGCGCGCAGCCAGCCGGCGTTACCTGAATGAAAACCAGTCATCCGAGACACGGCGCGAGCTGATCGATGAAATTGTGGCGGACATGTTTGAAAAGTATCCTCCCGGAACCTGAAGCACCGGGCGGATCCAGGAATCAATAAGAGGACGTTATGAAGAACCGTTCTGGTGGGCTGGTTTTTTCCACGGAACAGGGGCGCATGTGCCCCGGTTGTCGACAACCTGTTGATGACTGTGAGTGTGGGCCACCGTCACCCCCTGCCGGTGATGGCATTGTGCGTGTGAGCCGGGAAACCAAGGGGCGCAAGGGTAAGGGCGTTACCCTGGTGACCGGTATTCCCCTGAACGAAAAAGATCTGAAAGCCTTCGCCAAGGTGCTCAAAGCCCGGTGCGGAACCGGTGGCACCGTCAAGAAGGGTGTGGTGGAAATTCAGGGGGACCAGCGGGATGTTCTGGTGCCGCTGCTGAAAGAGAAAGGCTGGACGGTGAAAAAGGCCGGCGGCTGAGCGTAACTCCCCCGAAAGTGGCAAATCGTCTGACACGTAATCTGTTAATCCAGACGTTACAATAGTGACCCAAATCCGTTGCAGACCAAGAGAGGATATTAATGCACATATTGGTGCTCGGCGCTGGGGTTGTCGGTGTTACAACTGCATGGTTTCTGAGGCAGGAAGGGTACGACGTTACCGTTGTAGACCGGCAAGGCGATGCAGGCACCGAAACCAGTTATGCCAATGGCGGGCAGATCTCCGTATCACACGCCGAACCCTGGGCTAATCCCTCCGCGCCTTTGAAGGTGCTCAGGTGGCTTGCGCGTTCAGATGCACCCCTGTTGTTCCGTCCCCGCATGGATCCTGCCCAGTGGTGTTGGGGTATCGCATTCCTGCGGGAATGCACGTCCGCCAGGGCCGCTTGCAACATGCGCCAGATAGTGCGCCTTGGCACGTACAGCCGTGAGTGTCTGCAGGCACTGCGCAAAAACACCGGCATCGAGTACGATCACCTCGAGAAGGGTATCCTGCACTTCTACACCAATCCCGGGGAATTCGAATCGGCACTGGAGCCGGCCCGGATCATGCGGGAACTGGGTTGTGACCGCCAGGTGATTGATGCGGACCGTGCGGTTGCGCTGGAGCCCGCACTGTCGCCAGTCAGACACCGGATTGCCGGGGCAACCTACACCGCGGAGGACGAGTCCGGTGATGCCCGTCGGTTTACCCAGGCACTGGCCATAAAAGCTCAGGAAGCCGGCGTGGAGTTTCTGTACGGTACCGAGATTCTGGGCTTCGAAAACACCCGGGACAGGGTTCTCGGGGTGAACGTCATCCGTGAAGGCAGGCACCAGACCCTGCGTGCCGACAGCTATGTACTGAGCCTCGGCAGCTTCAGTGCCATTCTGGCCCGGAAGTTGGGCCTGTTCCTGAACATCTACCCGGCCAAAGGCTACTCCATAACGGTGCCGGTGAAAAATGAGGATGCGGCTTTCAATGTCAGCCTCATTGATGATGAGTACAAGCTGGTCTTCTCACGTCTTGGTGACCGCATCCGTGTTGCCGGTACGGCGGAACTGAGCGGTTACAGCCGGGAACTGAACCTTACCCGCTGCCGGGGAATCGTCCGGCGCACTGCCGAACTGATGCCTGAGGCGGCACACTGGGAACAATCCGAGTTCTGGGCCGGATTACGGCCGGCAACTCCGTCCAATGTGCCCTATATCGGCAAAAGCCATTTCGGCAACCTCTACCTGAATACCGGCCATGGAACCCTTGGGTGGACACACTC
This sequence comes from Marinobacter sp., assembly GCA_046260345.1. GTDB lineage: Bacteria > Pseudomonadota > Gammaproteobacteria > Pseudomonadales > Oleiphilaceae > Marinobacter. The sequence goes on along the minus strand of JBHEPI010000008.1, from coordinate 40,924 downwards.
CTGTGGATCCGCTGCCGCCCTGACGGATATTGTGGCGGGGCGAAAACCCGATGTGGACTTTGCGTTTACCGGACTTTGACAAGGGATGGTAAGAGGGAAGGGGTCCCACACACTCGCATGAATGTGCGGGACGTTACTTCGAAGTCTGCTACTGCAACTGATCCCGGATCAGCTTCTTGTTGATCTTGCCAACACTGGTTTTCGGAATATCCTCAACGAAATCAATCTGGTTGGGTATGGCCCATTTGTTGATTTCGCCGGAGTCCACGAATTGCTTCAGGTGGCTCTGGATATCTTCAAGGGTAGCTTCCTCACCAGGTTTTAACGTCACCATAGCGTGAGGACGCTCACCCCATTTCTCGTCCGGTATACCCACCACAGCGGCGCCGGCAACGGCCGGGTGTTGGCTTATCAGATTTTCCAGGTCAAGAGATGATAGCCATTCACCGCCGGTTTTGATCACATCCTTGATACGGTCTTTAATGGTGAGAGTATGGTCAGGCTCCATACTGGCGACATCACCGGTATGCAGCCAGCCACCTTCCCAGAGTTCCTCACCTTTTTCGGGCTGCTTGAAGTAACCCTGGGTCAGCCAGGGAGCGCGTGCAACCACTTCGCCCTTGGCTTCGCCGTCATGGGGTAGGGGCTTGCCGTCCGGGTCCACTATCTCAAGTTCCACCATTGGCACCGCAACGCCGGTTTTCACCCTGATGGCAGTCTGCTGTTCCAGAGGCAATTCCATATCTTCTGGCTTGAGATGCGAGGCACTGAGCAACGGGCAGGTTTCAGACATGCCGTAAGCGGTATACATCCTGATTCCAAGCTTTGCCCCGGCATCGCAAAGCCCCTTCGTCAATGCGCTGCCGCCGATAAGTACATGCCAGTTGCTAAGGTCGGCTGTTTTGATGGATTCAGTACCCATCATCATCTGCATAATGGTCGGCACGCAGTGTGAGAAGGTGACCTTATGTTCCTTCAAAAGATCGACGAGCAGTTCTGGCTCATAACGACCCGGGTAGACCTGTTTTACGCCCAGCATGGTGGCGGCGTAGGGCACGCCCCAGGCATGAACATGGAACATTGGCGTCAGAGGCATATAAACGGATGAAGAGCGGAGTAGCGGCATCTCATCGAACGCTGCAGTGACACCGGTCATGGTCAGGGTGTGCAGCACCAGCTGCCGATGGCTGAAGTACACGCCTTTGGGATTGCCTGTGGTGCCGGTGGTGTAAAAGGTGGTCGCTACGCTGTTTTCGTCAAAATCAGGGAAGTCGAACTGATTGTCTGCTTTGGCCAGCAAGGCTTCGTATTCACCGATCGCGTCGACAGGCGCCGGTTTTGCTGTGTCGCTGTCAGTCAGTTGAATCCAGGTTTTGACGGTTTTGATCTCGTTTTTAACGCCCTCAATGATCGGAAGGAAGTCGTCGTGTACCAGTACCACATCGTCTTCAGCGTGGTTCATGGTGTAGACAATCTGGTCCGGAGAGAGGCGTACGTTGATGGTGTGCAGAATGGCACCGATCATCGGCACTGCAAAGAAGCATTCCAGGTACCGAGGCGTGTCCCAGTCCATAACCGCAACAGTATCACCGGGTTTGACGCCGGCATCGGTCAGGGCGTTGGCCAGGCGGTGGATGCGATCCACAAGATCGGTATAAGTGTACTTGCTGCGGTTGGCGTAAACGATTTCCTGGTCCGGATTATAGCGCGGGCCGGAAAGCAGGAGCTGCTTTATAAGCAGTGGATACTGATAAGCGTTATCTGCTGGTGCCAGGATGCGGGTCTGTGCCATAACTCGGTACCTCTTTCTCAATTGTTTAATTTATAACGAGAAGAACCTAAATCTGACATAGTTTTACGCTAACGGAAACCTTTATGGATCAAAAAAATAAGAGGCATTAGCGGGCCGGTAAATTATGACCCGCTAATCCGGATTGGCGGTCGCCAGGTCTACTCGTAGGTGCACAGATAGGCGGTGTCTATGTCGGTTCTGGCTTTGAAGCTGGCTTGCCCGGCTACCTCGAAAAATTCACCGGAACCGTAAGTCATCCACTCTTCCATGCCCGGCAGGAGCACGGTAAGGGCGCCACTGATAACCGTCATGGTTTCTTTCTTGCTGGTACCAAACTCGTACTCACCCGGGCTGATAACTCCCACAGTGGCGGGCAGTGTGGAGGTCTGGAATGCGATGGATTTGGCTTTTCCATCAAAGTACTCATTCACTTTTAACATGAAAGCATCTCCTCAAAATCGGTGGGCGAACTATACGTGAAATTGTGTTGCCGTGTTATGAAAGAACCTGGCTGTCGCTCCTCGGGTGGGGGCTTCAGCGGTCTTCGGGAGATTCCGGTTCGGGGGGCGGGGTGACACTTTCGGGGCTGCCTTCATAACCACTGCCCAATTTGTGGGTTTCCGGATCGTAATTGTCCCTGAGTTCGTCTTTCACTGTGCCATCCCATAATTGGGTTCCGGTAAAGTATCCAGCCCGCCCTATGACGTGCGCGGCAATCGGAGACGTAATCAGGATGAATATCACAATGGCAAAGGCTCTGGCAAAGACGATGCTGTCACCAAAGTAAAAAGCGACCCCTGCCATAGTGAACATGGCCCCCATGGCGCCGGCCTTGGTTGATGCGTGCATTCTGGTTGGCAGGTCTGGCAACCGGACAATACCGACGGCAGCCAGTAACATGAAGGAAGCGCCTGCCAGTAGCAGCACAGATACGACAATCTCAATCATTTCTTTGTCCCCCACGTTCGAGAAAACGCGCGAAACCAATGGCAGCGAGGAATGCCGTCAGAGCAATAACAATGGCAACGTCCAGTAAACTCGGAACGCCGGTATCGATGGCATGGACACCGACATAACCGACAACGATGGATGCGATGAGCTCCAGTGCAACCACCCTGTCCGGCAATGAAGGTCCCCTGGTAAGACGGATAAACGCCAATAGAAGCGCCAGAGAGAGCATGAAATAAACGATATTGATGACAAAAGGAATCACGGGTTGGCTCCTCAGCGCAAAATCTTCAGGATTCGGGTTTCCAGTTCTTTCAGATCTTGTCGCAACTCTTCTTCATCCTGGAGAAACATGGCGTGTATGAACAGCACCTGGCGGTCGTCAGACACATCGAGACTCAGCGTACCCGGAGTCAGGGAGATGATGCTGCTCAGCAACGTGATTTCGAGGTCCGTTCGTGCTTCAAGTTGAAAGCCAATGACTCCGGGCTTCATATACCAGACCGGTGTGGCAACATCATAGGCAACACGGAAATTGGCTTTGATCAGTTCCTTGATAAAGAACACCAGAAACGCCACAACACGGGGAATGCGCTTTGAATAACCCTTTAGCACCGGCACCTGTCTCTGGAGCACCATCAGGGCCAGATACGCAAAGAAGAAACCTGCCAGGAAATTCATGGCTGAGAAGTTGCCACTCAGGGCCACCCAGGCCAGTGCCAGCATGATATTCCAGAAGAAACCGATCATTGTTGCGCACCTCCCAGAACTGCATCTATGTAGAGCTCAGGGCTGGTCAACTGGTCTGCCGCCATCTCTGCCAGTTCATAGATGGGCTGGCCATTCAGGCCAATGAAGAGGGTGCAGGCTGCAAGGCCAACAACAGGAATGAAATAGGCGTATTTATGGCTGGTTTTGATCTCACCCCGCAGACGGCTGAGGGATTCAACGTGTTCTGGCCGTTTTTTCCAGAATACCTCCGCCCAGATCTTGATCATTGAATAGAGCGTCAGCAGACCAACCAACAGGCCGATGCCCGTCACCACGTAGGCTTCGGCTTCCAGGCCGGCCCGGATAACCACAAACTTTGCGAAAAAGCCGGATAACGGCGGAATGCCGGCCAGCGACAGGGCGGGTATGAGAAACAGAAGCGCCAACATGGGGCGTTCCTTGTACATGCCGCCCAGGTCTTTCAGCTCATAACTGCCCAGCAATCGGTACACCATGCCGCTGACCAGGAACAGATTCGTTTTAACAATGATGTGGTGCATGATGTAGAACACGCCACCAATGATTGCCAGCGGGGTGAACAGGGCGAGCCCGAGAATCATGTAACCAATCTGGCTGACAATGTGGAATGACAGAATCCGGCGAAACTCGAACTGGGCTGCGGCTCCCAGAACACCCGTCAGCATCGTTAGCGCCGCAGCCCAAAGCAGGATCGTGTGGGTGTATTCCACATCCTGGGTGAAGATCAGAGTGAATACACGATACAGGGCGTAGACACCGACCTTGGTCAGCAGCCCGGCAAACAGGGCAGAAACCGCCACCTGCGGGGTGTGGTAGGAGGCAGGAAGCCAGAAAAACAGCGGGAATGCTGCCGCCTTGATGCCAAAAGACACCATGAACATCATCGATATCACCGTGACCATGCCGGGGTCTTCCAGTGTTGCCACTTTCTGGGCAATATCGGCCATGTTGAGGGTGCCGACGGTTCCGTAGAGCAGGCCCACCGCCGACAGGAACATGGCGGACGAGAACAGGTTCAGGGTGACGTATTTGATGGCCCCTTCCATCTGCGCCCGCTCGCCTCCGAGGGTGAGCAGAGCGAAAGAGGCAAGCAGCATGACCTCGAACCAGACGAACAGGTTGAAAATGTCGCCAGTCAGGAAAGAGCCGGCCACCCCCGCCAGCAGCAGATGCATCAGTGGATAGTAACCGAACTTCTCATGCCCGCTGGGTGTCGACGCCAGGGAATAGATGGCAATGGCAAGACCGATGATTCCGGTCAGCACGATCATGATCGCGCTGAGTATGTCGGAGACAAATACAATGCTGAAGGGTGCCGGCCAGCTCCCCATTTCCATGACCAGAAACCCCTGGTCGACGGTTGAGCGCAAAAGCCAGACACTGGCAGCCAGCAGTAGCGCTGTAGCCAGAACGGCCAAGACGCGCTGATAGCGAACCGATCGCCACAGAGCCACGGACACGGCGCCGGAAATCAGCGGAATCAGGATTGGCAGAACGAGTTCCAGGTTCAAGTGTCCGTATCCTTCATCTGGTCGAGGTCATCGGTTCCCACTACTTCATACGCACGGCGTATAAGAACCACTGCGAAGGCCAGAACGCCGAAGGCGATAACGATGGCAGTCAGTATCAATGCCTGTGGTAACGGGTCCGCAACCGCCCCCAGAGGCGCATCCGCACCCTCCGGTATCAGGGGAGGCGCTCCTCTGGTCATGCCGGAGACGACAAAAATGAGGAGGTTGGCGGCGTTGCTCAGCATTATCAGGCCGATGACCAGTTTGACAATGGAGCGGCGCAGCATCATGTAAATCGCTGCCGCAAAAAGGATGCCGACGACGTAAGCCATCAGGCTTTCCATAATGGGCCTCCTGTCGAATTGAAGGTTTGGATTGTAATGTTGTGGGTCATTCATCCGACTCCATCAGATTGATAACAAACGTCATGATGGTGCCCAGAACGGCTGCGTATACGCCAATATCGAAAATCAGTGGTGTCGACAGCTTGAGGTAACTACCTCCGGGGAGCGGTAGTTCCCACCAGTGTGCGGTCAGCATGGGCTGGCCTGCCAGAAATGCAGGAATGGTCGAGGCGATGGCAAACAACAGACCGGCAGCCAGAAGATCCCTGGGAGCGACCCGAAGGATACGGCGAGTGGGCTCCGAACCAAACGCAAAGGCGTAGAGTACAAAGGCGCTCGCTGCTACCAAGCCTCCAATGAAACCGCCGCCGGGCTCGTCGTGGCCGCGGAGCAGCAGGAAGATGGAAAACATAAGCTGCAACGGCATGATAAATAGTGCAGCGGTGTGCAGAATCAGGGTATTGGATTTCATGGCTTGTGCTGATCCTCCGCCCTCAGTTTGATCATTGACAGCACCCCGAGGGCGGCAAGTGACAGAACGAAGATCTCGCCCAGGGTATCCAGTGCCCGGAAATCCACCAGAATCACGTTGACGATGTTGCGACCATGGCCCAGCGTCCCACTGTTCTCCACGTAGTAACTCGAGATGGACTCAAAGTACTGGACATCCAGGGCGGCAAGAATCAGCAATGTCATCACTACGCCAGCGAACGCCGCTACTGCAAGGTCGCGGTAGCGCTCGAATGGCGAAGACAGGTTGACGAATTCCGGCAACTTGAACAGCACCAGAACCAGCAGAATGACCGTCAGTGTCTCCACCAGCAATTGGGTGATGCCCAGATCGGGCGCACTGAACAGGATAAATGTGAGAGCGACGCCGAAGCCGAGCACGCCCATGGAGGCAACGGAACCCAACCGGGAGTGAGTGGCGCTGGCAAACACCGCAGCAACGAGCAGTAGCAGGGCAATGCCCCACTCGTAAAAGTGGCTGTCGGTCAGGTCCAGAGACAGAGTGATGCCCTGTTTGGTCAGCAGTGTGTAACCTGCAAGACCAAAGGTGACTGCCACCAGCAGAAGCAGGTAAAGGCCAAGCACCCCGTTTTGCAACACCCGGGTTTGCCAGGCTGCAACAACAGTGATGCCTTCCATAAATCGGAAATAACCAGCCTCAGGGCCAAACCGGGCAGCGGAGGTGTTGATGGCGTATATGGACGGCTGCAGTCGGTTCCAGCCAGCCAGCAGGCTAAGGCCCAGCACCAGACTGCCGATCGAAAGTATCAGCGGCACGTTGACGCCGTGCCAGAGTGCCAGATGGGTTTCTACCGGTGCACCATTGACGCTGCCCACCGCGGACTGGAGCAGGGCGCCCTCGGGCAGGAACGGAATCAGGCCAAATACCAGGGCAGTTACGGATAGCACGGCGGGCCCCACCAGCATGCCGAAGGGTGCTTCATGAGGTGTCTTGGGTGTATTCGCGACCTTTCCGAAGAAAGGTTTGATCGCCACCAGGCCCGCAACGCCAACAATCAGCACTGCGGCGGCAACGGCTGCCGTCGTCAGGCCGGCGGACCAGAGCGGGGAGTCAAGTAGTGACTCGAAAAGCAGTTCTTTGGCGATAAACCCGAACAGGGGCGGCAGGCCCGCCAGTGACAGTGCTGCCAGACAGGCAATCACTGTGGTTACCGGCATGGCCTTTCTCAGTCCGCCCATGCGAGTGATGTCCTTGGTGCCGGTTTCGTGATCCAGGGCACCGGCGATCATGAACAATGCCCCTTTGTACAACGAGTGCGCTACCAGGAAGCAGATAAAGGCGGTCAGGGCCAATTCGGTGCCGACGCCAATCAGCATGGTGAGTGTGCCTAGCGCCATGATGGTCGAGTAGGCCAGAACTTTCTTGATGCCGGTGCTGCTGAAAGCCAGGTAGGCTCCGGTAAACATGGTGGCGGCGCCAAACAGCATCAATGCCTGGCTCCAGAGCTCGCCCTCGCCGAGGGACGGGTTCAGGCGTGCCATCAGGTAAACGCCGGCTTTCACCATGGTTGCAGAATGCAGGAAGGCGGAAACCGGTGTGGGTGCCGCCATGGCGTTGGGTAGCCAGAAATGGAACGGCACCTGGGCGGATTTGGTAAAGCATCCCGCAAGGATGCAGATGACCGCTCCGGTATAGAAGGCGTGTTCATGGAGTGCCAGATCCGACGCCAGAATTTCAGATATCGAATAGCTGCCGCCCATGATCGACAGAAGGATCAGCCCTGCCATGAGCACGAGGCCGCCGCCGGCGGTCACAAACAGACCCTGAAGTGCACATTTGCGGGCTTCCATGTCTTCGTGGTTAAAGCCGATCAGCATGTAGGAGGTGATGCTGGTGAGCTCCCAGAACACGAATATCGAAATCAGGTTGTCAGAAAGCACCAGTCCCAGCATGGAGGCCATGAAGGACAGCATGATCACGAAAAAACGTGCCAGGTATTTATGGCCGGCGAGGTAGGCGCCGGCGTAGATCAGGATAAACGTGCCGATGCCGCTGATCATCAGGGCAAATACCAGGGAAAGGCCGTCGACCAGAAAATTCAGATTGATGCCCAGGCCCGGCAGCCAGGCATACTCCAGAACGATCGACCCATTAGCCTGAACTTCCGGAATCAGGCTGGCGAAGTAGGCGGTAAGGCTGGCCGGCAGAATGGCAAGTACCCAGCCAATATAGCGCCCGCTGATCCGATGCAGAGCCGGTGCCACAATCGCCAGCAGAAAACCTGATAACACAGCAAGTAGCATGTTTGGATTGCGCTCCAGTCAGGCCCGTAAAAGTCGGCTGGATCGCTCCAGGGCTGGAGGCGGATCCGCACGGAATGTTGATTGGTACCCGGTATTCAAACGCCTGAGAGACTATCCGACACCTTGATTAAAGGCAAGACAGGTTGCAGGCCCTCAGAGTACAAAGATAGACGTCTCATACGATTTTGCAGAATGGACAGACCATTGAGCCGCCACGCTATCATTGATGGCGGTCAGAAATCACGGCGGTTCTGGTACGGTTTTTCCGGGGAACCTGAGTTCCGGGCTACCGCGATACGCTGGTTGGCACGGCCTAGCACTTTCTTCTGAAGTCGGGTTTCCCAGTCCAGTGCACTCTTGTCGGTTGCACTCCAACTGCGATTGAACAGCAGCTTGCTGGCAGCTACGGCATCTGGAGAACGGGATGCCAGCTGCTGTGCAAAAGCCATGGCGTCTGCCATCGGATTATCGCTTACACGGCTGACCAGTCCCATGGCTTTGGCTTCCGTGCCGTTAAAGCGCCGCGCGGTCATGGTGAGTTCCTTGGCCAGGTCGATGGATATCAGTTCGCGCAGGGTCACGGTCAGGCTCATATCCGGAATCAGGCCCCACTTGCTTTCCATGATGGAAAACTCACAGTCAGCGGTGGAGAACCGGAAGTCTGCTCCCAATGCCACCTGGAATCCGCCGCCGAAACAGTAGCCATGGGTGACAGCAATCACCGGCGCCGGCACATCCCGCCATAAATAGCCCACGTCCTGGGCCAGGTTGCTGATCTTGCGGCCCGGCTTGATCAGTAGTTTGAGAAAGTTGACCGGATTTTTCGACACGGTTTTGACATCCAGTCCGGAACAGAAAGCTTCTCCCGCGCCCCGCAGGATAATGACACGTACACTGCGGTCTTTCTTCAGGGTTCTGGCTGCCCGGGTAATCGCTTCGAACATGGGCATGTCCAGGCCATTATATTTGTCGGGCCGGTTGAGGGTTACGGTGGCGATGCCATCCTCGATACTGATCAATACCCGTTCAGAATCACGTGCGCTCATAATGTCGTTTCCGTGTCATACGTTAGTCGTAGACCGCTATGCTACCATGTCGCCTCCTGATGAAAATGCCCACGAACCGCTGAGAGTGAGAAAGAGAGATCACATGACCCAAGCTTACCCGAACCTGCTCAAACCCCTGGATCTGGGTTTTACCGAGTTGAAAAACCGCGTGCTCATGGGCTCCATGCACACTGGCCTCGAGGACCGATTCTGGAATATTCACAAATTGGCCCGTTATTTTGCCGAGCGTGCGGAAGGCGGCGTTGGGCTCATGGTGACCGGTGGTTTCTCACCCAATTTTGTGGGCCAGCTTTCCCCCCTGGCATCCACCATGAACCATCGAGGCACCGCCATACTTCACCGCCATGTCACCACTGAAGTCCACGATGCCGGTGGCAAGATCTGTCTGCAGCTGCTGCACGCCGGCCGTTATGGTTACCAGCCCTTCAGTGTATCCGCCTCTGCGACGAAGGCGCCGATTACGCCGTTCAAGGCCCGCGCGCTGTCTACCAAAGGCGTCGGCAAGCAGATCGGCGACTTCGTTAATGCCGCAAAACTCGCGAAACTGGCCCGTTACGATGGTGTTGAGGTGATGGGCTCGGAAGGCTATTTCATTAACCAGTTTCTGTGTGAGCGCACCAATAAGCGCACCGACAAATGGGGTGGCCCCTTCGAGAACCGCATGCAGCTGCCGGTGGAAATTGTCCGCCGCATGCGTGAAGCGGTTGGCCCGGAATTCATCATTATTTACCGGCTGTCGATGCTGGATCTGGTGGAAGGCGGCCAGACCTGGGAGCAGGTGGTTCAGCTTGGTAAGGCCATCGAAAAGGCGGGTGCCACCATTATCAATACCGGCATCGGTTGGCACGAAGCGCGGGTGCCCACCATTGTAACTTCCGTGCCACGGGGAGGCTTTGCGGATGTAACCGCCAAGTTCTACGGCGAAGTGGATATTCCCGTTTGCACCACCAACCGCATCAACACCCCGGAAAAGGGTGAGGAAATCCTGGCGGCGGGCAAGGCTGACATGGTGTCCATGGCACGGCCGCTGCTGGCGGATTCGGAGTTTGTGCGCAAAGCGGAGCAGAACCGAAGCGACGAAATAAACACCTGCATCGCCTGTAACCAGGCCTGTCTGGACCACGTATTCCAGCTCAAGCGCGCGTCCTGCCTGGTCAACCCGCGTGCCTGTCACGAAACCGAACTGGTGCTTACAGTAGCCCCGGTGAGCCGCCGCGTTGCGGTGGTAGGAGCCGGGCCTGCCGGACTCGCTGCTGCCACTACGGCCGCCAAGCGGGGGCACAAGGTGACGCTGTTTGAGGCCGACGACAGGATTGGCGGCCAGTTCAACTACGCCAAACGTATTCCGGGCAAAGAGGAGTTCTACGAAACCCTGCGTTATTACCAGCGCCAGATCGAAATCCTGGGCATCGATCTCAAGCTTAATACCCGTGTGGACTCGGATGCGCTCAGTGAAGCCGGATTTGATGATGTCATCATCGCCACCGGCGTCAAACCACGGACACCAAAGATTGAGGGCATCGATCACCCGAAAGTGCTGGGGTATCTCGATGTATTGCGCCACAACAAATCGGTCGGCCAGTCTGTGGCCGTCATTGGCGCGGGCGGCATCGGTTTCGATGTCAGTGAGTTCCTGACCCATGATTTCGGCGAACATCCCGAGGGCGAGCAGGTCAGCGTTGCTGACTGGCAGGCGGAATGGGGCGTTAATCCGCAATTTGAAGGGCCGGGCGGGCTGGCCGAACGCAAGCCCACATCGTCACCCCGCAAGATCTACCTGATGCAGCGCAAAAGCAGCAAGGTAGGTGGCGGCCTGGGTAAAACGTCCGGCTGGGTTCACCGTAACAGCCTCAAGCACCGGGACGTGGAAATGCTGCGGGGCTGCAGCTATGACAAAATTGATGATGAAGGCCTGCACATTACTCTGTCGGACAAGGACGGAAAGGTAACAGAGAGCAAGGTGCTGGCGGTGGATAATGTCATCATTTGCGCAGGGCAGGAGCCTTTCCGGGCGTTATTTGATGATTTGGTGAACCGTGGAATTCAGGCTCATCTGATTGGCGGGGCGGATTTGGCCGAAGAGCTGGACGCGAAGCGGGCTATCCGCCAGGGGACGGAGGTGGCTGCCCGGCTCTGACCGGGTGGACAAATTTGGTCACAAAGTGATCGCCTTGATCAGTCAGTAATACGTGGCAGTCGGTTGCCGTTACAGCTGCCGGCTGTCCTTATCGAATGGCTTTCAGGGCCTGGCTGATGGCATCAGCCTCTGCTGACAGTACCCGGTAACGCAAGCTGTCTGCCTGCTGGCTGGCCTGCAGCAGCTGTTTCTGCTTCATGTCGTAGAGGCGGCTAAGCAGATCGGATTGCTGGGTTCTCTGTAATGCAGTCATGGTATTACCCTCCGCGGGAAATAACCTGTGTCGATATTCTTTACGTTTGGCACCGGCTTTCAGCCTTGTACCAACAACCAAGCATAACCCGGGCCAAACTGGTGCGTCGGTTCGCTACCGTCCGAAGCGGGCCCGGTAAGCACCGGGTGCCAGTCCGGTGTGTTTCCGAAACAGACGGCTGAACGAACTGACGTCCTCGTAACCCACCAGCCGGGTCACCTCCTCAATCGCCGCCCGTGAATTCTCCAGATGCTGTCGGGCCGCCTCAATTCTCAGAATCTGCAGATAACCGGCAGGCGTGTCTCCGGTCGCCGCCTTGAATCGGCGTATCAGTGAACGCTCGGTCAAACCGGCGAGCGCGGCAAGTGTTTGCAGTGTTGCTGCTTCGGTATAATTCGCATCCAGCCAGTCCTGCAATTTCAGTATGGCGGCATCGGAATGGTATCGCCGGGCCTGCAAGGCCCCATAGGGCGCCTGGCTGGTCCGCCCCGCATCAATCACAAACGCCTTTGCAAGCTCCCGCGCCACCTGCGCCCCGGCATAGCGCTCCACCAGGTAAACCCCCAGATCCCACCACGCCATGCCACCCCCTGCACAGGCAATGTGGCCGTCCACCGTAATCAGCTTGTCCGGCTGCAGGTCTACCGCCGGAAAACGCTGCCGGAACTGATTACTGAACCCCCAGTGTGTCGTCGCCTGTCGTCCATCCAGCAGGCCCGCCTCAGCCAGCAGAAACGCCCCGGTGCAGTTACTGGCCACCTGCACCTGACCGGACGGCGCATCCCGGAAGCCCCCGAGCCACTGAATCAACCCGGGGTTAGCCTCCAGCACCTGAGCAATTGGCGCGCCGATGGTTGGCACAACGACCAGGTCCGCTTCTGCAGGCCGGGTGTTCCAGTCACCATCCGGCAAAAGCGTGATGCCGTTGATACAGCGACAGGGTTTGCCGCCCTGAGTTAGAAGGCGAGTTGTGAATTCCTGCTCCAGCGGCAAGTCATTGATCCGCGCCCAGGTCACCCCCGCCAGTCGGAACAGGTCAATGATGCCGGTAATTGCACTGGCAAGCGCACCATCAAAACCAATTACAGAAACCGTTCGCATACCAACTCCAAACCAGGGCGCCAGTCGGGAACACCCTCCCGGGACTGTCGGCAGCAGGGATGCTGCCGTCAAGCTTACACGGACGTATTCACAGCGTGTCCCGGGAGGGTGTTCCCGGGTGGGGCCCGTCTGCTGAGCACACACATGCCAACTTACGAAGAAAATGGCGATATCAACCATAATTATGTCATTAACGCCGGTTTCAACAAAAACAACCTTGTGAGAGGCTATACGCCATAAACAGGAGACTACCCTAATGACCGACACCCTGATCGACCGCCGCGACCTGGCTTTCCAGCTCTACGAAGTACTCGACACCGAAAGCCTCAGCGAACGCGAACGCTTCAGCGAACACAGCCGCGACACCTTCGATGCCGTCATCGAAACCGCCGATAAAATCGCCCGCGACAAATTCGCCACCCACAACAGCGCCGCCGACAAAGACGAGCCAAAGTTCGTGGATGGCCAGGTAGAAATGCTTCCCCAGATAAAGGAAGCCTTCGACGCTTATGCCGATGCAGGCTTTATCGCCGGACGTTACGACTACGACCTGGGCGGTATGCAACTGCCTGAATCCATCATGGCAGCCTGCAATGGCTTCTTTACAGCAGCGAACCCGGGAACTGCCGGTTACCCGTTCCTGACTACCGCCGCCGCCAACCTGATCCGCGTGTTCGGCAACGACCAGCAGAAGAACACCTTCCTGCCACACATGCTCAGCGGCCGTTTCAGCGGTACCATGGCCCTGACCGAGCCCCATGCCGGCTCCTCCCTTGCGGATATCCGGACCTCCGCGTCTCCGACAGATGAGGGCCACTATCTGATCAAGGGCGCCAAAATCTATATCTCCGGTGGCGAGCAGTCGATTACCGAGAACATCGTTCACATGGTGCTGGCCAAGATAAAGGGCGCACCGGCAGGCGTGAAGGGCATCTCCCTGTTTATCGTGCCAAAATTCATTGTTGATGAAGACGGCAACCTGAAAGAGCGCAATGGCGTCAATCTGGCCGGTCTTATTCACAAGCTGGGCTATCGCGGCACCACCTCCACGGCACTGAGCTTTGGTGACGATGCCCCATGCCACGGCTACCTGGTCGGTGAACCCCACCAGGGCCTGAAGTACATGTTCCAGATGATGAACGAAGCACGGATTGGAGTCGGCTTTGGTGCCGCCGTGATTGGCTATCGTGGCTACATGCACAGCCTGGAGTACGCCAAGGATCGACTGCAGGGCCGCAAGCCCTCGGAAAAGAACCCGGAGGCACCCCAGGTGCCGATCATCGAACACGCGGACGTGCGTCGCATGTTGCTGGCCCAGAAAGCCTACAGCGAAGGTGGCGTGGCTTTGTGCCTCTACGGCGCGCGCTTGATGGATGATCAGCACACTCATCCAGATGAGCAGAAACGCATGGAAGCCGGCAAGCTGCTGGACCTGCTGACACCAGTGATCAAGGCATGGCCATCGGAATATGGGCCCAGGGCCAACGATCTGGCCATCCAGGTCTATGGTGGCGCCGGTTATACCCGGGAATATCCGGTTGAACAATGCTGGCGGGACAACCGACTGAACCCCATCCACGAAGGCACCAACGGCATCCAGGCGCTGGATCTGCTGGGCCGCAAGATCTGGCAGGATCAGAGCCACGGCCTGCAGCTGTTAATGCGGGAAATGCAGATGGACCTGGAAGCAGCCACCACCGACCGCTGCCAGCAGTGGGCCCTGTCCCTGAGCGAAACCCTGCAACAGGCCGTAAAGGTCACCCAGAGCCTGGGCAAATCCCTGATGTCGGAGGATCCCGACCGGATTCTGGCCAATGCTTCGTGCTACCTGCACCTGTTCGGCCACATCATCGTGTCCTGGATGTGGCTGCGCCAGGCTAACGCCGCGGCCAAGGCGTTGGGCTCGGCTAACAGCGATGACGAGCGAAGCTTTTACCAGGGTAAACTGCAGGCTGCCCAGTATTTCTTCCACTGGGAGCTGCCCACGGTGGCGCAGGACCTGGTGCTACTAAGGAATCAGGACGACACCTGCATGAACATGAAGCCAGAGTGGTTCTGAAACTGGCAGACTGACCCGATCTGAACCAGACTTAGGGCATGCTTCGGCTTCGTGCTGCAATCGGCGCTACGGGGCAATTTTCTGTCCTGTCCTTATTCACAGGGAAGAGTCTGCTATGACCTCGGGAAATGCCTCCAACGCTTACCAGCCGGTGCGGTGTGAAGTTCAACGTATGCTCCGGGAATATCTTACGTCTGCCCGGCTTGCGGAAATTGTCTATCGTGACGACGCCGGCCAGATACAGACCACCCATGATGTCATTCGTGATCTGTTCAGCCGGGCGGGGCAGGAGTTTGTTTTTCTGGGGCGCGGGCACATGGTCAGGCTGGACCATGTGCTGACGCTTGATGGCAAGGCGGTGGCTTACACGAACTGATTCTCTCAGGTTATTGCTTTCCCTAACTTATTGTCCCCGCTAACGAAAACGTAATCAGCAGGTAATTGTGCCGGCATAGCCATGGTCGTACACTCGCCGCTGTTGTTTTCACACGCCAACGAAGGGACATGGTTATGAACAAGTTGACACTGAGCGCACTGGCATTGCTGATGACGCTGGGCCTTGTTGCCTGCAGTCAGGACGACAACGAAGGCGCGGACTTCGAGGAAGCCGGCGATAACGTCGAAGACATGGCAGACGATGCCGGCGATGCGGCCGAAGAAACCTATGAGGACACCACAGGC
Organism: Marinobacter sp.; assembly: GCA_046260345.1. Lineage (GTDB taxonomy): Bacteria > Pseudomonadota > Gammaproteobacteria > Pseudomonadales > Oleiphilaceae > Marinobacter. The sequence continues at coordinate 25,506 of JBHEPI010000008.1, read as the reverse complement.
CAGAATGACAGTGCCTGGGATGAAACCAAGGACGCGGCTGAAGATGCCGGCGAGGAAACCGGCGAAGCACTCGACGAGGCAGGTGAAGAAACAGGAGAAGCTGCCGAAGAGGCGGGTGACTCCATGCAGTAAGACCGCCTGATAGCTCCGGAAAACTGAACTGCCCTGCCGCGCAACCCGGATTCTTCCGTCTGGAAGTTTCCTGGTTGCGTTTTTTTGTTTCAGATTTGTAGCAACCTGCCGAAAAACAACAACTGATCAACTAAAGTAGCAGTTATTAATACAGATCAATTCATTACTCTCACAACTGACAATCAATAAAGATGTATTCACGAATAATGATAATAAAGAGGTGGCTATGGGCTTTCTCAGTCGACCTGTTGTATTTGTGGGCCTGTCGGTCGCGGTTGTTGCTGCCATCGTGGCCGCTCTGGTGGCGCCGTTGACAGGGCTCGATGCGTCGTCAGTTCTAGCGGGCCTGGTTCTCGGGCTGGTCGTTGCAACCGGTTACCTGGTGCTGCGGGTACTGGAACCGGTGGAGCGTTCTGTCAAACAGCTGAATGCCGGTGAACTGTCTGACGATAGTCCTTTGGGTAAACAGTGTGCTGGCCTTCTTGCCGAAGCTAAGGCTGGCCGTGCCCTGATTGAGGCTTTGTCCGGCAGTGCCGACAAGAGTGCCATCTCCGCCGCTCAGGTATCCTTCGCCGCCGATCAGTTGAAAATTCGCCTGGATCGCCAGGTCACCGAAACCGTACAGATGTCGGATTATGCCGGGCAGATTACGGAAAGTGTGCGTGAATCTGCCCAGCAGGCCACCGATGCTGCCACTATGGCGCTGCAGAATCGTCAGGTAAGCACGGAGGGACGCGAGGCGCTGACATCCGCAATCGATAACGTGCGGGCTGTGCATGAACAGTCCAGTGAGAACCTGAGGCTGATCCAGGAGCTGAATGAGAAGTCCAACAAGATCCAGGGCGTGACCACCACCATTCAGGGCATTGCAGAGCAAACCAATCTGCTGGCGCTGAATGCGGCGATCGAAGCGGCGCGGGCAGGCGATCAGGGTCGCGGGTTTGCCGTTGTTGCCGATGAAGTCAGGCAACTGGCCGGCCGGACTGCGCAGGCAACCGGTGAAGTTGCGGAAACACTCCAGGAAATAAGGTCTGATACGTCCCTGATCGTCTCGCGAATTGAAGATCTTGCCAAAAGCGTTGAGGCCGGTCTGGAATCGGTTGAAAGTGTTGGTGAGCGTCTGGATCAGATTCGTGATCAATCCGACCGGGTTCAGCAGCAAGTGGCTCGGATTGCCGAGATTGACCAGAACAACGAACAGAGCCTGCAGCAGGTGTCTGGCGCTATAGAAACGGTTCGCGACCAGATTACGGAGAGCGATTCCAGCGTCGCCTCCCTGGCCCAGCAGGCCGCAACCCTGATGGAGCTGGCGGAAGAAGCCAATGCTGCCTTCGCCCTGAATAGCGATGAAAGCTATCATCGTGCCTTCTATGACCAGGCCCGGCAGGGGGCAGACCGGATTGGCAAGATCCTGGAGCAGGCGGTGCGTGACGGGCAACTGTCAGAAGGTGCCCTTTTCGATAAGAAAAGAGAGCCGATACCAAATACCAATCCTCAGCAATACTCAAGCAGTTTTGACCGGTTTACCGATCAGCAGCTGCCGTCGGTGCAGGAAACCGTAAAATCGGCTCATCCGGCCATGGTGTATGCGATAGCGATAGCGCCCGACGGCTATGTCCCCACTCATAACCGGGATTTTGCCCATGCACCAACGGGTGACCCGGAAGTTGACCTGCTCAAGAGCCGCAGCAAACGCCTGTTCAATGACCGCACAGGCGCCCGATGTGGCAGCCACACCCAGGATATGCTGTTGCAGACGTATCGCCGTGATACCGGGGAAATCATGCACGACCTGTCGGTACCGATTTACGTGAATGACAAACACTGGGGCGGCTTCCGCCTGGGTTACAAGCCGGAAAGCCACTGACGTCACTCGGCTTTCAGGCCCGGTTGCTGTGATACACTTTCCTTACGCAGTAAAAGGAGAATCACTTGTCCGAGCCTGAATACATTCCCGCTGATAGTGACCCGTTAGCCCGCCGTGAGGAGCCGAGCCGCAACCTTGCCGTGCTGGTTTATATCCTGCAGGCGCTATCGTTTTTCGTGGGAGGGATCACCGGCCTTGTCGGCGTAATCATCAACTACGTCAAGCTTGATGACGTCAAGAACACCTGGTTAGAGCCTCATTTCCGTTGGCAGATCCGTACTTTCTGGATTGGCCTGCTGTGGACGGTTGTCGGCATTGTAACCACGCCCCTGATTATCGGATGGTTTGTACTGTTGGGCATATCCATCTGGATTATCTACCGAATCGTTAAGGGGGCGCTGGCCCTGAACGATGGTAAGTCGCCTTTGTAGTTCTGCGTGTCAATCGCAGGGTCAATCTGAAGTCACTTCCCGCAGTCGCAGTGCGCTGAACATGCCTGCGAGCCCCATAAGGCCCAGCACAAGAATGACCGCTACTTCCGAGATTATGGAGATAAGCGCGGTCAGGCCACCCGTGGCCAGTAGCAAAAAACCGATGACGGTGTTGCTCACTGCCGTGTAGTCTGTTCGTTTGTTGCCCCCGGCCATATCCACCAGGTAGGTTTTACGACCGAGCCGCACACCCGCGTGGGCAATGCTCAATACGAAAAAGGCCATGGGGTAAAACCAGACACTACCAATACCGGTACCCTGCCAGAGGGCGGTAACACCGACCGTCAGGCAAACCCCGCTGGCCATGGCGGCACCCCGGATCATAACCTTCCGGCTAGAAGTGTCGGCAGCCCAGCCCCAGAAACCGGCACTGAGCGAACTTGCGAGGCTGCTGGCCAGCAGGAAAAATCCAAGCATCCAGCCGATATCGGATTGTTTCTGGGCCAGAACCACAAAATACGGTGCCGCCAGGGCCGAGCAAAGCAGCAGGGCACGGGTAATGACAAAGTTCCGGAAAGGAATGTCATCCCGAAGCAGGGAAAGGCTCTTGAAGGCTTCGCTCATGGCATTCCCGCCGCCACCGGTTTCGCCCTGGTATTCCGTTACCCCGGAAAACAGCAGGCCCGCGATAATCCAGAGCGCTGCAGCCAGAAGCAATAACACGGTGTAAAAGGCGATGGTCGGATCGCCCCGATCCCAGAACAACAGAGCGGTCAGAATGACTGTGGCGGTTCCTCCGATGGTGGATGCCAGCCCGGAGAGTCTCCCGCGACGGGTTTTTGGAATGCATTTGCCCTGCACATCCTTCATGGATACCGAACAGAATCCGCGGGCCAGTGAGAACACAATGAGCGAAGCGACGATGCCACCGCCAGCTGCGTAACCTTCCAGAAACCAAACGCTCGCCGCCATGGCCACGACACTTGCTGCCTGGCCAAAGCTTCCCAGCATCCAGAACCATTTGCGAACAGCTCTGCGCCGAACCCAGGCCGCGATCACCATTTGTGGCACCATGGAGCCGGATTCCCTGATGGGCACCAGCCAGGCAACCAGGGCGGGTGCTCCAACAGCACTCATTAGCCAGGCCAGAACGGTTTTCGGGCTGATCAGAAGGTCACCGAGTTTGGTCAGCACATTGCTGGCCAGAATCAGGAAAAAGTTGCGGGGAACCTCACGGCAGGCTTCCTCCGGAATATCCGTGCAGATCCGGGCATCTTCTTCGTTGGCAATCAGGCTGTACAGGCGGTCTGCGGTATTGTGTTTCGGGCTTGGCAAATCAGTGTCCTCAGGGCGAGCAGGGCTCAAGGATATCAGTCTGCCGCCCGTTCTCAAATCCTTGCTCTGTCATGCCTTTGACGGTGACAGAAGCTTGCCTGTCCTGTTTCACTGGTGCCTAATACCTTCCCGTCAATCCGGAGCCCTGATGATGTTGAGTTACCTTCATGCTTTTCACGCCGGAAATTTCGCTGATATCCAGAAACATGCAGCGTTAGTGCTGACACTGCGAATGATGCAGGCCAAAGCCTCAGGCATCGCGTGCTTTGATACCCACGCTGGCAGTGCCCACTATGATCTGTATGGTGACAGGGCCCTGAAAACGGGTGAGGCGCGGTCCGGTATTCAGAGAGTCTGGCAGTGCCGGGAACAACTGCAATCAGATGACTGGAGGATGCTGGTGGATGAGTTGGCATCGGTAACTGGCACTGGCAATGCGCTGAAAAGTTACCCCGGGTCGCCACACTGGTTTTGCCGGTTTCTGCGGGAGCAGGACAGCCTGACTGCTTTTGAGCTGCATCCGGCGGAGGGGGAGACCCTGGGCCGGTGGGGTGCTGGCCGGTCCGGGGTGCGAGTCTGCCAGGAGGACGGTCTGAAAGGGCTACTGCGTTTTCTGCCACCCCGGCAACCAAGGCTTCTGGTATTGATGGACCCCTCGTATGAGGTGAAAAGCGAGTATGAAGACGTGGCCGGCACCCTGACGAAGGCCTGGCAGAAGTGCAGGCACGGGGTTTTCCTGATCTGGTATCCGGTGCTGGCGGGCAGGCCACACGAGAGGCTCAAAAGTGCGATAGCCGAAAGCCCGGTCCGCAAGGTGCTGTGTCATGAGATCATGCTTGAACAACCTCCGGAACGGGGAATGTCGGGTTCCGGGATGCTGATAGTCAATCCACCCTGGGGTTTCGACAGCAGGCTCGCGGCGATGATGAACGCGGTTTCCTCTGGTCCATGTCTCGGTATTACTGCGACAATGGACTGGCTGGTACCTGAATAGAACCAGATGCCCGGTGAGTCAGTCAGCTAGCTGTCCGGAGTTGCAGACTCCGCCTCGTCAACCATTTCGATCAGTTGCTCAAGAATCGCTTCCCCCCGTTCGCCGGCGATGCGGGTATAGGTTTCACGAACCGGCAGGCTGGCTTCGCGGAAACGGTCACGCTCTTCTTCTGACAGTTCGGCTATGCGGATGTTGCTGTTCTGCATGATGGCTTCAAGGCGGCTGGCGTTCAGTTCAGTCTGCACATCGTAGGCAAGGGGTGTCACTTCATCCAGCGCATCTTCCAGCCAGCGTTTCTGGTCTTCAGGGAGGGCATCAAACCACGCCTTGTTGGAAACCACCGAGGTGACAAACTGGGCGGGCCTTGCGAAGGTCATGGTGTTCTGGACCTCGTAAAACCCCATCTCTTCAATGGCAAAAACCGGGTTTGCCTGGCCGTCAATACGGCGGAGTTGCAGGTCGCTGTAAACCTGAGAAAAAGGTGTGGGAGTGGGCGTGGCCCCGTAGGCCTTGTAGGCTTCAGCCGCGATATCAGACGTCATGGTACGGATTGCGAGTCCATTGAAATCTGCGGGTGTTCGGAGTGGTTTGTTGGCCGTCCACACCATCCAGCCTTCGGGGACGAAACCGAGAAGTTTAAGATCCTGGTCAGCGTAGGGCGCGCTGAACACTTGCATCAGTTCATCACTGGCCAGAATGTCCCGGTTTACGTTCTCGTCGTCGGACAGCAGGAAGTGGAGGGTGAACACCCCGGTTTCAGGGATGATGTCAGCGATATGCCCGGGGGATGCAAAAGCCAGGTGCACCGAACCTTCCCGGGCCAGGTCCGTTAGTTGAATGGAGGTCCCTATCGAGCCGTAAGGAAAAATATCGATCACGATATTACTGTCTGAAATACTCTCGATCCGGTCCTTCAGTTCCAGCGCATATCGGTGTTGTACGCTGCCTTCAATTTCTTCCAGGGCAAACCGCCAGGTGACAGGATAGGTGGGCTTTTCGCTGTCGTCTTCGCCGGCGCTGGTTGGGGACGGGCTGTCCGAGCAGCCTGCCAATAGCAGGATAACCATTGCAAACAATGGGGTTTGCCAATGGCAAAGGTGTCGCATTTCCTGTCTCCGGCTGTTGTGAGCTGATCCCTGTAAGAAAGGTATCACAATACGCCGGTGCAGTGGATTGTAGCTGACCTTCTGCCGCAACAAAAAGGCCCCGCATTTGCGGGGCCGAAAACGACACGATCGCAGGGCGCCGTTTACATCAATGCGTCAACACGGTTCCGTACTTTCGGCTCACTGTTGTAAGCTGTTGCGATTGAGTTATAGGTCGGAATATCCATTCCGGCATCCTCAATCACGGTAGCCATCTCATCGTTGGCCTCCATCTGAAGTTCCTGAGCCTTTTGCTGGGAATCGGCCGCCTCGATTTTTTCCATGTATTCGTCACGGATTTCGTTAATGCCTTCCTGCGCCTCGACGAACTGCTTCAGTTCTTCGTCGGAGAAATTTGTGTCCTGGCTGCCTGCAGAAGCCGGATCACTGTAGCCACCTTCGGTGTCAGCCTCTTCCGGGTTCTGTTGGTTTTCCTGGGCAAGCACGGGGCCGGCAGCAAGCAGGGCAAGGGATGCGGTCAGTGAAACAAGAAGCTTGTTCATAAATCTCTCCTGTAAAAGTAATTCAGCGCCTGCTTTTAAACGGGCTAATTCATCCAACGTTGTTGGTGATGCCTCATCAATCCCTGTGCCAACTCTCGAGAATCCTAATAAATGCATAAATATCAATAAGTTAATAAATCCTGTCAGTTACCGGTGCGTAATGTTGCTTGTGGCTAAATGTCACATGTGGCATATGTGTGTGACACTTTGTCGGAGATCGTTATGAAAAGGCCCGTGCTCAACGCGCGTGAAATGTTTCGTTCATTACGCCTGACCCTGCTGCTGAGCATTGTGGTCCCGCTCATGGTGTTCAGTGGTGTCGCAATCTATGTAGGGCTGGGTGCGGTTGAGGAAAACCTGAATGATCGTCTGAGGGAAGATCTGGAGCTGGTGGCGCGGGCTGTCAGCGGGCCTCTTTCACAGGCCATGTCTGATGGTGACGACATTGTGCTGGGTGAGTCGCTGAAATCCATATTACGGATTGGCCGCGTGTTCGGGGCATCTGTGTTTGATGAAGACGGCAGGCAGGTTGCCAGTCTGGGCGTGGCCGATACAGATGTTACCCGCAGCGTCAGTGCCGAGCGGGTGATTACCAGTGGTGAACTGGACGGAGCTTTTCGACGGGTTGACGGGGTTTCCGTTTTCTCCCAGTTCACCCCGCTGTTTGCCGCGGACGGCCGGATTCAGGGCCTGCTTCAGGTGACCCGGAAGCGCAGTGATTTTCATGAACTGGTAGCCTCGAGCCGTATATGGGCAGTCGGCATCTGGTCAGTGTTGTCTCTGATGGTGATTCTTGTTGTGGTGCTCGGGCACTATGGCGCAGTCGGGCGTCATGTGAGCCGGCTGCTGGAAATCATGGCGCGAATGGCCCCCGGGCACTGGCGGGTTGATGAGGAGCCGGCCGGCCCGCGTGAACTGCGCCAGATACACGAGGGCCTGCGTGATATGGGCGAGCGCATGATGCATGCGGAAACGGAAATAAGAGAGAGCGTCGAGCGTGAACGGGAGCTCGCAGAGCAGCTGGAATACCAGGAAAAGGTTGCCATGATTGGTCGCGTTGCAGGTGGCGTTGCCCACGAACTTGGCGCTCCGCTGAGCGTTATCCAGGGTCGTGCCAACATACTGGGACGGGGCGACCTGGCCGAAGGCGACAGGCGGCACCTGAAGGATATAGAACACCAGGTCGAGCGCATGACGCTGATTATCCAACAGTTACTGGATTGCTTCCGCCACGTACCGGACTCCCGCCGCAAGACGGATCTGGCTGCAACCGCGCAGGAGTTGCTTGACCGCATCCGTGAAGAGCCCCGGTGCCAGGGTGTGACGATCTGCTCGGAGATACCCTACAACCAGGCATACATACTGGCAGAGCCGACACGCCTGGAAATGGCCTGCCTGAATATTATCCGCAATGCCTGCCAGGCGGCCCGTACAGTGGTGACAGTCACTCTTGCAGAACGTGACGGCCTTTGGGAGTTGCGGGTGGATGACGATGGACCGGGGGTAGATGAAGCCATGCGTGAGCGGATATTTGAGCCCTTCTTCAGCACCCGCGCCGCCGGTGAGGGGACCGGTCTGGGGCTTGCCGTTGTGGGCAGTGTCCTCAAGGAGCATGGTGGCCGGATTGAAGTAGGCTCCAACCCGGAAGGTGGATGCAGGATGTCTACTTTCTGGCCGGTTTTTGAACAGAATCACAATCATGAGGGGGTCAGCCATGACCAGTAAACCATCCTCAATCCTGTTGGTAGAAGATGATGCCAGCTTGCGAACCCTGCTGGCGGAAGAGCTCGAAGTGGATGGTTACCGGGTAAGCTGCGCGGGAACGGCGGATGAAGGGGCCAGGCTAGCCCTGGATGCCGGCCATGATCTGATTGTTTCAGACCTGCGGCTTCCGGATGGTGACGGGCTTTCCATCCTCCGGCAACTGCAGGGAGAGGGGCGTTCGGTTCCTTTTATCATCATTACCGCGTTTGGCACCGTTGATCAGGCAGTGGAAGCCCTCAAGGCCGGCGCTGATGATTTCCTCACCAAGCCGTTGTCCACCGATCATCTGAGATTGAAGATTAAACGTCTGCTGGCTCATGCGGCCATTACCAGCGAACTGGCCCGCTACAAGTCACAGGCGACCGACGACACTTCACTGGGACTGGTGGGTGAAAGCCGGGCCATGATGCAACTGAGGAACGAAATCAAGCAGGTGGCCAGGAGCCACGCGGCGGTTCTGATCAGTGGTGAGAGCGGGACCGGCAAGGAGCTCGTTGCCCGCGCAATCCATGGCGAAAGTGACCGCCGGGACCGGCCGTTTATCCCGGTAAACTGTGCGGGTATTCCCCAGGAGTTGATGGAAAGCGAGTTCTTTGGCCACGAGGCGGGTGCTTTCACCGGCGCAAAGTCTGCCCGTCCGGGGCTTTTTGCAGAAGCCGACGGGGGCACACTGCTACTGGATGAAATCGGGGAAATGCCCCTGGCGTTGCAGGCAAAGTTATTGCGGGTGTTGCAGGAAGGCACTATCAAGCCTGTGGGTGCCGACCAGGAAGAGAGGGTAGATGTTCGCATTATCGCGGCAACCCACCAGGACCTGATCAAGGCTGTAGAGCAGGGGAACTTCCGTGAGGATCTGTATTACCGCCTGGAAACCCTGACACTGATGGTACCCCCTCTCAGGGAGCGTGGAGACGATGTGGACCTTCTTGCCATGCATTTTCTGAGGGACTCGGCGAAGCGCCACAACCGGGGGTTTCTGCAGTTGAGTGAGGTGGCCTCGCAGATCCTTGCTGATTACCCGTTTCCCGGCAATGTGCGGGAGTTGGGCAGTGCTATAGAACGGGCTGTCACCTTCTGCGATGGCGATTTGATCCTTCCTGACCACCTGCCGGCCCGAATTCGCAAGCGCCAGACCGACACCCCGGAAGCAAGGCCCGGGCTGCCGGCAGGAAATCTCGCGGACTGGCCCACCCTGGAGCAGGTCCAGCAGGATTATGTCGGGCGTGTGATCAGTGCCGTGGACGGCAACAAGCGCCGGGCAGCCCAGATACTGGGCGTCAATCGCCGTACGCTTTATCGCTGGCTGGACAGCGAAAAGGACGACGCCAATGACTGACCAGAAACAGGCCATGCTGTATGGCCTGGGCACGGTGCTTCTGTGGTCTACCGTCGCCACTGCGTTCAAGCTGTCGTTGCGGGAATTGAGTCCAATACAGATGCTGGCGGTGGCCTGTTCCGCGTCGGTGCTGGTGATGGCCCTGGTGTTGCTGGTTCAGCGTCGCTGGCACCTGGTTTTCCAGCTCAGCAGGCGCCAGTACCTGCAGTCCATCGGCATGGGGTTGATTAACCCCTGTCTCTATTATTTTCTGTTGTTCGGCGCTTTTGACCGGCTGCCGGCACAGGAGGCGCAACCCCTGAACTATACCTGGGCACTGGTGCTGGCTTACCTGTCGGTGCCCTTTCTGGGGCAGCGGCTAAGGCGAGCGGATATTATTGCCGGGCTGATCTGTTACAGCGGCGTGGTGGTGATTGCGACCCGGGGCGATGTGTTGTCGCTGACGTTTTCCGATCCACTGGGGGTGGCGTTTGCGATTGGCAGCACGCTGGTGTGGGCGTCCTACTGGATTATTGCTACACGGGATACCCGGGATCCGGTCGTGGGCCTGTTTCTGAACTTCCTGTGTGGCCTGCCGGTCATTCTGGTTGCCTGCGCTCTGACAGCGGGTTTCGATATCAGTCCGGGCACCGGGCTTACTGCCGCTGTTTATGTGGGGGTGTTCGAGATGGGCATTGCTTTTGTTCTATGGTCTTATGCCATGAAAAAGGCCGAGAATACCTCCCGGGTGAGCAATCTGATCTTTATCTCCCCATTCCTGTCCCTGGTGTTCATTTATTTTATTCTTGGCGAAATCATATTGCCGTCCACCTACATCGGCCTGGTGCTGATTGTGGCGGGACTGTGGATGCAGCAGCGGAAAGCGCGAGAGAAAATGGTGAGGGCATCGTCAGCATGAGCCAATGGTTTGTCTATATGGTACGAACGGCCGGGGGAGCGCTGTATACAGGGATAACAACGGACGTGGCCCGTCGTTTTTCCGAACATCAGGCCGGTGCCCCGAAGGGAGCCAGAAGTTTGCGGGGAAAGGGACCCCTCGAGCTGGTCTTTTCTGCCTCAACCCTGAACAGAGCGACCGCCTCGAAACTGGAATATCAGATCAAGCGCTGGCCGCGCTGGCAGAAAGAAGCCTTAATCGGGGGCAGGCAATCCCTGCCGGACCCGGCAGGGGAAAGTGATCCTGAACAATAAAGGACTGAGCGCTGGCTCAGCGTCAGGAGGAAAAATGTCTGCGAATAAACTCGCCAGCGGTTCCAAGCGCTTCTGTTGCCCTGTCCAGCTGTCCGGCATGAACCTGGAAGACATGCCAGAGGCTGTTATAGATTTCCAGCCGGGTGTCAACGCTGTCCCGGCTGGCGGTGTCCGCAAGACGCTGGGCGTCGTTCAGCAGGATTTCCTGGCTGCCTGCCTGAATCAGCAGGGGAGGCAGGCCGGATAGGTCTCCGTAAACCGGCGAGATAAAGGGACTGGAAACCGGCTCACTACCACAATACAGACGGGCGGCTTTATCGATCCAGCGGCGCTGCAGAACCGGTTCGCATTCCGGAGAGTAAAGCTTGGCATTGGAGAGATCCGTCCAGGGGGACATGACCATCAGTGACGAGGGCAGAGGCAATCCTTTGTCCCGCAGCCGCATTGCCAGTGCGATAGCCAGCCCGCCGCCAGCAGAGTCGCCGGCAAGGCTGAGTGTTTCCGGTGGGTGCCCTTCATCCAGCAGGGCCAGATAGACGGTTTCCGCGTCGTCCAGTGCCGCCGGATAAGGGTTTTCCGGAGCCAGGCGGTAGTCGGGGACGATGACCATGGCACCACTGGCTTTGGCAAGGTGCCCGGTGATTCCCCGGTGGGTTCGTGGGGATCCGATGATGTAACCACCACCATGGAAATACAGTACCACCCCGTGTGGGTTGTCGCTGCAGCAAACTCTCGTCATGGCAAGCCCTTCCGCTCTCAGGTCTTCAAAGCGCGTTCCCCGTGGCGGGACGGAGGTCAGATAGGCCTTGCTCACCAGACGACGCTGAATACCTACCGGAACAGCAGGGTGGAGGAGCGGCCGGACCAGCCGGGCCATGGTTTGGCGCAGTCCGGTTTCCAGGGCGGTCTGTATCATTATTTACTCCGGGGCTGGGTTGATCTGGATAACATAGGCGGATAAAACCGCAACGGCAATGGCGCGGGTGACAACGCTTTAACGGCCTAAAAGGCGCTATGGTGTGCTAACCTAACGGCAAAGCTCATTGCGGATACCGTGCCATTCTGTACCTATTGATGACAGGCGTTTAACTCTACGTGTACTGGAAAACAGATACCATAGACATTCCGGACTGGAACCGGGCATCACTGCTTGAAAGGCTGGAGCCATTCGATCCTGAGCGCCGGGAACCGCTCGCCGAGGATATGGTTGCCTACTGTCGTTTCTACGGCCTCGACCTGTGGGTGGAACACCCTGATGTTGCCTACCATCAGGGCTACGTAGTGGCGGACAGGCACCAGGTGATGGTGCACTATTTCAGGTTACCTGAAAGAGAACGGTCCAAAGGCACGGTATTTATCCTCCATGGCTACTTCGACCATGTCGGCCTTTACAGCCAGTTGATCGACCGTTGTCTGGGAGCAGGGTTTGACGTACTGGCCTACGACCAGCCCGGCCACGGGCTGTCCAGTGGAACGCCGGCGGCTATCGGCAGTTTCCTGGAATATCAGGCAGTACTGACAGACGTGATGGCCAGGGTGAGGGGAAAGCTCAGGGCACCCTGGTATGCGGTGGGGCAGAGCACCGGAGGCGCTATTCTGATTGATTATCTGCTGACCAATCACCACAGTCGTGAGACATCAGACTTCCGGCGGGTAGTGCTGCTGGCTCCTTTGATACGGCCCATGGGCTGGCTGGGAGCCAAGATACTCCACAGCCTGGTCAAGCCGTTTGTTTCACGGTGGGCCCGGGTGTTTGCTGCCAACAGCGGGAATTCACGTTTTCTGACGTTTCTGAAAGAACATGATCCGCTTCAGGCCAGGGCCGTCCATGTAGACTGGGTGTCGGCGCTGAGGCATTGGGTGCCTCACATCGAGTCTGCCCGCCCGATCGATTTCCCGATTACTGTGGTGCAGGGAGAAAAAGACCTGACGGTCGACTGGCAGCACAATCTGCGGATAATCCGCAATAAATTTGTCTCCGTTGAGGAACTCCGGATACCGGACGGGCGTCATCATTTAGTAAATGAAGCTCAGGATTTGCAGGCAACGGTATTCAATACCATTGTGGATACTTTTGAAGGTGACCATGACAGCTTCCTTTCGGAGGCTTGTTAAGGAAAGCACAGAGCGGAAATGTGCCGCTATCAGTAATACCCTGGAACGACTCTGGAGAATGCCGTGAAGAAAACAATTGTTGCTTTTGCTGTCGCCACTGTTGGTTTGGGCGGCTGTATGACATACGACCCCTACACCGGGGAGGAGAAGACCTCTAGTGCCACCAAAGGCAGTATTATTGGTGCCATCGGCGGCGCGGCTGTCGGCGCGGCGACGTCCAGCAGCAGTGACCGTGGCAAGGGTGCGCTGATCGGTGCCGCCTCCGGCGCTGCAGTGGGTGGTGGTATTGGCTATTACATGGACAAACAGGAAGCCGAGTTGCGCCGCAAGCTTGAAGGCTCAGGTGTTCGTGTGGTGCGTAACGGGGATGAAATTGAGCTGGTCATGCCGGGCAACATCACCTTCGATGTGAACGAGTCCACCATCAAACCGTCTTTCAGTGACACTCTGGAGTCCGTAGCGCTTGTGCTGAAAGAGTACGACAAAACCATCATCCAGATTGAAGGCCACACTGACAGTACCGGTTCCCGGGACTACAACCAGTTGCTGAGCGAGCGTCGCGCTGGCTCTGTGCGGGACTTCCTGCTGAACCAGGGCATTGAGTCCAAGCGTACCCGTGCTACAGGCTATGGCCCCCGTTATCCCGTTGCGTCCAACGATACTTCGTCTGGTCGCGAGCAGAACCGCCGCGTTGAGCTGACACTGGTGCCGATGGAGTAAAGAAAAAAGCCCGGCCTCGCGAACCACGCGGCGCCGGGCTTTCATCAGGTTGCTGAGAGTGAATCAGATCAGTGTTTGCCGCCGGGCAACCACTCCTCAATCTTGGCTTTCAGGTCTTTCAGCTGATCTTCTCCCGAATCCCGAATTTCCGAAATCTTCTTGCGTGCTTCTTCAACACGATTCTCCAGTTCCTGAATGCGCTCGGAGAAGTCTTTCTGTATTTCAGCCTCGGCCTGATCATCTTCAGCTTTTGCCATCTTCTCTTCAGCATCAGCCTGCAGGCTCTGGATCTGTTTGCTCCAGTATTCAGTCTGGGTTTCCAGTTTTTTCTGCAATGATTCCTTCAGTGACATCGGATGCTCCTTGAGGCGGATTTTTGATGTAGATTAAAAGCCTTCCCTTTCATAATGGCTGCATCTGGTCACATCTCAAGGTCAGAAACTTTAAAAGCGGATTAACAGGGGGTAATTCCGGGGATCTGGCCTGATCGGCCATAAAAAAGCCGGGACTGTTGGTCCCGGCTTTCCTGATGCCCTTGTGCTACGGGATCAGAACAGCACGCGGCAGCGGATGGTGCCCTTCACTTTTAGCAGCTTCTCCAGCGCCAGCTCACCGTATTCCTTGTCAACGTCGATCACCACGTAGCCAATGTTCTCGGTGGTCTGCAGGTATTGGCCACAGATGTTGATGCCATTTTCAGAGAAAACCTGGTTTATTTCCGACATCACGCCAGGCACGTTTTCGTGGATGTGCAACAGGCGGTGCTGGTTCGGGTGCGAGGGCAGGGCTACCTCCGGGAAATTCACGGAGGAGACGGAGGTGCCGTTGTCGCTGTACATGGCGAGCTTTTCCGCCACTTCGCGACCAATGTTTTCCTGGGCTTCAATGGTGGAGCCGCCCACGTGCGGGGTCAGGATTACGTTGTCGTACTCCCGTAGCGGAGAGATAAATTCCTCGTCGTTGGACTTGGGCTCTACCGGGAAGACGTCGATGGCGGCGCCCAGGAGTTTACCGCTGCGCAAAGAATCGGCCAGGGCGTCAATGTCCACCACGGTACCCCGTGAAGCGTTCATCAGAATGCTGCCAGGTTTCATCTGGGCAAACTGCTCGGCCTTGAACATGTACTTGGTCCCCGGTGTTTCCGGCACATGCAGGCTGATCACATCGCAGGTGTTCAGCAGCTCCTGCAGGGTGCCCACCTGGGTGGCGTTGCCGATGGACAGCTTGGACACCACATCGTAAAAATACACGTCCATGCCCAGGCCTTCTGCCAGCACACTGAACTGGGTTCCGATGTTACCGTAACCAATGATGCCCAACTTCTTGCCGCGGATTTCATAGCTGTCCTTGGCGGACTTCAGCCACTCACCACGGTGAGCCTTGGCGTTCTTCTCGGGCACGCCGCGCAGCAAAAGAATGGCCTGGGCAAGAACCAGTTCTGCCACACTGCGCGTATTGGAAAAGGGCGCGTTGAAAACGGCAATGCCGCGACGGGTTGCCGCCTGAAGGTCGACCTGGTTGGTGCCAATGCAGAAACAGCCCACCGCTACCAGTTTCTGGGCAGCGTCGAATACCTTCTCTGTGAGCTGGGTGCGTGAACGAATACCCACGAAATGAGCGTCGGTGATTTTCTCGATCAGCTCGTCTTCGGCCAGCGAATGAGTCAGGTACTCAATGTTGGTATAACCTGCCGCATTGAGAGTATCAACGGCGGATTGATGAACGCCTTCCAGCAGCAGGATGCGGATTTTGCTCTTTTCAAGAGACGTATTTGACATGGGCGTGCTTCCGAACCTTTCGTCACATGAAATGACCCGTGAGCGCCGCTATTGGCGGGCGGGCTCACAGAACAGGGGCGGTATGATACCATAAACGCAGATTTTCACAGCGCGTCAGGTTACCTGAATCAACTCTTTCCACCGACGCTGCGGCTAACCCTTTGCGAGACCGGACTATCCATGAACTCTGAACAGATTGTTGCCTCCCTCCAAGCACTGATGGAAGCGGGTCAGGCCCCCGGAAAAGTGCTCACTGACGCGGCCGACCTGGAAAACTACGGCAAGGACTGGACAAAGATCTACCCTCCGAAACCGGTAGCGATTGTTCTGCCCAAAACCACCGAGCAGGTGCAGGCGCTGGTGAAGTTTGCCAACGAGAACCAGGTAGCTCTGGTACCCTCCGGCGGCCGTACAGGCCTGAGTGCTGGTGCCGTGGCCGCCAACGGCGAGGTGGTCGTGGCCTTCGACAACATGAACCAGATCCTGGATTTCAGTGCCAGCGACCGTACTGTGAAGTGCCAGGCCGGCGTGGTCACCGAACAGTTGCAGAATTTTGCCGAAGAAAACGGCCTGTATTACCCGGTGGATTTCGCCTCCGCGGGCTCCAGCCAGCTGGGGGGTAACCTGTCCACCAATGCCGGTGGTATCAAGGTTATCCGCTACGGCATGAGCCGCGACTGGGTTGCCGGCCTGAAAGTGGTCACCGGCAAGGGCGACATACTCGACCTGAACAAAGACCTGGAGAAAAACAACACCGGCTATGACCTGCGGCACCTGTTTATCGGCGCAGAGGGCACGCTCGGATTCATTACCGAAGCCACCATGAAGCTGTCCCGCACGCCGGATAACCTGACCGTGCTGGTGCTGGGCCTGAATGACCTGACCAACACCATGGATGTGCTGCAGACTTTTCAGAAGCAGATCGACCTCACCGCCTATGAATTCTTCTCCCACCAGGCCATGGGGCATGTGCTGGCTCACGGCCAGGTGCAGGCACCGTTTGAAACCGAGGCTCCGTATTACGCCCTGTTGGAGTTCGAAGCCGTGTCCGACCAGGTGATGGACGATGCCATGACCCTGTTCGAGCAGTGTGTGGAAAATGGCTGGGTGCTGGATGGCGTGATCAGCCAGAGCGAAACCCAGGCCCGGAACCTGTGGCAACTGCGGGAACGCATTTCCGAGTCCATTGCGCCACGCACGCCGTATAAGAATGATATCTCTGTGGTGGTTTCCAAAGTGCCGGGATTCCTGCAGGAGATCGACGCGGTGGTAACCGAGCACTATCCGGACTTTGAAATTATCTGGTTTGGTCACATTGGCGACGGCAACCTGCACCTCAATATCCTCAAGCCCGAAGACATGGCGAAAGAGGATTTCTTTGAGAAATGCCAGCAGGTCAACAAATGGGTTTTCGAGATTGTCCAACGTTATCAGGGCAGTGTGTCTGCCGAACATGGCGTTGGCATGACCAAGAAGCCGTATCTGGAGTATACCCGCAGCGCTGCTGAAATTGCCTACCTGAGAGGCATAAAACAGGTCTTCGATCCCAACCGGGTGATGAATCCCGGCAAGATCTTTGACTGAAAGTGCTCGAGCGGTGCGGGTGGTTCCCGGGAGCAACCGGAATGGTAGAACAGCTTTCCGAACTTGAAGGCGACTGTTTTCTCCTGACCCCAAACCGGTCCATGAGCTGGAAGGGAAACATCCGCATCTGGCTGGCGGCCCTGTGCCTCTCGCTGCTGATTTCCACAGGTATGCTGCTGGTCGGGGCATGGCCAGTGTTGCCCTTTGCCGGGCTTGAACTGACGGCCCTTGCCGCTGCCTTTTATTGCACCTCCCGAAAGTGTCAGAAGCGGGAGGTGCTTACTTTTTCCCCTGACCTGATACGCCTCGAAAAAGGTCTTACCCGCAAGGAAAAGGAGTGGGAACTGCCCCGTCGTCATACCCGCGTATGGCAGGACATGCCACGCCATCCCTGGACGCCCCCGAAACTCCACCTGCAGTTCCGTGGAGAGGAAATTTCCCTGGCGCCGTTCCTCAATATGGATGACACCGAGGAACTGGTTGCTATTCTTGAGAAACACGGACTGAGAGTTGAGAAACGGCGCCGGCCGGAAAAGCTCTGGTTCTGACGGTTATCCATACAAAAATAAAAACGGTGCACTATGAAAGATCACATCGTGGTACTCACCGGCGCTGGCATGAGCGCTGAAAGCGGCCTCTCCACTTTCCGGGATAATGGTGGTCTGTGGGAGCAATATAGTGTTTATGACGTTGCCACGCCGGAGGCGTTTGCCAGGAACCAGGACCTGGTGCTGCGATTCTACAATGAGCGCCGCCGTCAGTTGGCGTCAGTCCAGCCCAACGAAGCTCACCGGCTGCTGGCGAAACTGGAAGAGCATTACCGCGTAACCATCATTACCCAGAACGTGGATAACCTGCACGAACGTGGTGGTTCAAGCGACGTTATCCATCTGCATGGCGAGCTCACCAAGGCCCGCAGTTGCAAACACCCCGGGCTGGTCTACGACATCGGTTTCAAGGATATCAACTCCGGCGATACCTGTGAGCGCGGCGCCCAGCTTCGTCCACATATCGTGTGGTTTGGTGAAGAAGTACCGATGATTGAAACGGCTGCTGAAATCGTTCCCACGGCGGATCACCTGCTGATTGTGGGCACTTCATTGCAAGTCTACCCCGCTGCGGGGCTGGTCGACCTGGTGGGTTTTGATGTGCCGGTTACGGTGATTGATCCCGGCGAGCCGGCAAGCCTTTCCCGGGCCAGGGTGATTCGTAAGGGGGCCAGTAAGGGTGTGGCTGAGTGGGTGGCTGAGCGGCTTGTCCGCTGTGGCTTCTGAACACTGTAATAAGGCTTTCTCCTCCCGATAATACTTGTCGGTATCCTCATGAAATCCCGCTACACTTCAATGACGCTCGTGTGGGCGTGCCCTCTGCTGTTTATGGGGCCAACAGCATTTGGCATTCAAGGAGAAAATTGCGATGAGCATCGTAAAGGAATTCAAGGAATTTGCGGTCAAGGGTAACGTCATGGACATGGCGGTGGGCATTATCATTGGTGTCGCATTCGGCAAGATCGTTTCATCGTTTGTTGCTGACGTGATGATGCCACCGATCGGATTACTCATTGGTGGTGTCGATTTTTCCAACCTCGTAGTAACCCTTAAAGCGGCAGAGGAGGGAGTGGAGGCGGTCTCACTCCGCTACGGGGTATTCATTCAGTCGTTGTTTGACTTCGTTATTGTGGCGTTCGCTGTCTTTATAGCAGTCAGGGCTCTGAACAGCTTGCGCAAGAAGGAAGCAGAAACCCCGGCTGCACCGCCCGCTCCATCTGCCCAAGAGCAGTTGTTGATGGAAATTCGTGATCTGCTGAAACAGAAGCCTTAACCGTGTTCCGCGATCCAGTCGAACTGAGCTGAAGCTCAGTTCGCCGCTTTCTGGAGATAGGTATTAAGCTCGGCGCGGAATGCGGCCTGCACCCCCAGCCTTTTCATCATCCAGTAATGCCCTGCAATCATGCGGTCAATAAAGATACTTTCCACCGGTGGCTTGAAATAATCCAGGTACTTGAAAACCGTGGTGGTTTTGGCTGCGACGTCCTTGTGGAGTTCTGACTCGGCGAAATCATAGGGCCTATCGCCGTCGAACGGTTGTATTAGAATGTCGCGCCACATGGCGTAGTAAGCCTCGTCGACCGCGGGCTGGGATTCAACCCGAGCGCCAAGGGCAATGAGATGCTGATCCAGAGCTGCGTAATCCTCATCGAGGGCAGACACGAGGGCCTTGCGATAGGCCTCCACAATCTCCGGCTTCAGCTTTTTCACACAGCCAAAGTCGTAGAGGATGATGGTGCCGTCCGGGCGATAGGCGAAGTTGCCGGCGTGAGGGTCACCGTGGATGCATTGATAGCGGAATAACTGGTCCGCCATCATGGTAAAAATCCGGTGGCCAATCAGGTTGATGGTGTCCTGGCTGTACCTTTCCGGCGTCACTTCACTGATGTGATCTCCCTCCACCAGTTCCATGGTCAGTACCCGCCGTGAGGAATGGCTCTCGAATACCTTCGGGATAACAATCCAGTCGTCCTTGGCGTGGAAGGCCTGGAATTCTTCCAGATTGCGGGCTTCGTTCTCGTAGTCCAGTTCCTCCTTGAGCCGCACCCGGATTTCGCCAAACAGCTGGTCCACGTGCTCCTTTGGCATTCTTAGCAGGCCGCCCAGTTTCAGGGCCATCCGTAATTGTTTCAGGTCACTGTCGCATGATTCGTCTACGCCCGGGTACTGGACCTTGATGATCACATCGGTACCGTCGTGCAGGCGGGCCCGGTGAACCTGGCCGATGGAGGCAGCCGCGTAAGGTGTTTCCTGCAGGTATTCAAAGAGCGCCGAGACCGGTTTGTCCAGTTCGCTCTCTATCTGGCCAACAATCACCTCAAAGGGCATGGGCGGCGCTTCTTTCTGCAGCCGTTGCAGGGCATCCGAGAATTCTTTAGGCAGGAAGTCCTGGGTCTGGGACGCGATCTGCCCGACCTTCATTACGGCTCCCTTGAGTTCCCCCAGAGTGTCAACAATCTGGTCGGCCATGCGGGTGTAGCTTTCGGAGCGAGCGCCCTCATTGTCTTCGTCGCTGCGGAAAATCCGGCGCGCACGCTGCCCTGCATACTGCCCGGCTACAGAGGCCGTCATGCCTGCAAGTCTGAAGAATCGTCCACTGCGGGTGGTAACCGGTTTCTTTGCCATGCCTGATATACGTCCTGAAAAGCCAATGGACCTGAGGTTGGTCGCAATCCTGTGCCACCAGCCTAGAGCACGGTGGTCTCCACAAACAAGGCATCTTCCAGTTCCAGGGATAATATCTGCCCCGATTCCAGCGGCCCGACGCCTTTGGGCGTGCCGGTGAGGACAACGTCACCGGGCATCAGGGTGAACTGGCTGCTCATGTGCATAATGAGCGGCACGATTGGATTCAGCATGTCCCGGGTGTCACCGGTTTGCTGGCGTTCCCGGTTGATCTCGAGGGTAAAGGTCAGATGGTCATGCCGGAGCCGGTCAACGGATACGAACGGCGACAGCGGGCAGGCGCCGTCAAAGGCTTTGGCCCGCTCCCAGGGCTGGCCTTTTTCTTTGAGTTGTGTTTGCAAGTCCCGAAGAGTCAGATCCAGGGCGAGGCCATAACCGAGGATGGCACCCTCCGCCTCGCTGGCGGACGCATTGGTCAGTGGACGGCCGATCAGCACCGCCAGCTCGGTTTCGAAATGCACTGCGCCGCGATCACGCGGGAAGTCCAGTGGGCGGGTGATATGCACCGCCGTGGTTGCCGGCTTGATAAACAGAAGGGGTTCATCGGGCACCGGGTTGTTCAGCTCCCGTGCATGCGCTGCATAATTCCGCCCGATGCAGACAATCTTGCCCAGCGGCAGATGAACCGGTGTCCCGTCTTTCCAGTGGTGCTGATAATCAGGCATCGCCGCTCCCTAGTCACCTTCGAATGAACACACAGTATAAACCTTTAACCCTTCTTGCTGCAGCTTGCCTGAACCGCCCAGGTCCGGGAGATCGATCATCGCTGCCACCTCCACGATTTCGGCGCCGATCCGGCGGATAAGCCGCGATGCCGCCAGCATGGTGCCGCCGGTTGCAATCAGGTCATCCACCAGAACAACGTTGTCTCCCGGTTTGAAGGCATCCTTGTGCAGTTCCACGGAGGCAGTGCCGTACTCGAGTTCATAATCTTCCACCAGAGTGTCGAATGGCAGCTTACCTTTCTTGCGGATCAGCACCAGCGAGGCGTTGAGTTCGTACGCCAGGGCAGAGCCGATGATGAAGCCGCGGGCGTCGACGGCTGCAACGGCATCGATATTATGGCCATGGTAGCGATGCACGAAGGCATCAATCAGCTTGCGGAACGCAGTGCGGTCCTGCAGCACGGTGGTGATGTCGCGAAACGCTACGCCGGGCTTGGGCCAGTCGGGCACGGTGCGAATGGCCTTTTTGATACTTTCTGCGAAGTAATCCATAGCTCGTCCGGTGTTTGCAAACGCGGCTCAGGCCGCGTCCAGGAAGGTGAATTTAAGAATGAACACGACGGCAATGGCAATCACGCTCGGGTTCAACTCAGACCAGCGGCCGCTGAGTGCTTTCAGAACTGCATAGGTTATAAACCCAAGGGCGATGCCATTGGCAATGGAAAACGTCAGCGGCATCATCAGCGCGGTAACCACAGCCGGTGCTGCTTCGGTGACATCGTCCCAGTCGATCAGCTTCAGCCCGCTGGCCATCAGAACGGCAACGTAAAGCAGGGCGGGTGCTGTTGCATAGGCCGGAATAATACTGGCAATGGGAGACAGCAGCAGGCATGCGAGGAACAGTACTGCAACCACAACCGCCGTCAGCCCTGTGCGACCTCCGGCGGAAATGCCGGCGGTGGATTCGATATAGCTGGTGGTGGTCGAGCTGCCGAGGGCGGCGCCTGACATGGTCGCCACGGAATCGGACATCAGCGCCCGGCCCAGCCGGGGCAGTTTGCCATTCTTGTCCAGCAGGCCACCGCGTTGGGCAGCGCCAATCAGGGTTCCGGAGGTGTCAAACAGGTCCACGAACAGGAAGGCGAAAATCACACTGATCATGCCCACGTTCAGCGCTCCAGCCAGGTCAAGCTGCATAAAGGTCGGCGCCAGACTGGGCGGCGCAGAGGCGAAACCGTCGTACTCCACCATGCCCAGCACCATGGCAGCTGCGGTTACGGCAATAATGCCGATCATCACCGCTCCGGTTATCTTGCGGAACGACAGGGCGCAGATCAGCAGAAATCCACCGAAGAACAGCAGGCTTTCAGCAACCTTTACGTCGCCCAGGCCAACGAGCGTGGCAGGGTTATCGACAACAATGCCGGCGTTTTTCAAGGCAATCAGTGCCAGAAAGAAGCCGATGCCGGCTGAGATACCAAAGCGCAATGACAACGGGATGCTATTGATGATCCACTCTCTGACCTTGAAGATGCTGAGAAGGAAAAAGATGAAACCGGAGATGAACACCGCCCCCAGCGCCACCTGCCAGCTATAACCCATGCTGCCGACAACAGTGAACGAGAAAAACGCATTCAGGCCCATGCCCGGGGCCAGGGCGATGGGGTAGTTGGCCCACAGGCCCATGATTAGGGTGCCAATGGCGGCTGCCAGGCAGGTGGCAACGAACACGGCACCGAAATCCATGCCGGTTTCAGAGAGGATGCTGGGGTTGACCACGATGATGTAAGCCATGGTCAGGAAGGTGGTGACGCCCGCTATGATCTCCCGGCGAACATTGGTGCCGTGGGCCTGGAGCTGGAATAGTCGTTCAAGCATGATCGGGATCTGCCTTACAGGATGCTGGATAGGTATTGAGTGAACCGGTTTCAGGGCTTGGGTGAAAAAACGGCAATGTTACCGACTGGAATGGCTGACGCCAAGGGATGATTGTGTTCGGTGGCGTGTTCAGCCATGTTGCCGGGGCTGTTGCAGGCGGATATCAAAGCGTACCGCCAGCAACCCGCGAACGATATGGAGGCATAAATATGGTCCTTGCGGAAGATATACGGCACCTCATTACAAAGTGTGTCGCGGAGGGCGCCGCCAAAGGTGCCGGTCATCACGCCAAGCAGGGAGGCAATAAACCATGAATGACCAAGGTCCAGGGCAAGCTGGGCGCCGAGGATGGAGAAAATTCCCAGGCCGATGGTAAAAATGCCCACCGGATCCATATTCTTGGATCTCGCCACAATCATGCCGGAGATGGCAAAGGCGACCACGCCGACCATTTCAAGCACATAGATAATATCGAACATATCAGGCCCTGAAGAAATTCCGGGGTAGGGGGGCTGGGCCCGCGACAGAGCGCGCAGGATAGCCGAAAATATTCCCGCTTTCACCTCGGTAAAGGTGTATGGATGTAGCATTTGGTTCGGGGTCGGCAATGTTCCCGGGGTGGGTCTGTGGGGCGGTCTGTGATCCATCAGCGGCGGTTCAGGCGTATTTCACGTTCACCTTAACCGTTTCCCGTAGTACGGAGTGAATGCTATGTCCCTGATGCGTCTGGCTTATGCCAGTAAAGCCACCTTCGAAGCCAAGCCCGTGGAGAAGGGCGTGGAGCCCAACGTCGCCCGGATTCTGATGGAGTCTCGCCGCAATAATGCCAAAGGCGAGATCGTCGGTGGGCTGTATTACGGTGACAACCGGTTTTTCCAGTATCTGGAAGGCGAGGAAGATGCTGTTCGCAACCTGTATGACCGAATCGCCAGGGACAGCCGCCATCGTAACGTGACGACGCTGCTGGAAGAGCCGCTGCATGCCCGGACCTTCACCAACTGGTCGATGAAATACGTGCCACTGTCGTCCGATGTCAACCGGTTCCTCGACAAGCACAATATGGATGAGTTCAAACCATCGGATTTCGATCGCAGCCAATGCGAGGAGATGGTCAGTCTGATCCGCGATTCCAGCCAGGACGGTCGAGTGGTCAGCCACAATGGCAAACGTAGCGATCACAATGTGCAATCTGCCATCCCCAAGGGCATCCTGATCGGCCTTGTGGTAGCGGGTGTTGGCCTGGTCGGTGCGATGATTTACGCCAGCACAATGCTGTAAAATCGCTGATCAGTCAGAATAAGCATGGCTAATCCGGCGGGATAAGATTTCTTTATTTGCTTCATGACGCGACTCTGTTTAGGTTGATTACCATCAACTGCAGTCATCCTGCATCGACCGTCGTTTAACGGAGCCACATCATGAGAGCGATTCTCTGCAAGGAATACGGCCCTGCGGACAAGCTGGTCATTGAAGACATTGCCAGCCCCGTGGTCAAAGGCCATGGTGTTAAAGTTCGCGTCAAGGCCGCCGGCCTGAATTTTCCGGACACCCTGATCATCGAAGGTAAGTACCAGCTAAAGCCCACCATGCCGTTCTCTCCCGGTGGTGAGATGTCCGGTGAAGTCATTGAAGTCGGGGAGAAAGTCACCCGCTTCAAGCCGGGCGACCGGGTGGCTGGCCTCACCGGCTATGGCGCCTTCGCTGAGGAAGTGGTGGTGCCCGAACAGAACATTCTGCCCATTCCGGAGTCCATGTCCGACGAGAAGGCTGCCGCTTTCTCCATGGTTTACGGCACATCCTATTACGCCCTCAAACAGCGCGCCAATATCCAGCCGGGCGAAACCTTGCTGGTGCTGGGTGCCAGCGGTGGCGTTGGCCTGGCAACCGTGGAACTGGGTAAGGCCATGGGCGCCCATGTGATTGCTGCAGCAAGCACAGCCGAGAAGCTGGCGGTGGCCAAAGAAGCCGGTGCCGATGAGCTGATCAACTACACCGAAGAGCCTCTGAAAGACGCCGTAAAGCGCCTGACCAACAGCAAGGGCGTGGATGTGATCTACGACCCGGTGGGCGGTGAGTTCACCGAACAGGCGCTGCGTGCCATGGCCTGGAACGGCCGCCACCTGATCATCGGCTTCGCTGCAGGTGATATCCCCAAGATCCCGGCCAACCTGACTCTTCTGAAGGGTTGTTCGGTGGTGGGTGTGTTCTGGGGCAGCTTCACCCAGCGTGAGCCGCAGACCAGCGCCCAGAACATGATGGAGCTGCTCAAGCTGTTCTCCGAGGGCAAGATTGACCCGCGAATCAGCGAGGTCTATGACTTCGAGGATTACGAGAAGGCGCTTGGGGCGCTGACCGGGCGAACGGCTACCGGGAAGATTGTCTTAAAAGTTGGTTCCTGATGTCCGGCATCCGAGTTAGGATCTGACCCCAGCCTTCCGGTTTTGGTGTATGGCCGGGGCTGAGGGGCCCTCCACAAAAACGCTACGAGCACATCCATGTGCGCTTGACTCCGGCCGTCCCTGGCCGGAGACATTTTGTGGAGGGCCCCTCAGCCCCGGCCGGCAATCCTCGGGAATACATCAGCGCACGACGAAACCGTAGGTCGGATTAGCGAAGCGTAATCCGACTCTTTTCGTGGCGTTACCTCCATTTGTCGGATTACGCTTCGCTAATCCGACCTACGTTGTTCGCCACCGAAACATGTGGATATAACTCCCATGCTTTGCCGGCACCGGTGGGAACACCCTCCCAAAAATGTGCGGAGCCATGGATGGCGGAGCCCAAGCGCACATGGATGTGCTTGAAGCGTTTTTTGGGAGGGTGTTCCCATCGGTG
>JBHEPI010000219.1:0-3353 GCA_046260345.1 Marinobacter sp. | reverse complement strand
GCCAGATCCTGCGCTTCCTGCACCGAGCCGGACGCCAACAGGGCAAAGCCGGTGCCGCGGGCGCTCATCACATCGGAATGGTCGCAGAAGATGGACAGGGCATGGGTGGCGATACTGCGAGCGGCGACATGCATGCAGAATGGCGACAGTTCGCCGGCAATCTTGTACAGGTTGGGCAGCATCAGCAGCAGCCCCTGGGAGGCGGTGAACGTAGTCACCAGCGAACCGGCTTGCAGTGCCCCATGCATCGCGCCAGCGGCACCAGCTTCGGACTGCATTTCCACCACACCGGGCACTTGACCCCATAGGTTGGGTTTGCCCAGCGCCGCCCAGTCATCGGCGTGTTCGCCCATTACCGATGCCGGAGTAATAGGATAGATGGCAATGGTTTCGCTCAGGCGATAGGCCACCGAAGCCACGGCTTCATTGCCGTCGAGGGTTTTGAACGCCATTACCGCCACTCCCTGTTAGATCCATCAGACTCACTTGAGTCTAGGCTGAGCTCCTAACAGCCGCAAGCAGTAGGACAGTTTGCCGCATAGACCTCGCTCTCCGGCTGCAGCACCGCGTGATGGATCTCGAAACGCTCGTGCAGCATCTCTGTGGCCAACGCCAGCAGCCGGTCATGGTCGGGGGCTCCCCCGGTTAACACCAGGTGGGCCGTAATCGCGTTTTCCCGTGTGCTCATGGCCCAAACGTGGAGATCATGAACGGAGGCCACTCCAGGTAATTCCAGCAACGCCGCCTGCACTTCCGCCAGATCAATCTCCTCCGGTACACCATCAAACAGCAGGTGGAGGGAGCGCCGGAACAGCGACCAGGTACCCACCACAATCACCAGGGCGATCACCAGGCTCATAACCGGGTCAATCCAGCCCCAACCCTGCCAGAGGTAAACCGCTCCGGCGATTACCACGCCCAGAGACACCAATGCGTCCGCCGCCATGTGGAGGAACGCGCCGCGGCTATTAAGGTCGCCTTCGCTACCGGCAAGAAACAGCCAGGCCGTCGCCGCATTAATCACCACTCCGATACCGGCAACCACC
This sequence comes from Marinobacter sp., assembly GCA_046260345.1. GTDB lineage: Bacteria > Pseudomonadota > Gammaproteobacteria > Pseudomonadales > Oleiphilaceae > Marinobacter. The sequence continues at coordinate 2,307 of JBHEPI010000219.1, read as the reverse complement.
ATAACCGTGACCGCCGCCACCGGAGAAGGTGTTTGCAAACGTTCAATCGCCTCCCACGCCAGGGAACCCATAGCCACCAGCAGAATCACCGCATTGGCAAAGCTGGCCAGAATCGAACCCTTGCGCCAGCCATAGCTGTGGCGCAAGTTTGGATGTAATTGCGCGGCACCAAACGCGGCCCAGGCCAGCAGCAGGCCACCGACATCACTGAGGTTGTGGGCCGCATCCGCCAGCAACGCCAACGACCCGGCCTGCCAGCCGTAAAACGCCTCAACCAATACAAAGGCCACATTCAGCGCTACCCCGATGGCAAAGGCCCGGCCAAAATTTCGGGGTGCGTGATCATGGTCGTGTGCCATCAACGTTCGCTCCTTGAGGGTAAACAGGTTCGTGCGACAATCTGCCCCGCTTCGATGGCCAGCAGCTCGCCTTCGGCCAGGGGCTGCCAGGGTTCATCGTTCAGGGGGACAGTCGAGAGAAGCGCTACGCGCTGGCCAGGGGCAAGACTGCCTGCAACACTCGGATCAAGCAGCTCCGGGGTTTGCTCGCTTGCGCAGATCCTGAGGAACAACGCCGGCGGTTCAATTTTACCGGTAGCTGGCTGAAACCGCCGGTCTGCGTGAACAAACAGTGTCTGGGAGTCTGCGTAGAGAAAGTTGGCCGGGCCAAGCTCGCGCAGCTCCCCAAAAAGCCTGGCCAGGGCGGCAATCCGCTTATCCAAGGGGGGCAGATCATTGAAGCCTTCCTCCAGTTCTGCCAGGACTTCAAGCAGCATACAGAATGCAATTTCGGAGTCGGTTTGGCCGACTGGATGAAACCGCCAGCGCTGACTGTCGAAGCGGTTCCGGATACCTGGCAGGTTGCCATTGTGGGCAAATATCCGCATCCGGCCATTCAGTTCACGGGCATAGGGTCCAGTGTTGGCAAGCTCGATTGGGCCCTGGGTTGCGTGCCGGATATACGCCATGGAGAGGGTTGTTTCGGGGCCATGAGTCTCGATCCAGGGCACCTGAGCGCTCTCATCCGCAGGCGACGTGTCACGATACAGCGCAACATCCGCACCCTGGTAGAAAGCCACGCCCCAACCATCGCGATTACGGCTGATCGCCTGCTGGGCACGAGCGGCCAGGCCCGTCAGTGAGGTGGTCAGTCTGGCAGGATAGCGGCAGGACAGGGCAAGAAGTTCACACATCAGGCTGGCTCAGCGATTAGAGGTATCAGACTCGACATGGCAGCAAATGCTCCCAGAATTGTCGAAAACGACATCACAACGCTGCGCCAAAGCCTCCCTCAGGCGCTCTCTTGCGCGACGAATTCTGGCTTTGGCCGCAGGCAGCGAAAGATCTCTGGATTGCGCATAGGCTTCCTGGGACATCGGCCCCAGATCGCAGGCCTGGAGTATGTCACGGTCGCTCTCTGGCAATTCCGGCAGAGTCCGGTTGATGCAGGCATCCAGTTCATCCACCGGCGCCCGCTCCGGTGCACGTTCATCCGCCAGATGATCCGGCACCGGCACCCAATGCTTGCGTAGCCGATGGCCGTCGGTCAGTGCGTTACGGGCAACCCGGAACAACCAGGCCCGTGGATTCTGCAGGTCACAGAAATCCTGCCCTTCACGCATGGCCTTGAAGAACACGTCTTGCAGAACATCGTCGGCCATGGCCGGCTCTTTCATCCGGCCGATCAGAAAACCGCGAAGCTCCGCCTGGTGGTCATGCCAGGCCTGTAATACACATTCAAATGCCATCTTGGTCAGATCACCTTCAGGACCAGGCTTTCACGAATAATCACAACACTGCATTCCGCTCGGCCATATCCTGTCCCATTCATCATTCACTCAGCACGTCGTAACACACCGTTTAATTTTGTCCCTGGTGCCACCGTGTTGAATACAGTGCCGTATTTCTTGACGTTCTCGTGAAGTAGTTCCAGACGACGATCACTCTCATCGGTTTCCACAATGATTTCATAATCAATGGATTCCATCAGTGGCGGCGCATCCTGGCGTACACCGTGGACGTTAACCTCCACCCCCCGCAGTTCAAACTTCAGCATTGGTGTAACGCGCTCGATCCCCTTTATAATGCACGCGGACAGCGCTGCCAGTAGTAGTTCGGCAGGATTAAACGCATCCCGACGCCCGGCCATATCAGTATCAAGCACTACTTCCGCATCCTTGCAATAGGCAGTGCTGCCATGGGCATCTATACGGCGGGTAGCTACATCAAAGATCATTTTCCCGTTGGTGTCTGCCATCTCTGATTTCCTCATTGCCTTGACCATTAATCAACATCGCCTATTGTAACG
>JBHEPI010000218.1:0-25349 GCA_046260345.1 Marinobacter sp. | reverse complement strand
TGTTATCTGCCGGTACTAACAATATAACAAACAGAGCTAAGGCAGCGACTGAACGGGTTCGCTGGGCCCGTTTGTTATGATGTGAACGTTACCGGAGGGTTCCCATGGAACTAGATCCCCTTATCCTATCGCGAATCCAGTTCGCGTTTGTGGTGTCATTTCACGCCATTTTTCCGGTGTTTACCATCGGTCTCGCCTCCTTTATCGCAGTGCTTGAAGGGCTTGCCTTCAAAACCGGCAATCCGGCCTGGGTAAAGCTGTCCGCTTTCTGGACCAAAGTGTTCGCCGTTGTATTCGGTATGGGGGTGGTTTCGGGCATTGTGATGTCGTTCCAGTTCGGTACCAACTGGAGTAACTTCTCCCAGGCCACGGCGAACTATCTTGGCCCTATTCTGAGTTATGAGGTTGTTACCGCCTTCTTCCTGGAAGCGGCATTTCTTGGTGTGCTCCTGTTTGGCCGGGATAAGGTCCCTGCCGGCGTTCATCTGTTCGCTGCCATTATGGTTGCGTTAGGCACCTTTATTTCCTCGTTCTGGATTCTGTCGGCAAACAGCTGGATGCAGACTCCGGCAGGTACCGAACTCCGGGACGGCGTGTTCTATGTGACATCCTGGAGCGAGGCGATTTTCAATCCGTCTTTCCCCTACCGGTTTATGCACATGGGGCTGGCGTCTTTCCTCACCGGCTCCTTTGTGGTCGCCGGTGTCAGTGCCTGGTATCTGTTGCGCAAACGTGAGGTTGAAGCTAACAGGAAAGCACTGTCCATGAGTTTATGGCTTATCCTGTTCATTGCTCCGGCCCAACTGGTTGTGGGCGACTTTCATGGCCTGAACACCCTGGAGCACCAGCCAATGAAAGTAGCGGCCATGGAAGGTAACTGGGAAACGTCCCGCAATGTGCCGCTGTTGCTTTTTGCGATACCGGATCAGGCCAACCAGATGAACCATTTTGAAGTGGGCATTCCAAGCCTTGCCAGCTTTGTGCTGACCCATGACTGGAATGGCGAAGTGCCCGGCCTGAATGAGGTTGCGGCGGAAGAACAGCCACCGGTGGCAATCGTGTTCTGGTCCTTCCGTGTCATGGTTGCTTTGGGCATGTTGATGATTCTGTTCGGTTTGGCCGGCCTGGTACTCAGGGCCAAAGGCCGGTATTGGCAGACACCATGGTTCCTGCAGGGTCTTCGTTTCATGAGTCTCACGCCGTTTGTGGCGGTGCTTGCCGGCTGGTTTGTTACGGAAATAGGCAGAGCGCCATGGCTGGTTCAGGGCATGATGAACCAGGCTGAATCGGTAACACCCTCCCTGACCGGTGGCATGGCACTGTTCACGCTCATCGGGTATGTGGTGGTCTACGCGATGGTGTTCTCAGCAGGCGTCTATTACCTGATGCGGGTGCTGTACGTGGGCCTGGAAGACAGCAGCGCTGACGAGGAATACGAGGACGATCGGCCTAAACGGCCCTTCTCTGCCGCCCATGTGCCGTTTGAGATGGATGACAATGACACCCACAAGCCACTGAACCAGGGAGGTCACTGATATGGAACTGTTTGATCTGCCCGTAATATGGGCGTTTATTATCGGCTTCGGCATAATTATGTATGTGCTGATGGATGGCTTTGATCTGGGTGTCGGCATACTGTTTCCCTTTGCACCCAATGAAGAAAGCAGGGATGTGATGATGAATACCGTGGCCCCGGTCTGGGACGGTAACGAGACCTGGCTGGTACTCGGTGGTGCAGGCCTTCTGGCGGCATTTCCCATGGTTTATTCCATCTTCCTGCCAGCACTTTATATTGGTGTATTTCTGCTGCTGGCAGGGCTGATATTCCGGGGTGTTGCCTTTGAATTCCGGTTCAAGGCCCGCACTTCCCGGTATCTCTGGAACTGGGCTTTTGCGGGTGGCTCCACGGTTGCCTCATTTGCACAGGGCGCCGTTGTTGGCGCCTATATACAGGGCTTCGAAACCGCTGACGGGGTTTACGTAGGCGGTGCTCTGGATTGGCTGACCCCGTTCACGGTACTTACCGGATTCGGCCTGTTGGCCGGGTATGCGCTGCTGGGGTCTACCTGGTTGATCATGAAAACCGAGGGTCGACTGCAGGAGTGGGCCTACCGAATCACACTGCCGCTGCTGGCTGCGGTTTTGGCGGTATTCGCCATTATCAGCGTCTGGACGCCGTTCGTGGACGAAATGGTCCAGGAGCGTTGGTTCTCGAACCTGACGGTAATCTGGATTCTGCCTGTGCTGACACTGATCTGCGCCTTCCAGATTTTCCGCTCCGTGCGTAATCGGTCTGAAGGCATGCCTTTCGTCGCCACCATGGGGCTGTTTATCACAACGTATCTTGGCCTTGTGGTGAGCCGCTGGCCCTACGTTGTACCGCCGGATTACACGCTATGGGACGCCGCTTCGGCTCCCGGGTCACAGCTGTTCCTGCTGATTGGTCTGGTATTCGTGATTCCCATCGTACTCGCCTACACCGCCTGGACCTACTGGGTCTTCCGCGGCAAGGTTCGTGCCGGCGAGGGTTATCACTAAGTGTCAGAACAGGCGACTGCCCGCGCCTGGCTGGGCGGGCTAGCAACCCATGGACGCCCGCTGATACTGGCCACAGTATCGGCGGGCGTGGTGGTCGGGCTTGCCACCATTGCGCAGATGGCGTTCCTGGCGGGGATTATCCACCGGGGCATCGTAAAGGAAGTGCCGGTTGAAGAGCTTGCGCTGCTGTTTGCCGGCATTGTTGCAGCCATTCTGGTGAGGGGCGTAGCCCTGGGACTGCAGGCCCGGTTTGCAGCCCGTTGCAGCCGTACCGTAAGGAGCGAGGTGCGCCGGCGGATAAACCGCTGCTGGCAGGCTACCGGGCCCGTTGCCATGGGGCAGATCTCGGCTGGCACCCTGGCGCGGGAGTGGCTCGACCATACCGACGCCCTGCATGGTTATTTCGCCCGCTTCCTGCCACAGATGATTCTGGCTGTGGTGGTTCCAGTACTGATTCTGGTCGTGGTTTTCTCGCTGGACTGGCTGGCAGGCGTTTTCCTGTTGCTGTCTGCTCCTCTGATCCCACTGTTCATGGCGCTGGTAGGCATGGGTGCCGAGAAACTTAACCAGCAGCATTTTCAGACCATCGGTCGGCTATCGGGCCAGTTCCTGGACAAGGTTCGGGGCCTGACAACCCTGCAGTTGTTCGGTCAGACGGAGCCCGCTGCTGAAAAACTGCGAAAGCGTTCAGATGATTATCGCCGCGTTACCATGAAAACCCTCAGAATTGCCTTTCTGTCCTCCGCTGTGCTCGAGTTTTTTGCGTCGGTAGCCATTGCCGTGGTGGCTATCTATATCGGCTTTGGTTTGCTGGGCTATATCAGCTACGGGCCTTCTGACGACCTTACTTTGTTCTCGGGGTTGCTGGTGCTGTTACTGGCACCGGAATTTTTCCAGCCATTGCGCTTGTTGTCTCAGCATTATCATGACCGTGCCGCGGCCATGGGCGCTGGCGCGGAAATTGTCGGGCGACTGGAAAGTGTTGAAGAAGCCAGTTCGCCGGCACAGAAGGCATTTCGGCCGCAGGCGCCGGGCGTCATTTCGGTGCAGGATCTTTACCTTGCCTACGATGTTGAGCGACCGGTACTGGATAACCTATCGCTGGAGATTAAAAAAGGTGATGTAATCGCGCTTACCGGCCCGTCGGGAGGAGGCAAATCGTCTTTGCTGTACCTGATGGCAGGTTTCATGCAGCCGGACCAGGGCCATATCTCGGTGTTCGGTGCTCCGGCCGGTGAACAGCCTTTCGGTTGGCTCGGCCAGTCTCCGTTTCTGGTCCACGGCACCTGGGCCGACAATCTTCGCCTTACCACGCCAGATGCCACCGATGTTGCCATCGAAACAGCATTGCACCAGGTTGGCCTCGGGAGCCTGCTAAACAGCCGGGAGCGAGGTATTTACAGCAAAATCACTGAGGACGGCCAGGGGCTTTCCGGCGGTCAGGCCCGCAGGCTGAGCCTGGCCCGCGTGTTTGTGGCCAATTACGATCTCATCCTTCTTGATGAGCCCACAGCGGGGCTCGACAGCGACAGTGAGATCTACATTCTTGAAGCGCTCCATAAGCTCGCTATGGCGGGCAAGACGCTGATCTTCGCGACTCATCATCAGGCGTTGCTTACTCTGGCGAACAGGACGTTGCTAGTAACAGCCGGGAGTGTGCACGATGCGTGAACTCTGGCCCTGGCTGATGCTGATATTCCGCCGCCCTGTCAGACTGACGGTGGGAGGTTTGCTGATTCTGGCGACCTTGCTGTCGGGTATGGGATTGCTGGCGTTGTCCGGCTGGTTCATTACCGCTACTGCGCTTACCGGCCTGTTGCTGGCAGCCGGTGTGCAGGCGTCATTGAACCTGTATGTTCCCGGTGGTGGCATACGCTTTTTTGCGGTAGCCCGTACCGTTGCCCGTTATGTTGAGCGGGTCTACAACCACGACACAGTCCTGCGGCTGCTGACCGACATTCGGGTGGCCCTGTTTGAACAGCTTTGCCTTTCCGCCCGACACCGCAGAAGCGCCTTGCAAGGTCCCCAATGGCTGTCGCGGCTGACCAATGATGTTGATGCCCTGGACACACTCTACCTTCGCCTGATTGCCCCTGCGGCCCTTGCAGCCCTGGTAACGGCCATGCTCATCATCGTTGCCGGTGTTTTCTACAGCCAGGATCTCGCCATCGGCCTGTTGCTTACTCTGGTGCCGGGCTTTCTGATTGCAACGGTTGTGGTTTACCTGCGCACCCGCCACCTGGTTTACCGCCAGACAGACGCACGGGAACAGCTGCGAACGGATGTTATCGAGCATGTCGAAGGTTTTGCGGAGTTGACTGCGGCAGGTCGCACCGGCAAACACGCCGCACTCTGCCTGCGCCAGGCTGACCAGATTACCCACAACGACGCCCGGGCTGATACTCGCACTGGCTGGAACCTCGGCTTGGCCCAGGTCATGGTCAATCTGGCCGTTGTGCTTGCCCTGCTGGTCGGGCTGCAGCTGTTTCAGCAGGACGCCATTACCGGGCCTGTGGTGGTATTGCTGCCGGTGGCGTTACTTGGTTTGCTGGAGATCTATTCGATGCTTCCGGATGCGTTTGCCAGGCTGGGTGGAACGCTTGCCTCGGCAGCAAGGCTCAACCGCGACTGTTCGGCTTCACCTGACACTGAATCCGAGGCCGTTCAGTCGCCGCTGGACAACCACAACGCACTGGAACTGGAGCAGGTTACCATCCGGTTTGGCGATCATTCGCCCGTTCTCAGCCGGTTCGATCTGACGGTCGGTAGCGGCGAATGGGTCGGCGTTATCGGTAATTCCGGTGCCGGCAAATCCTCAATGGCAGAGGTGATGGCGGGTCTGGAGAAACCGGCAGCTGGCAATGCCCGGCACCTGCCTGCGGCCTATCTCACGCAGCAGACGGTGCTATTCGAGGATACCCTGAAAGCCAACCTGCTGATTGGCAGGCCGGATGCCTCTGATGCGCTGCTTTGGCGGGTTCTGGAACTGGTGGCTATGGCGGATCGTTTTACTCATGAAACAGCACAGTTGAACACATGGCTGGGTTCAATGGGCAGCCAGCTATCCGGTGGCGAGGCGAGACGGATTGCCCTGGCTCGTGTCCTTCTGAGCGCAGCGCCGCTGCTGATTCTGGATGAGCCATTTACCGGGGTAGATGTGGAAACGAGGGAGGGAATCGCAGCCGGAATGAAACAGTGGCTGACAGGGAAAACGGTTGTTTCGCTGGGGCACGCGCCGGAGGCGTTACCCGCCTCCGACCGCACCGTCCGGCTCAACTGATCGCAGGTTAGCTGGTTTCCAGCAGCTCAAAGCTCAGGCCGGCTTTGCTGGTCAGGCGCTCAAAGAGTTTGCCGTCCAGCAGCGACGACGGTGTCCAGAAACCCCCTTGTCTGTCACCCTCCACATCGAACGCCAGGCTCATGCCCGCCTCGCCCAGCATCTTGCCAGTGGAGCCGTAACCGGGGTCACGATCGCCAGTCACCTTGGTCTTGATGGTTCTGCCATCAGCGGTTTTACCCACGAAACGCAGATCGTAGAAGCCGTTTTTCTGGGCTTCCGGACTTGGGCCCTCACCCGGTTTGGGCACAAATTTTTCCACCACCCAGCGGGAAGGCTTGAACGCGGAAGCAGTAAAGAAACCACCCAGTGCACCAGTGATAGCATAGGCTGCAAGGCGCCCCTTCATGCCACGGCCCGTCATCATGGCCTCGTCGTAGGTGAACTCTTTACCGTAACGGGCATTCTGCAGCGCGTTGGAACGGTGCACAATCCGTGTATTGATTGCGCCCATCACAAATGGGGCCAGCCAGACACCAAAGTCCCTGTCGAACTCCGCACCTTTCAGGCTGGGCTGACGGGTTTTTGAGCGATGCTCCGGCGGACAGATAGAGAAAGGATTGGCCAGTTCCTTGCGCAGCTTCGGGTCAGCTGCTGCCTCTTTGGCAACGTTCATCATGCTGGCCACGGTGCCGCCGGAAAACTCGCCCTTGGCGACCTTGACCCGCATGCGTACGTCCTGGCAGGGCGCGCCAAAGGTTGCCTCCGCCTGCTGCTGCAGGAACCAGACACCCATGTCTGAAGGAATGGAATCGAAGCCGCAGCAATGGACGATGCGCGCACCAGAGGCTTTGGCCTGGTCCTCGTAGGTTTCCACCATCTTGCGGATCCACTGGACTTCGCCGGTCAGGTCGCAGTAATCCGTTCCGGTTTCGGCGCAGGTCTTGACCAACGGCTCACCGAACAGAGCATAAGGCCCTACGGTGGAGATCACCACTCGGGTCTGGTCGCACATTGCCTTGAGGGCACCTTCATCACTTGCGTCCGCCAAAATCAACGGCAGTGCCGTTGCCGCTTTACCGAGGCTCTGTTTGAGCGTATTCAGTTTGCTCTCTGACCGTCCTGCAATGGCCCATCGAACCTCTTTGCCAGTGCCATAGGTTTCAAACAGGTAGTTGGTGAGAATTTGCCCCACAAAACTGGTGGCACCGAAAACCACGATGTCATAAGTGGCGTCAGTCTTTGTGCTCATTGGTTATCCTTATCCGTTATGAATTGCCGGTGGCAGGCCGGGCTGCCTTTGCACCCATTATTATCAGAAAAAGCGCCACACCAAGCCCCCAGAAGCCGTTGAGAATCAACCCTCCGACCCAGGTCTGGGCAGACACTGCCAGCCCCTTGAGCGGGAAGACAACCAGCATCGCAACGGCGGTGGGTCCGATGGCGCCTACTATTACATTACCCAGCCAGAACTTAAAGCCATTCAGGCTCCTGAGGATAGCCCAGAGTACAATCCCCCAGAGCCCCCCGAAAAACGCCAGAGAAAACACTGCGGGAACCCCCAGAGGCGGCACCGGATTCATGTTGAAGGGTGCCGATGGCACCATGCCAACGAAGTAGAACAGGGCGAGCAGCCCCTGATGGAAAATCAGTGTTGCGAGAAAGCCACTGACAAACGCCTTTAACCAGATCATGTCATTATCCTTACGATTGTTTCCCTGGAAATTGCAAAAAAACGTCGCAACGGCCAATCGATTCACAGGGCCGATGCTGCACACTCTGTCATATTGATAAACCCGAATCCCGGAGGTTACCCCATTGAACGCCCTGCTTCTGGTACTGAGCCTCATGCTAGCCATCGTCAGTGGCTGCCTATTATGGCGCGTCACCCGTCAGCAAAAAATAATCAATGAAGCGCTCTCTGAAGACTATGGCCTTGATAACACTCGAGATCCGGAAATGCTAATTACGCTGCAGGTGTTGGATCCGATTGCCCTGGCCAAACGGGATTCCAAATCCGCCCGCATGCTCGCGGACCGCCTTCCTGTTATGGTGAAACGGCTCGTTTACCAGGAAGTCATGAAAGAGCTGGAAAAAGAGCTGGCCGAGAGAGAAATCGACGTGGACATGAAACTGGAGTATCGCTAGGGGCCCCCATGGACGCAATAACTCTGCTCAGCGTACTTGCGACCTGCACCACTACCGGAATTCTGGCTGTTACCTTCAGGCAGCATAGGCGCAACACACGCGGCCTAAGGCTATTTCTGGCTCGTCAGATTGCCGCCAACAGCCATATCCAGAAATCGCGAATGGACCTGATGGAGACACGCAATCGTGCCCGCTTGCTGGAAGAAACAGTCAAGAATGGAACCAGTGCGGTAGAGAAAGTTCACAAGACCATAACCACCACAACCTTCAGCCTGATTGATCGTTTTTCTACCAGCGAGGAGTTCCGCGAAAATGCCCGCCGTGTCCGGGGCAGCCACGATCACACCAGCGACCATATCTATCGCTCCATTCACACCACCAACAAAGCATTGCATATCCTGGCGGATATCCTGTTTATCGGTAAGAAAGAGAAAAAACTGACTGCTCGAAAAAAACCGAGAGAAAAATAGGATACTGGTGAACAAAAAAGACACCCGAAGGTGCCTTTTTCTGAAGAACCAGAAAGTTACAGAACTTTCTTCAATTCTTCCTCAAGCTGCGGAACCGCTTCGAACAGATCCGCCACCAGGCCATAATCGGAAACCTGGAAGATCGGTGCCTCTTCATCCTTGTTGATCGCAACGATCACCTTGGAATCAGACATACCGGCCAGGTGCTGGATGGCGCCGGAGATACCGACCGCGACGTACAGCTGGGGTGCAACGATCTTACCGGTCTGACCAACCTGCATGTCGTTGGGTACAAAGCCGGCGTCTACCGCCGCGCGAGAAGCACCAACAGCAGCGCCCATCAAATCAGCGACCTGCTCCAGCATCTTGAAGTTTTCACCGTTCTGCATGCCGCGACCACCGGAAACCACGATACCAGCGCTTGCCAGATCCGGACGGTCAGACTTGGCCAGCTCTTCGTTAACGAATTGAGACAGACCTGCGTCTTTGACAACGTCAAGAGCTTCAACCGTAGCAGACCCACCTTCACCAGCAACCGGATCAAAGGCGGTCGGGCGAACCGTGACTACCTTGATGCTGTCGGTGGATTTAACCGTGGCAATGGCGTTACCGGCATAGATCGGGCGAACGAAGGTATCTTCGGACTCCACACGCATGATGTCGGATACCTGAGCAACGTCCAGCAGTGCGGCGACCCGTGGCATGAAATCCTTGCCGATGGTTCCGGCGGCGGCCAGGATATGGCTGTAGCCCTTACCAACTTCAGCAACCAGCTCACCCAGGTTCTCGCCCAGGAAGTGGCCATACACGGCGTTGTCGGCAACCATCACCTTGCTCACGCCTTCTGCCTTCGCAGCTGCTTCGCCTACAGCGCCGCAGTTCTCGCCGGCAACCAGTACGTCGATGTCGCCACCAATGGCCTTGGCAGCAGCCAGAACGTTCAGGGTTGCCTGCTTCAGCTCGCTGTTGTCATGTTCAGCAATTACAAGGATGCTCATTCAGATCACCTTCGCTTCGTTCTTCAGTTTGTCGACCAGCTCAGCTACGTCAGCAACCTTCACGCCTGCCTGGCGAGAGGCCGGAGCCTCTACCTTCAGGGTAGAAAGACGTGGTGCGAGCTCAACACCCAGGTCAGCCGGGCTCATGTTGTCCAGCGGCTTCTTCTTGGCCTTCATAATGTTTGGCAGAGAAGCGTAACGCGGCTCGTTCAGGCGAAGGTCAGTGGTTACAACCGCTGGCAGGTTCAGGGCAACGGTCATCAGGCCGCCGTCAACTTCACGGGTTACGTTTACTTTCTCGCCTTCAACAACGACTTCGGAGGCAAAAGTGCCCTGCCCCATACCCGTCAGTGCAGCCAGCATCTGGCCGGTCTGGTTGTTGTCGGAATCGATGGACTGCTTGCCGAGAATAACCAGCTTGGGCTCCTCTTTCTCGACCACGCTCTTGAGCAGCTTGGCCGCTTCGAGAGACTGAACCTCTTCGTCTGTTTCAATATGAATGCCACGGTCGGCACCCAGCGCCAGAGCGGTACGGATTTGCTCCTGGCAGGCCTTCGGGCCGATGGATACCACCACGATTTCGCTGGCAACACCCTTCTCTTTCAGGCGAACCGCTTCTTCGACAGCGATTTCACAGAAAGGGTTCATTGCCATTTTGACGTTGGCGAGATCAACGCCGGTGTTGTCCGGCTTGACGCGCACCTTTACGTTGTAGTCGATAACTCGTTTTACAGCGACCAGAACCTTCATAGATTCCTCGTTCTTCTACGATGAGTTTACATTTGAGAACAGCATATGCTTACGGGGCCTGCTGTCTGTCAGGGCGTCATAATACTGCAGGCAAAGCACACAGGGGTCAATAGCCCCTCCGGACGTTACAGAGGCGCGCTTGCGGCCAATGAACCCCGGTTGACTCCGCCTGAGCGTGAGACGATACTAAAAAACGACTCAAAAACACGTTTTGGCCCAGTGCCAGTAAACAATGCCAAAGGTAAAGCCGAATTTCAAACAAACGTTTGTTTGATTTTTGAATTGCGGTATCCTTTCAATTAACAGAACAAGGACTTTCGCTTTGTGGGAGTCGTCTGCCCGCCATTTTACCGGTATGATGACGCCCCTGAGAAATTGCCTGTTGGCATCACTAAAAAAGATGAGGAGACCAACGTGGAACGCGAATCGATGGAATTTGATGTTCTGATCGTCGGCGGTGGCCCAGCTGGCCTCTCGGCAGCCTGTCGCATCATGCAGATGGCTCAGGAAGCCGAACAGGAACTGACCGTCTGTGTCGTTGAAAAGGGTTCCGAAATCGGCGCTCACATCCTGGCGGGTACGGTATTTGAACCCACTGCCCTCAACGAACTGTTCCCGGACTGGAAAGAGAAAGGCGCTCCGCTCAATACGCCGGTCACCCGCGATGACATTTTCCTGCTCAAGAATCAGGAGAAAGCCACCAAAGTTCCCAATGCCTTTGTGCCCAGGAACATGCACAACCATGGCAACTACATTATCAGCCTGGGTAACCTGTGCCGCTGGCTGGCGGAGCAGGCCGAGGGCCTGGGTGTTGAGGTCTACCCCGGTTTTGCCGCATCTGAAACCATTGTTGAAGACGGCCAGGTAAAAGGCATTATCACCGGTGATATGGGCGTGGCTCGCGACGGCTCCGAGAAAGACGGTTACATGCCCGGTATGGAACTGCGCGCCAAATACACCCTGTTTACCGAAGGCTGCCGCGGCCATCTCGGCAAGCGCCTGATCAGTGACTTCAAGCTGGACGAAGGCAAGGATCCGCAGCACTACGGCATTGGCATCAAGGAGCTGTGGGACATCGATCCGGCCAAACACGAGCCCGGCCTGGTTGTGCACACAACTGGCTGGCCTCTTAACGAATCCGGTTCTACCGGTGGGTCTTTCCTCTATCACCTGGAGAATGGCCAGGTCTATGTGGGCCTGATCGCGGACCTGTCCTACAGCAACCCGCACCTGAGCCCATTTGACGAGTTCCAGCGCCTGAAGCTGCATCCGGAGGTCAAAAAACATCTGGAAGGCGGTAAGCGGGTAGCCTATGGTGCCCGCGCTATCACCAAGGGTGGCTTCAATTGTCTGCCAAAGATGAGCTTCCCCGGCGGCCTGCTCCTTGGCTGCGACGCCGGCACCCTGAACGGCTCCAAGATCAAAGGGTCTCACACCGCCATGAAATCCGGGCTTCTCGGCGCGGAAGCCGTGTTCGAAGCACTGAAGGACGGCAAGAACGGCGAGGAGATTACCAGCTTCGAAGAGCGCTTCAAGGACAGCTGGCTTTACAAGGAGCTTTATGCGGAGCGCAACTTTGGCCCGGCCATGCACAAGTTTGGCAACATCGTGGGCGGTGCCATAGCCTACTTCGAGCAGAATATCCTGCGGGGCAGTCTGCCGATTACCTTCCACGACACGACACCGGACTATGCGACGCTGAAGCCGGCTGATCAGACGAAGAAGATTGACTATCCGAAGCCGGATAACAAGCTGACCTTCGATAAACTGTCCTCGGTGTTTATTTCCAATACCAATCACGAGGAAGACCAGCCGATTCACCTGAAGCTGACGGACCCGGCCATTCCGATCGAGCAGAATCTGCCGAAGTACAACGAGCCGGCTCAGCGCTATTGCCCTGCCGGAGTGTATGAAGTAGTAGACAAGGACGACGGGAGCGGCAAGAAGTTCCAGATCAATGCGCAGAACTGCGTCCACTGCAAAACCTGTGACATCAAGGACCCGTCCCAGAACATCACCTGGGTAACGCCGGAAGGCGGCGGTGGTCCGAATTATCCGAACATGTAACACAGTTCGGATAGCCAAAAAAAACGGCCCCTTTTGGGGCCGTTTTTATTAACAACTCTGACGAAATCAGTGAGCGTGACCGTGCTCTTGCTCTTCGTCGGTTGCTTCGCGCGCTTCAACCACTTCCACGTCAAAATGCAGGGTCTGGCCTGCCAGTGGGTGGTTTGCGTCGATGGTGACGGTTTCGTCGCCTACTTCCACAACACGTACTACCTGGGGGCCGCCCGGAGTCTGTGCCTGGAACTGCATGCCCGGCTCGATGGTGTCCACGCCTTCAAACGCAGAACGCGGAACCGGCTGGACCAGCTCTTCGTTGACTTCGCCGTAGCCTTCGCCGGGCTCAACAGATACTTTCACCTGATCGCCAGCGTCTTTTTCATTCAGCGCGTTTTCCAGTCCGCCGATAATGTTCTGAGCACCTTCCACATAGGACAGAGGCTCGCGACCTTCTACACGGGAGGAATCCAGTTCTTCTCCCTGGTCGTTGGTGAGCGTGTAATGGATGGTGACAACACGAGGTTGGGCCATGTGATCTCCTTGCGTGTCGCAATGACTGTTTGATTTAAATTTGGGCAATCGAAAGTAATCTTGAACAGCCAGACTGCACAGAGTGACTTACGACCACCGGGCCTCGTTAGAGAGCCAGGCTCGGTAACAAGTTCGAAAACGCAGTTTAACAAGTGTCGGACTGCGTTTTCTACCGTCAGTTATTTGGGACGGTGCCTGATAATTCAACCGTTCGCGGCAATTTTATAGAAATTGCCGCTACTCCAGACACCTAAGGCCATTTCACCATCGATGGTTTCTTCGGATACCAGATCAGCCAGATCGTAATAAGCAGCAGTAACAAGCCGCGCCTCAATGCCGTGGCGAAGCTCAACCACAGGCCGGGGCTCGACGGTACCTTGGTAAGTTCCAACGTAAAGCGGGTGGTCCTCACCAATCTCGATGGTTTCCCCGGTGTTGGTCGTAACAGAGAGGACCTGCTCCCTGCCCTTACCGCTTACAACGAGCGAATGCGCGAGAAGAGGCGCATCTTCGACGTTGATACGCCACTTTTCCACCGGAGTGACCAGGTAATAGTCCCCGTCCTCTTCCCGGCGGAGGATCGTGGAAAACAACCGTACGATTGCCTCCCGTCCAATGGGCCTGCCCTGATACAACCACTGGCCGTCACGCGCTATGACGATATCAATGTCTCCCGAAAGATCTGGATTCCAGTCTTCCAGTGGCGGCAGCCCGGTACCCGGGGACTGAGCATTTTCGACCTGTTGTGCAATCGTTTCGGGCTTCTGGGTCATAGGGGCAATTCCTGAATAAATCCAAGGCCAACCATGGGTGCTCATGCTCCCGTTTTAAAGGGGGTGTGCATTGAAATGGGCCAGGGAGTCAGGGCAGAAACTGGGCCCGGACATCTGCGCAGCCAGGCCCTGCAACAGGCATCTCGAGCACAACCGCCTGGGCCGTCATAAAGGGGATTCCTTTGCGGTGGCCGTCCACCAGCAGTGTCGAGAGGCTGCCCACAAAGGGCATATGGGACACAATCAGCAGTTGTGACGGCGCCACGTCAATCAGTTCATCCAGACAGCGTCCCGGATCATCGTCGGGGGTGATGAAGTCTTTTTCAGTCACCGCACTATTGAGAATCTCTGACGCGATTGCTGCGGTCTGGCGGGCTCGTACCAGTGGGCTGCACCAGATGAGTTCAGGCCGCCAGCGGGATTCTGCGATCTGGGCGGCAACATCTGCCACCCCATGTCGGCCGAATTCGGTAAGTTCCCGTTCCCTGTCGAGACTGTGCCACCCCGCTTCACCGTGACGCATGATAATCAAGTGCACTGGCTACCTCCGGAAATGCCGAAGTGTTATTGACTGAGGGTGCGAGGCAAAATAAATTCCACGTCCGAGTTCTGCACCGACATCATCAGGCTATTGATTACCGCACTGATGGATGCGCCGTCATAAAGTATTTCGTACAGCCCCCGGACCAGGGGCATATAGATGCCAATGGCTTCGGACTTTTCCTTTACCAGCTTGAGGGTATAGATCCCCTCCGCCACCTGCCCCAGTTCTGCAACCGCATCGCCAAGGGCCTTGCCCTTGCCGACGGCATAGCCCACCCGGTAGTTACGGCTTTTCGGGGAAGTGCAGGTCACAATCAGATCACCGACACCGGCCAGGCCCATAAACGTCATCGGATTGGCACCAAGACTGACCGCAAAGCGGCTCATCTCTGCAAGGCCGCGGGTAATAAGCATGGCCTTGGCATTTTCACCAAGGTCCCGCGCTGAAGCGAGTCCGGCCACAATGGCGTAGATATTTTTCAGTGCCCCGGCGAGCTCTACTCCGTAGACGTCGACATTAGCGTATACCCGCAGGTATTCACAGCCGAGCAGTTCCTGGACCGTTCGGCGCACATCCGGATCTTTGGCGGCGATGACGGTCGCTGTCAGGTCATGGTTAACGATTTCCGCTGCCAGGTTAGGCCCGCTGAGGACACCGATCCGCGCCCGGGGAATTTCTTCCTGCAGAATTTCGCTCATCAGCTTGAAGCCATGTTCTTCAATGCCCTTGGTCAGGCTGACAACAATCTGATCTTCACGGAATTCGGAGCTGTTGTCACGGATGACCGAGCGGAACGCCTTGCTGGGAATGGCAACAAGGACGATTTCCGCCTTGCCGATGGCTTCCGGCAGACTGGTTGTAGGCTGAATATCACCGATAAGCTTCACGTCCGGCATGTAGCGGCTATTGATGCCGGTATTGCGGATCTCTTCGGCCTGGGCTTGGTCTCGCATCCAGAAGTGCACGGTATGGCCATTTTCACCAAGTACCTTGGCCATGGCGGTACCAAAACTACCACCGCCAAGGACCGCCACATCATGACCCGTGGGAGAAAGTTCCGTTGGCCGGGGGGCTTTTTTGTCAGGCATAGTTGTTCCGTGGTTGCTTGCTGATTCAGCCGGACTCTTCGCATTCCAGGGCACGCACCAGGTTCTTGAACTCTTCCCGGTTGCGGCTGTTGAGGCCCATTAGCACCCGGTGCGCTTCCAGCACCTTGTCCCGGACGTCCTGCTCACTGGCACGCAATACAGGGATTTCTTCCAGCTCCTCAATGCGGGACGCGGGCTCCCGGACGATAATGAATATCTTGTCGAAACCCATGGAAGTAATGATTCGGGTAATGTCCGGATTAGTGGAAATCATTGTAGGCAGGAAATTGCTGCGTTTCTGGGCCGCCATGGCGATCTTGGCCAGTAATCCCAGGGTGGTGCTGTCAATAATCTCGGTTTCTGTGAGATCAATAACCACCGTTTTGAAGTCGGGATCCTGGGTGATGGACTCAACCAGGTTGTCCAGCGTCGAACACAGGTTCAGCCGGATTTCTCCAATAAACTTCAGGACATAAATGCCCTGTTTTTCGGCTTGCAGGATCTTGTAACCAGCCATTGAATCCACTGCCACTATTTCGACGTTGGGCCATCGAACCCGGTAACGGCGTCCGTTACGGATACGATAGCAATATCGTCAGGTAACTCTGTGATCTCGTCGAGATTCAGAGCGTCGCTCAGCGATGCAATAGTGTGACTACCTCCCGAGACGAGTTCAAGTAATGTCTTTTCCTTTTCATCCAGGCTTTTGGCCTTGATGACTTCCAGTATACCGTCCGAAAACAGAATCAGGTGAAACGGTTTGTCCAGCGGCACTTCGTAGACCTCCCACTCCGGGGCCTCAAACAGCCCTACGGGCAGCCCGCTTCCCTCGAGAAACTCGGTGCGCCCACCCTCAAAGGACAAAATGGGCATAGGGAAATGAGCACCCACGGAGTAGCGAAGCCTGCGATCGGTTGTGGAAATAATCCCCACGAACACCGTTACGTGTTTGCCAAGCCCGGTATCCAGCAACTCGGAATTGATTCGTTCCAGGAAACGCTCCGGGTAAAGAATGTCTTCACTGGAACCTCGCCTGAGATTACGCTGCAACCGGTTGGTCAGGTTTTTCAGCAGCACCGTTACAAATGCAGAGCTTGCGCCGTGGCCCGACACATCGGCAATGTAAACCAGCACCTTGTCTTCTGATATACGAAAGTAATCGAGAAAGTCGCCACTGAGAAACAGTGATGGTTTGATCAGATGGTCGATAGCGAGTCCCGACAACACCTGCTCGTTGTCTGGCAGCATACGCAGCTGAACTTTGCGCCCTGCCCGCTGGTCAGCCCGCAACTCGGCGATACCATCTCGCAGGTCGCGGTTGGCTTCTTCCAGTTCCTGGCGATAAAGCTGGTTCAGGCGATTCACGCGCACCCGGTCGAACAGTTTACCAATCACGTCGTCCAGGGCACCGCGATCATCAGAACAGGGTTTAAGCACGATATCTGCAGCCCCTGCCCTTAAGGCATTGACCACTTCGGGAGCATTCTCGGTGGAGTAACAGGCAACGATCGGGGTAAAGGTTT
Source organism: Marinobacter sp. (assembly GCA_046260345.1). Classification (GTDB taxonomy): domain Bacteria; phylum Pseudomonadota; class Gammaproteobacteria; order Pseudomonadales; family Oleiphilaceae; genus Marinobacter. Next base: position 8,645 of record JBHEPI010000218.1, on the reverse strand, counting down.
CAGCGTCTTCCAGCTTACCGGCCAACTCCCCGATGGCTTCCGCTGACATATCGGCGAAGATGATGTCCGGAATGTTCTCGTCAAAGAGCGCACGGGCCGAATTCAGATCGGAATAGCCAGTCACATAGAAACCTCTGGCTTCAAGGTACCGACCCAGTTCCGAACGGGCATGCTCATCGGAATCAATTATAAGAATGCGCTCGGTGCGCGATGTCATGATTATTGCCCTAAACTACCATCGGTAAACGGGAAATTGGTTTCCTGAACTCTATTCTGGCACGCCCCTGTGATATAACAAGACATGTTTGATGTTTTTGAGAGGTTGTAATCAATGAGAAGTGCCGTAAATGATCTGCTCGGGGCCTATGACAAGCTGATTATGGACCCGGTTCATGGCGGCATTCCGCTATACCGACATGAAATACAGGTTATTGATCACCCCCTGTTCCAGCGCCTGCGTAATATCTGTCAGAACGATATTCTCAGCCTGGTATTCCCCGGCGCCACGCACTCCCGCTTTCTTCATAGCATCGGTGTCATGCATGTGGGCACCCGCATGTTCCGCTCGATGATTGATGCCTACCTGCGGGAGCGCCAGCTGAGCGACCAGACGGATCTGAGCCTGAGCCAGTTGGACGCCATTGATTATCTCGCCAAGACCATACGCCTGGGGTGCCTGTTGCACGATAGCGGCCACTCGAGCTTCTCCCATCAGTTCACCCAGGCCCGGCGGATTCACGATCTCATGTCTCGCCCGGACCGTTTCGATGACCTCTGGGAAGGTGTCGACTACTCAATCTATCATCCTGAGCGGCCCGGTGAACTTGAGCACGAACATTACTCGGTGCGGGTCGCCCATGATGTACTGCCTTCAATCGACCTGGATACCGCGGGACTGGACCCCGTAGACGTTATCGGGATCATGGAGACCACCAATGTCAGCCCCAGTGAAGCCTTCTGCCGCCATGCCCGGACTTTCTGGAACTTCATTGCCGGCGAGGACGCCGAATCCGGTGTGCTCAGCGAGGCCGATACCCCGCGGCTGGTCATGGACCTGTTGTCGTCCATTGTTTCCGGCGAAATTGACGCTGACCGGGCCGACTACATGCTCAGGGATGGCTTCCATTCCTCGGTGACCATCGGGGGATTCAACCTTGACCACCTGCTCAGCAACCTGCGCTTTGGCTGGGACGTCAGGGAGCCCTGGCTCGGCCTGGCCATCACCCAGAAAGGACTGGGCGCCCTGGAGGATTTTGTCTACAGCCGCCACCAGATGTACCGCAAGGTCTACGCCCATAAAACGGCGCTGGGGTTCGACTGGCTGCTGCGGGAAGCCATTAATGAAGTGCTGGAAGACCCGGAGATATTTGACTGGGTGGATACCTGCCTCAGCAACATGCGGTATTTTGCAGAACTGACGGACAGCTTTTTCTGGGAGGCGTTTCGAAAGGTAGCGCGGAAGAAGCCTTCCAGCTACTCCCGTTGCATTGTGGATCGCATCAAGCTGAACCATCTGGATACCCGTGAGGACCTGTCAGCCCAGGGCATCAGGGACCATAGCAGTTGGCTGGCCCGCGAACTGAACCTCAACCCGGAGCAAGTCGTCGCCTGCTCCATGCGGGCCCGGTTTTCCAATATCCAGGACAATTTCAATGGCATCAAGGTGCTGGTAAGGGACCCCATCAACCGCAGGCGCTCGCTGAAAAAGATAACCGATATCAGTGCCTTCTTCAGCAAATTCAGCGATGGCACCATCAGCCACTTCTATGTGCGGCCCCATGTGCTTGAGGGACACTGATCAACCGCAAAGAGACTCTATTCTCTTCGCAAGCCCCTGAGCGCTGTCGAAGGCGCCTTCAACCCGGCCGCCGCTGAGCCAGTCACCCGCCAGACCAATGCGCTGATCCCCGAACCAGCGAAAGCCGGGGCTTTCTGTGGATGACGATTTTGCGTACAACCAGCGATGGGTCACCACTTCATCGGGCTGCACAGAGCAGCCGGCCACCTGCTGAAAGGCGGCAACCATTGCTTCAGCAACCTGATCTGCACTGGAGTTCTCATTGGCGCGTGACCATTCCGGGTTGGCATGCAGAACCCACCATTGCCCGGGGTCTTCCCTGCCCGGCTTGCTGGAGTTATTGGCGACCCAGTAAAGCACATCGCTCTGGCATCGCATTGCATCGTATGACACCGCCAGTGGTTCTTTAAAATACGCTGCGCAGGCCCAGCAAGGCTGAATATGAAGAACCGGTTCATCAAGTTCATCGGCCAGATCATGCAACTGGCTGTTATTGACAATATCCCGTGCCTGAGCCGGCGGCGCCGTTATAATCACCGCATCGAAAGGGCCGTGAGATTTGCCATCCGAGTCTTGTAGCAGCCAGGCCCGTGCATCGGGAATCAGGCGCTCAATCCTAGTCTGCGCCCGTAAATCGACAGTTTCCGACAGTTTTCGCGTTATGGCTGTCATGCGGGGAATGCCCACGTATCTTTCTTCATCCGGAAAAGACTCCCATCCGCCCTCACTATTCTGGTAGCCAAAGCGCCCCTGCCAGGCACCGAAGCGGCCCTCGCCAACGTGTTTTTTCAGAAAACGAAGGAACGCAGGGTTTCTCGCTGTAAAGTACTGGGCACCGATGTCTGCCGAGCCTCCCGGCACCCGCTTCGCGGCCATACGCCCGCCAGGGCCGCGGCTTTTCTCGAAGACAGTAACAGCGACATTATTCTGTTCAAGCAAAAGTGCTGCTGTCAGACCCGCCAGCCCTGAACCAACTATGGCTATGCGGCGTATATCAGGCATCTGTTCGGTTTGGTTAAACATTGGTTATAGTGCATCCAGATCCGGTTGAAAAAACGTAAAGGTGTCAAACACCAAATAAAGGGCAATGAGGGTATGACCCGAGTACAAACCTGGCTAATCAATATTATGAGATGGTTCGATTCCACCGCAGGCTCGGATCACCTCGACACAGACTCAAGAGCTTTCAATTCTCTCAGGGTAGTGCCTTTTATCGCACTCCACCTGGCTTGTCTACTGGTGATCGTAACCGGCACCAGTACCTTCGCGGTCTTGTTTGCGGTTGCGTTTTTTGCGGTGCGGATGTTTGCCATCACCGGTTTCTATCATCGGTACTTTGCACACAAGACCTTCAAGACCAGCCGCCTGGCCCAGTTTCTCTTCGGAGTTCTGGGTGCCAGCGCAGCACAAAGAGGACCATTGTGGTGGGCAGCCCATCACCGGCACCACCATCAGCATTCCGACAATGAGAAAGATCTGCATTCTCCTCATCAGGGCGGTTTCTGGTGGTCCCATATGGGCTGGTTTACCTGCGACGCGGGTTTCGCCATGGATGAGCGCCGAGTGAAAGACTGGATGAAATTTCCGGAACTACGATTTCTGAACCGTTTCGACTCGCTGGCACCGGCAGGTGCCGCTGTCGCAATCTATGCACTGGGTGAGGCGTTGGCGGCCTGGGCTCCGGGGTTAGGCACGAACGGCCTGCAATTGCTGGTATGGGGGTTCTTTATATCCACTGTTGTCCTGTTTCATGCCACGGTTTCCATTAATTCCCTGTCCCATGTCTGGGGTAAACGTCGTTTTGAAACCGATGACGACAGCAGAAATAATGTCTGGCTCGCGCTGATCACCATGGGCGAAGGCTGGCACAACAACCATCATCGCTGGCCGCAATCCGTGCGCCAGGGATTCCGGTGGTACGAGGTGGATATGACGTGGTACGGGCTATGGTTACTTGCACGCATTGGAATCATCTGGGACATGAACCCGATTCCCGAGCACATTCAGGAAGAAACCCGCAAACTGGACGCAATGAGGAGGAAAGGGTCATGACTGTCGCCTCGATCATTGAGATGAACAACAAGGATACGTCGGTGCACGAAACCCTCGGCCGTTTCAAGCAAATGTTCAATAATCTTTGCGCCGGCAATATGTCGGAACTGGGCAGTGTATACAGCGATAGCGTGCGGTTTACGGACCCCTTCTCTTCTGTCCATGGCATCGTTGAACTCACTGACTACTTCTCCGGTGCTTATGCAAACGTCATTTCCTGCGGCTTCGATTTCGGAGAGGCTGTAATTAACGGAGAGAACGTGTGTATTCCCTGGGTTATGCATCTGGAGCACAAACGTATCCGCAAGGGCAAGCCCCTGAAAGTGGATGGCATCAGCCAACTGGTGATCCGCAAAGGGCGTGTCACCTATCATCGGGACTATTTCGACGTGGGTCAGCTGCTTTATGAAAACCTGCCAGTCATGGGTGGGGTTATTCGCTGGATAAGGAGCCAGGCAGGATGAGTCAACGGCTGGAATCAACATCCAATATCTGGATTACCGGCGCAAGCTCCGGTATCGGAGAGGCCATCACCCGTGAACTGATGCAGCAGGGCCACAGACTGGTCATTACCGGCCGCAGGCAGGAAGCACTGGATCAACTGTGTGCTCTTGCGCCTGAACGGATGAAGCCCGCAAGAGCCGACACCACGGATAGAGAGGCACTGCAGAACATCAGTGGAGACCTTGAGGCCTTTGGGAATCTGGACATGGCCATCCTCAATGCCGGTACCTGCGAGTACCTGGAAATTGCGGAATACGACAGCAGCATCATTGACCACAATATCACCACCAATGTGGTAGGCACCGCGCGGTGTCTGGACATTGCCCTCCCCGCGCTCCGCCGAACAGCGCAGCAGGGGCGGCCGGCCACTCTGGTTATTGTCAGCTCTTCAGCCTGGTGGTTTCCGTTCGGACGGGCGGAAGGCTACGGTGCTTCCAAAGCAGCTTTGACCTATTTCGCGCATTCGCTGAGAGCCGACCTGGCGTCTGAAGGCATCGGTGTGGTTGTGGTGTCGCCGGGTTTCGTCAAAACGCCCCTCACCGACCGCAACGATTTTCCCATGCCTTTTCTTGTGTCGGCAGAGGAAGCAGCAAAACGGATCGTGAACGGGCTGCGCAAGGGGAAAGCAGAGATCGCGTTCCCCAAGCGTTTCACCTGGACACTCAAACTCCTCGGCGCCCTGCCCCAGGGCATCATTGACCGCATGTCCGCCAGCATGAGCCGGCAAAACAGGAAAGAACAGGAATCCAATGGATGAGTAACAACCGGGAACGCATTGCAGTCATTGGTGCGGGTGTATCAGGGCTGACAACGGCCTGGCTGTTGTCGGAAAAATACGAGGTCGAACTGTTTGAAGCGGGCAGTTATGCCGGCGGGCATACCAATACCGAAGCGGTTAGTGCCGGGGGTCGGGAGTGGCCGGTCAATACCGGTTTCATCGTGTTTAACGACTGGACCTACCCCAATTTCATCAAGTTGATGGATCGACTGGGAGTGGAATCCGAAGTCAGCGATATGAGTTTCAGTGTCGACTGCCACTCGACCGGCCTTCAATACAACGGCACCAGCCTGAACACACTGTTTGCGCAGAGGAAAAACCTGCTGAACCTGCCGTTCCTGCGGATGGTTCGGGAGATTCTCCGGTTCAACAAGGAATCCCGTGCCGACCTGGCGGCAGGTAACATCGGTGATGAAGAAAGCCTTGGCGAATACCTCAACCGTAATCACTACTCCCGCTATTTCCGCAAGTATTACATCGTTCCCATGGGTGCTGCCATCTGGTCGGCACCGGAGATCGTGCTGGAGCAGTTTCCCATCCGATTCTTCCTGCAGTTTTTTAACAACCACGGCATGCTGTCTGTGGACGACCGGCCGACATGGCGTGTTATATCCGGCGGATCCGCCCGCTACGTGGATGCCATGATGGAACGGCTGGGCAACCATACTCATCTGAACAGCCCCGTCACCTCGGTGGTTCGCCATCCCGACAAGGTGGTGATTACGGTAAAGGGTGAACAGCAGGAATTCGATCAGGTGGTATTCGCCTGTCACAGCGATCAGGCACTGGGGATGATCACCGACGCCACAGAAAAGGAGCTGGAAATCCTGGGAGCCATCACCTATCAACGCAATGATGTGGTGCTTCACACCGACAGCTCCATGCTTCCTTCCAACCGTCTAGCCTGGGCAGCCTGGAACTACTTTATGCCGGAGCATAGCACCGAGCCGGTCTCGGTGACCTACAACATGAATATCCTGCAGAACTTTGACGATGCACCGGAAACCTTCTGTGTCACCCTGAATCGAAGCGGCGATATTGACCCGGGCAAGGTGATCAAAAAATTCAACTATTCCCATCCGGTTTTCACCCTGGAAGCCGTTGCCGCCCAGAAACGCTATGACGAGATTGGTGGTCAAAACCGGAGCCATTTTTGTGGCGCCTATTGGTTCAATGGCTTTCACGAGGACGGCGTGTGTAGTGCGCTGCGAGTTACCCAGGCCCTGGGTGTGGAGCTGTAATCATGAACGCTGCCATGCAGGACAGGCTCACCGGCGACCAACTTCACAGTCAGTGGCTGGAAGGCACTATCCGCCACCGGCGCATGGCGCCTGTTCGCCATGAGTTCAGTTACAGCACCGGCATGCTCGCGCTGGATTTGCGGGAGTGGCATTCGGTCACCCGTATCAGCCGTCTGTTTTCACTGGAGAAGTTCAACTGGCTCTCGCTCAGGCGCCGGGACTATTTCCAGCCAGAGACCGATGACTTGCTCCAGGCTGTAAATGATCAGGTCCGGACAGCGACAGGCTGGGAACCGGACGGAGCCGTGGAATTGATTACCCACCCCCGGTATTTCGGCTACGTGTTTAACCCGGTCAGTTTCTACTTCTGCTACAACGCCGGCGACGAGCCCGACAAAGGCGCTGTACCCAGGGTGATTCTGGCCCAGATCACCAACACTCCCTGGAAAGATCGTCATGTGTACTGCCTGGAAACCACCGGCGCGCAGCCCACCAGTGCAGGCTGGCGTACCGAACGTTTCGGCTTTGGCAAGCGGTTTCATGTTTCACCGTTCAACCCGATGGACCAGCACTATCAGTGGACCTTCAGCTTCCGGGGGCCGGAGGTACGCATTCACATGAATGTGCTTCAGGGCAATAGCAAACATTTTGATGCCACTTTAGTGGTCCGACGCACCCCTCTGGATCGTAAAGAACTTCACAGAAGCCTCAGACAGTTTCCCGTCGAAGCCCTGAAAGTTGTGGGTGGCATTTACTGGCATGCGCTGAAACTGAAACTCAAGGGCGTGCCCTTTTTTACCCACCCGGACAAGCTTCCGGAAAGCGACCCGGCCCACAGGCAGGGAAGCGACGATTCCGGCCTTGACGTTACTGAGGCCACCGACCGAACAAAGACAAGCGGAAAGGTAAGCTCATGGAGAACCTGAACACCTCACTCGAATCCACTGGGTCCGGCAGGCAGGCGCCGCTGAGTATTCGGGTTGCGCGACGCCTGGTTTGTCACCAATTGTCATTGCTGAAAGACGGCGCGCTGACGATCCGTGAGGCCGGGCAACACACCCTCAGCTTTGGTGATGGCGATATCCGCTTCGCGCCAGCAGAGTTGATTATCCATGACAGCAGCACCTGGAAGGACCTGCTTACCGGTGGCAGCATTGGCGCTGCAGAGTCCTACGTGGCAGGTGACTGGTCAACACCGGACCTGGTGTCGCTGCTACGCTTCTTTACCCGCAATGTGGACCGGATGAACGAATTCGAGGACAGGTTCAGCTGGATTACCAAGCCGGCCCTGAAAAGCCTGCACTGGCTGAACCGGAACACCAAAGAAGGTTCCCGCAAGAACATCAGTGCCCACTACGATCTTGGCAATGACCTCTTTGAAACCTTCCTCGACCCTACCATGATGTATTCCTCGGCCATCTATCCTCGCGCGGAGTCCACCCTTGAGGAGGCAGCGGTACACAAACTGGATACCATCTGCCGCAAACTTGACCTGCAGCCCGGTGATCGTGTGATTGAAATCGGCACTGGCTGGGGTGGCTTTGCGGTGCATGCCGCGAAACATTTCGGCTGCCATGTAACCACCACCACAATCTCCTCCGAGCAGCTGGAACTGGCAAAAGCAAAGGTGAAGGCGGAAGGTCTGGAGCACCGAATTACCCTGTTGTTTGACGACTACAGGGACCTGGAGGGCCAGTTCGACAAGCTGGTGTCCATCGAGATGATCGAAGCAGTAGGGCCACAGTTTCTGGACAGCTACCTGTGCCAGATCAGTGCCCTGCTCAAACCCGATGGCCTGGCGCTGATACAGGCGATCACCATGCCGGAGCAGCGTTACAGGCGTGCGCTAAGGAACGTGGATTTCATCCAGCGCCACATCTTCCCCGGCAGCTTTATTCCGTCTTTCGGGGCAATACTGGACTCGGTGCGCCAGGAAACCGATCTGGTCATGACGCACGCCGAGGATTACGGCTTCCACTATGCCCGCACCCTGCGGGACTGGAGCGATCGATTTGATGCCAGCACCGGCGAGCTGGTTGCCCAAGGCTACGATGAGGCCTTCCGGCGCCTCTGGCACTTCTACTTCGCCTACTGCGAGGCCGGTTTCAGCGAGCGAGCTATCGGGGTGAACCAGTTGCTTCTGGCGAAACCTAACAACAAGCGCAACAACCTGCTGACCCAATGATGACACTTGTGCTGACCGGAACTGGTGCCGGCAAACTGGTCAATTTTGTGCTGTTCCAGCTCGGCTGGCTTGCGCTGGTGACCTGGC
>JBHEPI010000224.1:0-4871 GCA_046260345.1 Marinobacter sp. | reverse complement strand
CCTGAATAACCTGCGCGAGCGCAACGAATCCCACCGTTTTGCTGTCCTTTACGGACGTGGTTGGGGTGCCTCAGATGCCGGTTTGCAGGGCGACTTTGGCAAGCTTTACGGGTCTCCGAACATCGCCATTGGCCACAGCTCCATCTGCTCTGACGGCAGCATGATTGCCAAGGAAATGACCGATGGCAATCAGTCCTATAATGCCTATGATTACGATCACACCAACTACATCCTGAATTTCGGGGCCGGTTTTCTGGAGGCCTTCCGCCCCTATAACAACAACATGCAGGTGTGGGGCCGCATCCGCACCAAGAGCCCGAAAACCCGAGTCACTACCGTCGATGTGCGCATGAGCACCACCATGGCGGCCTCGGACCGGGCGCTTATGATCAAGCCGGGCACCGACGGTGCATTCGCCCTGGCGATCGCCCATGTGATGCTGACCGAAGGCCTGTGGAACCGAGAGTTTGCTGGTGATTTCCGTAACGGTCGCAACCAGTTCCGTGCCGGCGAGACCATCAGTCCGGACAATTTCGAGGAACGCTGGGTCAAGGATATGGCCCGCTGGTGGAACGAAGAGGTTAAGGACCGCACACCGGCCTGGGCCGCCGAAATTACCACGCTTCCCGAGCAGACCATCCTTGAAGTAGCGCGGGAGTTTGGTAGCACCCGCCCAGCCATTGCCCTGTTTGAACGCGGCCCCACGGCCCACTCCAACGGCGCCTACAACGGTATGGCCATCCACGCTCTCAACGCCCTTACCGGCGCCCTATTCGCCGAAGGCGGCCTGTTCTACCAGATGGGCCCTCCCTATGGCGACCTACCGGTGAACGCCGACGATTACATGGATGACCATGCCCGTACCATGCAGGAGCGCATCAGCACCGGCGAGGTCCCAAGGGTGGACATGAAGGGCACCGACAAGTGGCCCATGGTCAAGAACATGCAACAGGAAGTCGGCCCCAACTCCCTGGCGGGCGACCCGTACAAGCTCGACACCGTCATGTTCTACCTGAACAACCCGATCTGGACGTCGCCCAACCCGCAGGTCTGGGAAGACGCCATGCGCGAGCTATTCGTGATTGATACTTCGCCCTACCCGGGCGAGACCGCCATGTTTGCGGACCTGGTATTGCCGGATCACACCTATCTTGAGCGCCTGCAGGATGCCCCGACCTACCCGTTCCAGGGTTTTCCGATGACCCAGATCCGCACGCCGGCCATTAAGCCGTTGCACGACACCAAGGTCTACGGCGATACCCTGATCGAGATTGGGAAACGCATCGAAGGACCCATGGGCGACTACTACAAGGCTCTCGACAACACTGAGAACGTACTTCGCCACTTGGCCAAAGGTTTCGAAAACAACCCCGGCGACAACGGGGTGAACAGTTTCGAAAGCTGGAAAGAAAAAGGCGTGTGGTACCGTAAGCCTTACCACTGGCGGCAGATCCGCGGCGAGTTCTACGAGTGGGACGGGGAGCGTTACAGCAAGCAGATGAGCGAAGCCGAAGTCGCTGAAAAGCTACTTAAAACCCCCAGCGGCAAGTTCGAACTGGTATCCACCAAGCTCACCAATCATGCCGACTACATCAACCGGGAGCTCGGTATTCCACGTCAGCGGGCCGGAATGATCCAGTGGCTGGCACCGGTCTACACCGGTGAGGGTAACCTGCACCTGGTCACCCCAAAGCTGGCGCTGCATGCCGAAGGCCGGGGCGCCAACCTGCCCCAGGCCCAGGCTTATCTGCAACCCATCGCCGGTGGCCGGGGCAATATCTACTTGGAAATCCATCCGAAAACCGCCCGGGATCACGGCATTCGCAATGGCGACAAGGTTCGACTCAAGTCCAATATTGGTGAAATTACCGCGACGGCCCGCTACTCCCCGGGGCAGCGACCGGATGTGCTGATACTGCCCATGGAACTTGGCCACTGGGCCCAGGGCCGCTGGGCAAAAAACCAGGGCCCGGGGCATTCCGGCGAACTGACTGAAAACAAATCCGACGCCATTACCGGCCTGGCCAGTTACTACTCGGCCATGGTGAGTATTGAACGCGCCTGACCGCCAACGAACAACAAAGAGGAGACGGGACTATGCCTAAGTGGGGAATGGTCATCGATCTGGAAAAATGCACCGGCTGTCAGGCCTGTACCACCGCCTGCAGCATGGAAAACAACACCGTACCCGGGGAATCCTGGCAGGACGTCCTGTTCTACCAGGACGGCGAATACCCCAGCAGCAGTTTCAACTGGCTGCCACGACCCTGCATGCAGTGCGAGAACCCCTCGTGCGTACATGTATGCCCGACCAAAGCCACCTACATCACCGACGATGGCGTGGTGCTGATCGACTGGGACAAGTGCATCGGCTGCAAGTACTGCATGATTGCCTGCCCTTACGGCGTGCGCTTCTACACCGACGAAAAGCCACTGCTGGAGCCGGACGTCAAGAACGTGTTCGCCAGTGACCGCGGCGAAGCCCAGAGCTGGGCACCGCCGTTCCAGAACCCGAACGAGGACTGGTCCAAGGGCATCGGCATCCAGCCCGACGGAGTGGTGTCCAAGTGCACCTTCTGCTACCACAAGATCAGCAAGGCGCCGGAAGGGGTTTCCGATCTCGATCCGCGAGACCCGGAGCTGGTGGAATATGTCCCTGCCTGTGTGCGCACCTGCGCCCCGGAAGCCCGCTACTTCGGCGACCTCGACAACCCGGACAGCCACGTAAACAAGCTGATCGGCGACAAACGCGGCGTGCGCGTGAAGGACGAGACTGGCAACAAGCCCAAGGTCTATTACCTCACCGGTGAAGGCGGCTCTATTCCCGCTTTCACCGACCGCACCAAGTCTTCCTGAGGAGCTGAGCCATGACTTCTTCCAATCACAACACCATGGCGCAGCCGGGAAAAGGCCTGCAGATCGTGGCGATCATCCTGCTGGTGATCGGCATTATCGGCCTTTACCCGCTGATGTCCGAGGGCGGCCGCGCCTTCAACCAGGGCAGTGCACTGCCCTGGGGCTTACCTGTGGTCACCTATGCTTTCCTGGCACTGGGCTCCTTTGCCGTAGCCATCGTCAATATGCTGGGGGTGCTCACCAAACAGCCCGGGCTGTGCCGGCTGGTGCGCCGTAACCTGATGCTGTCACTGGGGCTGTCCATTGGCGCGGTAGCGGCTCTGACCCTGGAACTGGGGCATCCGTTGCGCTCAATCTGGGCCATTCCGCTGAACATGCAGATCCGCTCTCCCTTGCTGTGGATGGGCGTGTTCTGGTCCCTCTACATCATCAGTATGCTGGTGGCTCTGGTGTGGCTGCGCAACTCTGACAACCGCCTGGAAAACCGCCAGGGTCTGGCCCTGCTGATTCTGGTGACAGCCCTTGGTGGCCTGTTCACCCAGGGCCTGGTGTACGGCATGATGGCCATGCGCCCGGTCTGGTTCGGCAGTGCCACACCACTGTACTTCCTGATCGCCGCCCTGCCCCTCGGGCTGGCCCTGATGAGCCTGTTCACGCAGATCAGCTACGGCTTCCGGCGTGATGCCATGTCACCGGACGTGCAGGCGCTGATCGGTGACCTGCTGCCCAAATACCTGCTGGTGGCCATGGCAGTGTACACCCTGACCTGGATCGCCCGTATTACCACCGGCCTGTGGACCGTGCAGGACGGCCATCATGTTGTTTTCGAACATATGCTGGGTAGTGGGCTGTTCTGGTTCGAAGCCATTGTCGGCATTGTCCTGCCCCTGGCGCTGCTGTTGTTCGTGCGCAAACCGTCGGTGGGTATCTCGATAGTGACCGGCGTCGCCATCATCATCGGCCTGTTCATTGCGCGCTACGAGTTCGTGATTGGCGGGCAGCTGGTACCCCTGTTCAAGGGCAGCTGGGAGTGGGGGCTGATCGAGTACGCACCGTCCATGACCGAGTGGATGGTCACGCTCACCGGCGCGGCCCTGGCCATCGTCATCTACGCGTTCGGTGAGCGGTTGCTTTATGGCAAGCCGATTCACTACCAGGCCAACCAGTAAGCGCAGAAGGAAGCCTCTTGATATGACCGCCAACGCACCACTCTGGCAGGAAGCCTGGGCCATACTGGCCCAGGCCTGGCGGCCACCGACAGCCGAAGCCCAGTGCCAGGCTCTGCGGGAATGCCTGGCCGGAGATATTTCCGGCCTTGGCAAGGAACTGGGCCTGGAGCTGGACACCCGGGATCTGGCAGATAGTCTGGCGGAAGTAAGCGACCAGGCCTTGCTGGTGGGCTATTCCCGACTATTCCTGGCCCCGCCCTACGCTGCTCACCTGGACCTGGGCAGTGGCGTGGATGGCGAACAGATGGGTTCCTATGCCCAGGCGATGATGCAAACCCTGACCGACCTGGCCCTGCAACTTCCGGAAGATAGCCACGAGCACCCGGACTACCTGCCAGTGATGCTGGAAGTGGCTCTGCATCTGGAGACTGAAGACGCCCCGGATAGGTACAGGCAAGGCCATCTTGAGCAACTCGCAAAAGGCCTGGAACCACTATGCCAGTCACTGGGCGAACGCACTCCGGATTCTCTCTGGTACCAGCTCGCCAGTCTGACCGATAGCCTTGTCCGGGCTCGACTGAAAACGCTGGGTGCCAGCGAGCCATCAGAAACCCTGCCAAGCGCCGCCGCTCAGCGGCGGGAGCAAAGGGACGCACTGACCACCCGGGTTCAACAAGCGCACCTGGATGAGGCAGTGCCAGACCGGGCCGCCACCCGGGCGAAACAGGCCGGCATCCCGCCGGAGGCCATGCTGGAAATGATTGCCAACCTGGAAGCCCAGGGCCTGGATGCCTCCCATCTCCGGGGCCAACTACCCGGCGAAGGCTGGGCCAGCATGATCCCCCC
>JBHEPI010000204.1:0-8589 GCA_046260345.1 Marinobacter sp. | reverse complement strand
GTTCGCGCCTGACCGGCACAGAACTGGAGGCCGTGCGGGTGAGCAGTGAGGAAGTGCCACTTGAGGACGCGGTGGCCTCCTATCTGTTCAACAGCCAGCTACTGAACACCCCAGATGGCATGATGCTGGCGGTGCCGGGGGAGTGCCGGGAAATTGCATCGGTCAGCCGTTACCTGGATGAATTCGTGGATGGCACCGGGCCGATCACATCGGTGGAAGTATTCGATATCAAGCAATCCATGCGCAACGGCGGCGGGCCAGCGTGTCTGCGGTTGCGGGTGGTGTTGAACGACGACGAACTGCGAGCCATGCATCAAGGGGTGTTGCTCACCGATGCCCTATACGAGCGGCTGACCACCTGGGTAGAGGCGCATTATCGGGAGGAGTTGTCGCAGGAGGACCTGGGTGACCCGATGTTGCTTGAGGAGGTTCGGAAGGGGCTTGATGAGTTGACAGGGATTCTGGGGCTTGGGTCTATTTACGATTTTCAGCTTTGATTGTCTGGCCTGGGTGAAAGGGTTTGGTTTTGTCGGATTACGCCTTTGGCTAATCCGACCTACACTATGCTGCTGATCATTGTCCGCTTTTGTCGGATTACGCCTTTGGCTAATCCGACCTACACTATGCCGCTGATCATTGCCCGCCGTAGGTCGGATTAGCCGAAGGCGTAATCCGACAGATTTCCTAAGAAGCAATCGAAGACGTAAGCATCTCCATGGTGTGACGAATCAGGGACTCCGCTGGAAAGTCGCCCTCGAGACCACTTTCGGCCATTTCGCTCTGGCACAGCATAATCACCCCATGCAGTGCTCCGCGCAGGTACAGCGCCGTCTCCACCGGATCATGGATGCGGTCGCGGTTCATGGTGCCGTCTTCCAGGCCGAGGTGAATCGCTCCTACCATCAGGTCCATGGTCTGTGCCTTGCAGCAGAACATCTCACCTGCCAGCTCATCATCTGCCTCCGCCATTGTGGTGGAGGCTGTCGTCAGGGCAGAGAAATAGTCCGGTTGATCGCGGTAGAACTGGTAATAGGCCACGCCCATTGCGCTAATCTGCGCCAGCCCGGTATCCGCTGTCTGGCGGGCCTCTTCGAAGCGGCGGCACAGGCTGTGGCCGGCACGCAGTGTAATGCCGCGCTGGATGGCGGCTTTGTCTTTGAAGTACACATACAGCAACGCGCGGCTGAGGGCGGCGGTACGGGCAATATCGTCCATGGAGGTGCGTTCGTAGCCTTTTTCCGAAAACGCCAGTTCCGCAGCATCCAGAATGGCCTCGTACCTGGCCTGCTTCTCTTTCTCTCTACGGATTTTTAACGGCTCACTCATAGGGTATTCCGCATTATTAAGACAACGCTCTCATGATACATGGTTGGTGATAAAAGCCGATTATTGACAAACTGTCAAAGAGTGACATTATGTCGGATAATAAAATTTTGTCCATCGGATGGGCGATTAACACAACATCATGAACATGGAAGAGAGGGCCTCTCAATGAACACCATCCGGCACCCCGCCATCGTCGCCGTTACGGCGCTTGCTGTTCTGCTTGTCAGTGGCTGTAAATCCGGTGAGCCGGCTCCGGACCAGGGTGGTGCCCCCGTTACCGTGCGCGCCGCAGAAGTAACCGGTGGCCAGACTGAGGGTGTATCGCTTCGTTTTTCCGGTATCGTGCGGGCGGCTCAGCGGGCGACGCTGACGTTCCAGGTCAGCGGTACGCTGCGGGAACGGGCGGTTGAGCTGGGGCAGACGGTGAAAACCGGTGACCTGCTGGCAAAGGTATACAACCCGGCACTGGAGCCAGCCAGGGATTCTGCAGCCGCACGCCTGGATGAACTCAAGACGCAATACGATCAGGCCCAGAGGGAATGGGAGCGTTCGCGCAAGCTGCATGAACGCGGGGTGGTGTCGGAGCAGGCACTGGAGCAGCTGGCCTCGAGGCGGGACAGCCTGAGGTCGAGCATGGCAACGGCCGATGCCTCTCTCGCCGAGGCCACGCGGCTGCTGGAAGAAAGTGAATTACGGGCACCCTTCGATGGCAGGGTTGAGGCACTGCTGGTGGAGCGCGATGAGTTTGTGGCTTCCGGCCAGCCGGTGATGCGCCTGTCTTCTCCGGAAGGCCGGGAGGTTGAAGTGCGGGTGCCCGCCTACATGCTGAACCACGTGACTCTGGGGCAACTGCTGCCGGTGTGGTCGGTGCAGGACCGTAATCGCGCTCCGGAAACCGGCTCCATTGTTGAGATTGCCCAGTCCGGCGGTGTTCGCGGTGAGCTTCACCCGGTACTGGTCAGCCTGCCGGCAGACACCCTCGAGCCCGGTGAGCCGGTGGAAGTGGGCATTACGCCCAGCGAAACCGTTGCCACTACGGTGCCCTTGTTGTCGGTGATGAAATCCAATGGCGGGGCCAGTGTGTTCCGCGTTTCCGATGGTATTGCCCGCAGGGTTCCGGTGACGGTTCAGCGGATTATTGGTGAGCGCGTGGTGGTGGAGGCTTCGGACCTCACTGCGGGTGACCAGGTCGTGTTCGCCGGCATGACGCGGATTTCCGACGGCGATGCAGTGGAGATTCGCTGATGTCTCTGCATCTGCTGAATTTCCGACGTTTGCTGGGCATGGTAGTGACCATGCTTTGTCTTCTGGGCATTGCTGCCTACAGCACGATGCCGCGCCAGGAAGACCCCACCTTTCCCTACCGGGCCGGCCTGGTCACCATCAACTACCCCGGTGCCAGCGCCGAAGCCGTTGAGCGGCTGGTGCTTCAGCCGCTGTCAGATGAGCTGCGCCAGGTGGAGGAAGTGGACTTCTCCCAGGCCACCGCGCGCACCGGTGTCGCGGTCATCAACGTACGCCTGAACGACAACATCTATGACACGGATTCAGCGTGGGACCGTGTGCGCCAGGCGATGGACCGCGCGAGACTGGATTTTCCGGACGATGTCGGGCAGATGGTGCTGGATGACCGCATGATCGATATTCCCGCCATCATCCTGGCGGTCAGCGGTTCCGGTTCGGTCACGGAACTGAGCGATGTGGCCGAGCGACTGAAACAGAACCTGTCGGATATTCCCGGTGTGTCCCGAATTGAACTGGACGCCGACGCGGACGAGCAGATTACCCTGGCGCTGGACGACGCCGCCATGTACCGGCTGGGGATATCACCGGCACGGGTTATGGATACCCTTGCCCGCCGCAACCAGACCACCCCGGGTGGTTTCATCGTGGCGGATGGCCGCCGCCTGTCGGTATTGCCCAACAGCGAATTCACCAGTGTGGAGGCGATTCGAGCCACACCGATCGAGCTGCCGGACGGCTCCCAGGTGCCTCTGGCTGCCGCTGCTGAAGTCTGGCGGGGGCCCGCGGAACCGAGGCAGCCGGAAGCCTGGTATGACGGTGAGCGCGTTGTTCTGGTGTCGATGATCATGGAAGAGGGCAGTACCGACGCTATCCGTTTTGGCGAACGTGTTCGTGAACGACTGGCGACAATACAGGATGAATTCGCCCCCTACGAAATCCGCGAGATGTTCTTCCAGCCGGACAAGGTGGAAGAGCGTCTGGATAACCTGGCCTGGAGCCTGGTGATGTCGGTAATCATCATTGTGGCGGTGGTGTTTACCGGCATGGGGATCCGCATGGGCATCCTGGTGGCGTCGATCCTGCCCATGGTGGCGTTGATCAGTATCGGCCTGTATGACCTCGGTGGTGGGGTACTGCACCAGATTGCCGTGATCGGCATGGTGATCTCACTGGGGATCCTGATCGATAACGCCATCGTGATTGTGGAAAGCATCCAGGGTTACCTGGACGATGGCATGCGCCGTCTGGACGCCCTGAAACGGTCGGTGCGGGAACTCGCCGGCCCTCTGGGTGCCTCAACCGGCACCACTATTGCCGCCTTCATGCCGCTGCTGCTCTCCAAGGGTGGAACGGCTGATTTCACCCGCGGCGTGCCGGTGATGATCATGCTCACCCTGTCGGTCAGTTACCTGCTGGCGATATCCGCCGTACCACTGCTGGCGGCCCGCTTTCTCAAGCCCCGCAAGGTGGATGCCCGCGAAGACAGGCTGATCGGCCTGTCACGTTTTCTGGGTGGCCTGGTTGCCAGACGACCCGGAACGCTGATTCTCGCGGGTACGGCGCTGGTAGTATTCAGCCTGTCCCTGACGCCTTTCATGAAACAGCAGTTTTTCCCCAACGCCGATCGTCCGCAAGTGGTGGTTGAGCTGTATATGCCGGAAGGTACCGACCAGGAGCGCACGTCCAGCGTGGCCGCGGACCTGGAGCGGGCCATCCGCACCCGCCCGGAGGCTCTCAAGGTGCACCGGTTTACCGGGTTTACCGGCCCCAGCTTCTATTACAACCTGCAGCGGGAGCCTCAGGCGCCGAATCGTGGGCGTATTGTTGTATCGACACCAACTCTGGAGGACACCACCGGCCTGGTGCAGTGGATACGGCAATACGCGGGGCAGGAAATGCCGGAGTTGCAGGTCACCGCGGGTATCCTTGGCCAGGGGCCGCCCCGGGCCGCGCCGGTGGAAATACGCGTTTACCATGCTAACGATGAAACCCGCGCCCGGGCAACGGAGCAGCTGTTTTCAGCCCTGCGGGGTGTAGTAGGTACGGTGGATGTGCGTCACAACCTCGATATGGGGGTGCCCAGCATTGCCATCAACGTGGATGATGCCAGCGCTGCCCGTTATGGCCTGAACCGGTCGGATGTGGCCCAGAGCCTTTACGGCCAGAGTTTCGGCGTGGTAGCGGAGCAATATCGTCAGGAGAAGGACCCCATACCACTGATACTGCGCTCCCGGGAAGGTACCAGCCTGTCGTTGCCCAGATTGCTGTCGGTGAATATCTACAACGAACAGGGGGATGCCGTACCCCTGTCGGCTATTGCCTCGGTGGAGACGTCCTGGGAATCGGCTGCCCGTTACCAGCGCAATGGCACCGGGATGAACACGGTCTGGTCCAACCTGCTGACAGGCTACAGCTTCAGCCAGGCCCTGAGAGGATTGGATGAAGCTCTGGACGACAACCCGCTGCCGCCCGGCACCCGGCTGGAGATGGGCGGTGACGCCGAGGGCTCCGGCGATGCCAATAATGCCCTGCTGACCACGGCTCCCATCGGTGTACTGCTGTTGCTGTTCTTTCTGCTGATACAGTTCAATTCCTTCCGCCGCGTGGGGATTATCCTGCTGACCGTGCCGCTGGCGACGGTGGGTATCTTCCCGGGGCTGGTGTTCTCCGGCTCGCCGTTTGGTTTCCAGTCGCTGCTGGGGGTGATTGCACTGGTCGGCATCGTGGTGAACAACGCGATTGTGTTGCTGGATGTGATGGACCGGCAGCTTGAGCAGGGGGATGCCATTCGTGATGCGGTTCGCAAGGCGGTGGAGCAACGCACCCGGCCGATCCTGCTGACAACGGCGACCACGGTTGCCGGTCTGTTGCCACTGGCGTTTTCCAGCTCAACCCTCTGGCCGCCCATGGCCTGGGCTATCATCTCCGGGTTGCTGGCCTCGACCGTGCTGACTTTGCTGGTGGTGCCCTCTGTGTGCACCCGGGTGATCAGTTGCAAGGTGGCAGAGCCGGAGAATGCTCCGGCTTAGGACTCAGTCCGGCTAGAGTTTCTGTCTTATCATCAGGCCGACGCGCTGGCCCACAGGCACATGGGGGTTGGGGAAGACAATGCCTTCGGGGGCGTCGCCCACCCTGTAGCAGGTGGCGTCATCTTCCCAGATGACGGTGCCGGGGTCGTACAGGGTGAAATTGGCGACATCGTCCGGCACGTGGAAGCGGAAGCTATCGCCGGTATTGAGGATCTCGTGCACCACCTCGAAAACCTTAATTTCCCCGGGCGATCTTCCCCGTTCTGATGGCTTTTCACCTTTCATCCGCCGCCGAAGCGCATTGCTGATTCCCGTAAATCGGGTGAGATCGTTTTGCCCGAAAGGCCGGACCTTGCCAAGTTCGACAGTAAAACTTTCTGCGCCGAGAGTGGTTGAGCAAAACGAGGCAAAGGTAGTGCCTTCCCGGTGCTGCAACAACAGGGTGTCCACGTCTGCTTCCAGCAGGAAATCAACCTGACTTGCCGGAACATCCCGTCCTTGTACAAAAGGATAGAGTGCGAACCTCTCCCGCAGGGAGGGGCGAATAGCGGTGTGCAGGTCATAGTGGCAGAGATTGGCAGAATGCTTCGCGGCAAAAGCTTCACAGGCCCGCTCCAGCGACCACGCACGCTCCGCCTCGGGCAGGCCCTGGTATTCAGGTCTGCGATGGGCACCGCCGAAAAGCCGGTTGAGATTCACATCAATGAACCGTGCACTGGCCCCCATGGCGGGAGGGTTTCCGAATATCAGCAACACAGGGCAGGCCAGTTGCCATTCCCCGTCCATCAGCTCGTTCAGCAGGTTGTTCAGAACCTCAATGGGCGCTGTTTCATTGCCATGAACGCCGGCGGAAACAATCAGTGACTCGTGGTTGGGGTTGGGGCGGTTGGCAGGCGGTTCCAGGTACAGCAATCCCGAATCCTGCAGCTGCAGCCCGGTCCCATCATCCAGCACGACCACCTTCTCGGAAGTAGCATGCTCTGCAGTGGACAAGGTGTGGGAAAGCCAGTCGCGGCCGGGGCCAAACAGCAATTCACGAACGCTCATGTGTTTCCCGGCCTCCTTGGGTTACGGGGTATCAGCCACTCACCGGCCGCTGATGCTGTAACAGATAGTTTTCCAGTTTGCGGAACGCAAATACCAGCAAGAAGGTCAGTGCCATGTAGACCAGCGCCACAAAGATAAATGCCTCGAAGGGGGCGTAGAAGCGGGAATAGATATTCCGCGCCGCCCCGGTCAGATCCACCAGGGTTACCACACTGGCAATGGCGCTGGCATGAAGCATGAAAATGACTTCGTTCGAATAGGCTTGTACCGCACGGCGGGCGGCGCTGGGCAGGATGATGCGGCGTATGCGCAGTGCCCAGCTCATGCCATAGGCTTTGGCGGCTTCTATTTCACCGTTAGGCGTGGCAACGATGGCGCCACGGATAATTTCGGTGGTGTAGGCGGCGGTGTTCAGGGTGAAGGCCAGCAGGGCCGGGTAGAAAGCTTCGCGGAATATTTCCCACCAGAAGGTCTGCTGGATGCCGTGAATCTGTGCGATGCCGTAGTAAATGATGTACAGCTGAATCAGCAGTGGCGTGCCGCGGAACACATAGGTGTAAAGCCACACCGGTACGCTGATCAACGGGTTGCGGGAGGTGCGCATGATCGCCAGTGGCACGGCCAGAAGCAACCCCACGACCAGCGACAGAAACACCAGCTGAGCGGTGGTCACCAGCCCGTCCCAGTACTGCAGAAGCGTGGGGCCGTTCAGGATAACGCTGTCGTTGATAAATGCGGCCAGAAATTCAGGCATGGATCAGCTCCCCTGGACCACGCCCTTGTTGGCGCGTTTGTTGAGCCAGCGAATGAGCAGTTCCGAGCCTGCGGTCAGGCTCAGATACACGAAGGCTACCGGAATGAAAAAGTGAAACGGCATGCGTTCTGCCTTGGCCGCTTCCTCGGCCACCCTGACCATATCGGTCAGGCCAATGATAGAGACCAGCGCCGTGGTCTTGAGCAGTACCTGCCAGTTGTTGCCCAGGCCTGGCAGGGCGTGGCGCAACATCTGGGGAAAAATGATCCGGCGGAAAGTGTGCCAACGGCTGAAACCATAGGCTCGTGCGGCTTCAATCTGGCCACTTTCGACGGCAAGAAAAGCGCCGCGAAAGGTTTCGGTCATGTAGGCACCGAATATCAGGCCGATGGTAATCACACCGGATATAAAAGGATCAAACTGGAAAAAGAAATCGATGCCGTAAGCGTCGTAAAGGGCATCGGATAATGCGTTTACCGTTACCTGGCCGCCGTAATAGAACAGCATCATCATCACCAGGTCCGGCACACCGCGAATCATCGTGGTGTAGGTGGTTGCCACGCCCACGGCAATGCGGCTGCCCGAGAGTTTGGCAGACGCGCCGATCAGTCCGAGGGCCAGTGACAGCGCGAGGGAAAGGAAGGCCAGTTCAATGGTAATAACGGCCCCGTCCAGCAGGGCGGGGCCGTAACCTTTCAGATCAAGCATTCTTACATCTTGATGTCGTAGGCGAAGTATTTCTCCATGATGGTGTCGTAGGTACCATCTTCTTTCAGTGTCGCCAGCGCGGCGTTCACCTCTTCGGCCAGGTCGGCGTCACGCTTGCGCATGGCAACGCCTACACCTTCACCCAGTTTGACCGGCTCGCCGACTTCCTTGAAGCCGTCTTTGCCCAGGATGGTCTGCTCGCCTACCGGGTAATCCAGGAATACCACGTCCAGGCGCTGGCCTTCCAGGTCCAGCACCATGTCGTCAGCGGTGGTGTAGCGATTGATTTTCACAACGTCGCCCATTTCCTCGGTGACGTAGGTGTCCATCGTGGTGCCGCGCTGAACGCCCACGGTCAGGCCGTCCATTGCATCCATATCGGTGCCATCCGTGTCGAAGTCAGTGCGCGCGAACCATCCGCCGGGAGTGTTGTAGTAGGGGTCGGAGAACAGAACCTGTTCTGCGCGCTCCGGGGTGATG
>JBHEPI010000193.1:0-5628 GCA_046260345.1 Marinobacter sp. | reverse complement strand
ACACCGTTTACATGGTTGCGGATCCAGCGGTGGGCGGGGTCATTCTGGTTTCGTTTGTGCCATAACATCAGCATGGTGAAGGGCTTGTAGTCGAAGGGCAGGGGCGCTGTGGCAAAGTCTTGCAGTAAGTGTTCACTCATGCGTTTCGGCGCCGTGGCAAGCATGTCGGTTCCGCGCAGGAAACCGGGCAGGCCGGAGAAGTTGGATACGGTGACAGCGGTTTTCCGGCTCAGGCCCCGGGCTGAGAGGGAGCCTTCAAAGGCGGTTTTCTCGCCGGTGCCGAACAGGATGCCGATGTGGTCCGCCTGCAGGTAATCCGCCAGGGATTCCGGTGCCTGCCGGTGGGCCGGATCGTAGAAAACCACCATGCGATCCGCCATCAGGCCCCGTTGCATGATGTCCGTCGCTTCCGGGGCGTGGGGGGAGAGGATCAGGTCGCACAGGTCCTTGCGCAGCATATCGGCCGTGGGGATGCCGGACGGAATTACCTGCAGGCGGATGCCCGGGGCGTCCCGCCGGAGGACTGATAGCAGCCCGGGTAGCAGCAGGTCACGCTGGTAGTCGTTGGCAGCGACGGTGAAGGTAAATTCGGCGCTGGCAGGGGTGAACGGCGGGCCCGAGGACAGGGAGTGGAGGTCGTCGAGTATCTGGCGAACGTGGGGCCCGGCCTGGACCGCGTAACGGGTGGGCACGATGCCACGGCCGGACTTCACGAACAGGGCATCGCCCAGGGCCTGGCGCAGGCGGTCGAGGGTGTGGCTCACGGCTGACTGGCTCACGCCCAGGCGTACAGCTGCCCGGGATACGCTGCCCTCATCCAGCACGGCAATAAAGGTGCTCAGGGAGCGAATGTCGAGGTTGAATGTATCGATGGAGTTCATGAATGGGAGTGTACTTCAGGAATCAGGGTTTTTCCTGTGCCAGTACAAATTCCGTCAGTGCGTCGGCCATTTCGTTGAACCAGGGATTGTAAGTCAGCCGGCTGGTGAGCACCGGTTTTTCAGTGTCGTGCCAGGCACTGAACCACAGGTCTTTCTCCGTAAGCTGGCGGCAATCCTCTAGGCTGATGAGGTTGGGCTCCAGGCAACGTTGTAGAGGTTTGCCCAGTCCGTAAAGTTCGTTATCGGGCGCAATGGCCAGCGACTGGTGGGAAAATTCCAGGATGTTGTTGTCCGGAAGGTAACTGTTGTAGCTGACAATGCGGTCGTCCTGCCAGGCTTTCGGCCAGGGTTTGCGCAGGTCGCGGAACACCAGCATGCGGTTGTCCGGATTGGTGAAGCGGGTGCGGAACTGGGTGACCAGAAACTCCAGGTTGATCACCGAGTCTGCCTCGGTTGCCGCCACCAGCACAGGCAGGTCGATTTCACGATATTGGGACAGCAGATCCTGAACGTTATCGAGCACATCGGACAGCTGAACAGCCGAGTTGGTGGCGAATGACTCATACTTGACCGGATTGAGCTCCGGCTCTTCCTCCACAAAATCCCTGAACAGTCGTGCGGTGCTGGCCAGCCAGAGGTAGTCCTTCAGGCCGTTGAGCTCCCAGGCTGGTGCCAGAACTACCAGGCCAGCTGGCTTGGCGCTGTCCGCGGCCAGGGCGCGTTCAGTGGCGAGGGCGCCGCCCAGGGAAAAGCCACCGATAAAGGGGATATCCACATCCTCTGCCAGGGCATCGAAGTGCTCTCGAACCTGCGCTCGCCAGATATCAGCGTCGGTTGTCACCAGGTCACCGGGGCGGGTGCCGTGGCCCTGGAGCAGAACCGTGCGAACTTCCACGCACTGGTCGGCCAGCACCCTTGCGAAGTCCCGGAACACAAAGGGCGAGTCGCTCAGCCCGTGCACCAGCAGGATTCCCCGGGTCTGTTCTGGCTCGCAGTGCGCGGCCGGTGTGTTTCGGAAAGGCATGTTCCATTCGATCTGCTGGTCCCGGGGGAAGTCGGGCACGGGCTCCAGGTTTTCGCTCAGGTGTTCCCGGGTTTCCGCCAGATACTGATCAAAGTCGGAGGCGCTCCCCGATTTCAGTTGGGTGGTCGCTGGCTGATACATGGCCGGAGAGGTGGTACAGGCGGCTACCATGACCAGGGACATTGCCAGGACGAATCTGCGCAGAGCTTTAACCATGAATTCCGGTTACCGAAAAGTTTGAGTGAGCATTCAAATTGTGGCGTCGCATAGTTTACGATGCAGTAAAGCTGACTGGATGACAAAGGAGAACCCGATGAAGCCGATTCTGGCGTTTGATGTTTACGGTACCCTGGTCGACCCCATGGGTATGGCCGACTTGCTGGTACCGGATGCGGGGGACGCGGCGGAATCGGTCAGTGCCCAGTGGCGGGAGAAGCAACTGGAGTTCTCTTTCCGCAAGGGTCTGATGCGGATGTATGAGGATTTCGGGGCCTGTACCCGGCAGGCATTACGGTATGCGATGGCCAGCCATGGTTTGGCGTTGAGCCAGCAGCGGGAGGATGAGCTGATGGGCGCCTATCTTTCCCTGCCGGCGTTTGATGATGCGCTGCCGGCGCTGAAGTCCCTGGAGGGGGATTATCTGATGTATGCGTTTTCCAACGGTACCTATCCGGCGCTGGAGAAGGTGCTGGGGCACAATGATCTGCTGGCGATGTTTGATGGGTTGGTGTCGGTGGACGACATTAAGAGTTTCAAGCCGGATCCGGCAGTGTATGCCTATGCGCGGCGGGCGACGGGGGCGATGGATCAGCCGTTGTGTCTGGTGTCGAGTAATGCCTGGGATGTGATCGGGGCCCGGGCGGCTGGTTTGATGGCGATTTGGGTGCAGCGGGATGCCGGGAAGGTTTTTGAGGACTGGGGGATCGAGCCTAATGCTTTGATTCGTAGTCTTTCTGAGTTGCCTGCTGCCCTGAATAACCTCTGACCGTGGTTGAGGCACGTCTCGGGCAGGGTTGGCCAAAACACGCTCCTTCGGCACATCCATGTGACGCTTGGGCTCCGCCATCCCTGGCTCCGCACAGTTTTGGACAACCCTGCCCGATCCGTGCTTCCGGCTTTCGTGCCGGCCGTCCTCCAGATATGCAATCAGATTGAGTCAATTCGATCTTTCAGCCAGCCACTCCGACATTTCCATCCAGCTTTCCCTAGGCGCCTTGCTGCCAGCCAGGATTCCCATGTGCCCACCGGGAGTAACCCGGAAGGTGACGTCTTTTGAACTCACGTGATCTTCGATGCGCTTGACCGCGCCGGGGGTGGCCAGGGTGTCGCTGTCGCCGGCGATGGCGAGTAGGTTGGCGTTGACGTTTTCCAGTTTGGCGACGTCTTCGCCGATCTGGATCTGGCCTTTTGAGAGTTCGTTGTCGATCCACAGGCGTACCACCGCGTCCTGAACAATGCCGCCTGGGTAGGCGACCATGCGGTCGAGGAAGGCTGAGGTGGTGGCGTGGCTGGCGACGAAGTCGCGGTCGCCGAGGCGGACGATGAGTTCCCAGTAGCCCATCACGCTGCCGATGGGGTTGGTGAGTTTGAAGCCGATGGTGTTGGCCCAGCCGGGGGTGTGGAACCAGTAGGGTTTGACGTCGTGCAGGCGGAAGCCGGTGCGTTTGCGGACGAAGTCCGCCACGTCGGAGACCCGCTGGTACATCAATCCCATCAGGCCGGAGGCGTGGCTGTCGATGGGGGAGCCCAGCACGATGGCGTTGCGGATGTGCTGGTCGCGGCTGAGGGCGGAGTAGAACAGCGTGAACATCCCGCCCAGGCTCCAGCCGTGCAGCGACAGCTCCTGTTCGCCACTGTGCTCCCGCACCCGGTTCAGGTACGCCGGCAGCAGCTCCGCGACGTAGGTGTGAAGGTTATAGTGGCTGTGCTGCCGGGTTGGCACGCCCCAGTCAATCAGGTACACCTCAAACCCTTGCGCCCGCAGGAACCGCACCAGGCTGCGCTGGGGAAACAGGTCGTAGATCAGCATGTTCACCGCCAGCGGCGGCACAATCACAATCGGAGTCTTGTGGGGCGTGCGCTCCACGTCGATCATCTCACCATCCAGCTCGATAAAATCCTCGGCCAGTGGCGGGTAATACCGCAGGCTCACCAGCCCATCGGTATACAGGGTCTCGAACGGCGTCTGCCCGGCCTGGACGAGGCTTGCTGCACGGAATACCCGGTCGAAGGCGTTACCGGCGTAAAGTGCCGTTTGCCGGGTTATTCCCGAGGCTTTGTTGAAGGCGTAATGCAGTGGATCGGGCATTGAAGTGTCCATCGTTGGTACGGGATTCACCCAAATAGTCTATTTCGTTTATAAAATTGTGGTGGCCAGTGAGCGGTAACTGAACAGTATCAGGGGAGGAGTGGGCAGGCCTTTGGCAGACCGTGCATTGCCATGGATGGCAATGCCGAGCCCCCATGGATGGGTTCACAGCGTGTCTGACGAAGGCCTGTCCACTCCTCACCATTGCTCCAAAGCCAACAGGCTGGAGTCAAGATTACCGGCCAACCCCAGGCGCGGCTATGGCAAGAACGTCCATCACCATTGGCAAACCGGTCACTTAAGGCCACTGCCCAAACCTGCCAACCATTGGTATCATTCGCCCATCGACACAAAACCAAAAACAGGACAACCATGCTCAGCTTCCTGCCAGCCCCGGTCATCGGCATCATCAGCTCCATCCTTCTGGGCCTCAACACCCTGTTCTGGTGTCTGTTGCTCTACATCCCGGCCATCTTCAAGCTCATCATCCCCCATCAGGGTTTCCGGATTCTGTGCACCAAAGCCATCATCTGGATTGCCGAAGCCTGGGTGGCCTGCAACACCGGCTGGATGAAGCTCACACAGGGCACCCAATGGACCGTCCACGGTGACGAAAAACTCGAACGGGAAAGCTGGTACCTGGTGCTCAGCAACCACCAGAGCTGGGTCGATATCTTCGCCATGCAGCGGGTATTCAACCGCAGGGCACCGTTTCTCAAGTTCTTCCTCAAGCAACAACTGATCTGGGTGCCGGTCATCGGCCTGGCCTGGTGGGGACTGGATTTCCCGTTCATGAAGCGCTACACCCGCGAATACCTGATCAAGCACCCGGAAAAGCGTGGTGAAGACCTGAAAGCGACCCGCCAGGCCTGCGAGAAATTCCGCTTCACCCCGGTCAGCGTGATGAATTTTGTGGAAGGCACCCGCTTTACCCAGGCCAAGCACGACAAGTCGAAATCAAAGTACACACATCTGCTGACGCCCAAGGCGGGCGGCGTGGCTTTTGTGCTGGACGCCATGGGAGATTCCATTGATACCCTGGTAGACGTGACGATCGCTTACCCCGGCGGTGCGCCCAGTTTCTGGGATTTTCTCTGTGGCCGGGTCAGCGCGGTAAAAATGAACATTGATACGGTGACGATCCCCGAGCACCTGAAGGGCCGGGATTACGCGAGTGATGGAGAACACCGGAGAAACATCAAGAATTGGCTGGGTGATCTCTGGCGGGCGAAGGATGAGCGTTTGTCCGGGATGCTTGAGAAGCGCTAGCGCTCTCTACCGGTGTCACCGGCGTCGTCATCTTCGACTTCGTCGGGATGCTCTGCTTTGTATCGCTCCCACTCTTCCCAGTCGTGAGGCGTTCCCGCATGGGGGCGCTTCAGATGCCTCGCATGCTCCATGGCGTTGTGCCGCAG
>JBHEPI010000152.1:0-13213 GCA_046260345.1 Marinobacter sp. | reverse complement strand
ATCAATGCCTGGCGGGTTGCCGATGGAGAAATTCAGGTTCTGGCCGTCAAACCCGAGGCTCAGCTGATCGTTGAGGAAGGTCTGGGTGAAGGGCTCGTCCGGGATTTCCGCCTGTTGTCCGAAGATAATCGGCGGAATGTTCGGGGTGAGGTCCCTCGGCGGCTGCGCACGGGCCAGTTCTTCCTGGGGGAACAACAAAGCCCTGCGGAGGAACTCCTCTTCCGCACTCTCCAGTGCATCGGATTTGCCTTCACGCTGGAAACGCTCCAGGGCTTCGCGGTAGGCTTCTTCTTCCGCTTCTGTCAGCACCGGCTCTCCCGGTGATATGGTCAGGGAGCGGAGAATCTGCCGGCGGTCCGCTTCGCTTTTCTGACGGTCCTTGGGTACGACGATAACAGCGGAATCCTTCACGTAGGTTTCAACCATCTCGTCGGATGACAGAGCCTGTACGCCTGCTGTCAGGGGAGATGCAAAGGATGCGGCCAGGCCAGCGGTGCCAGCCAGGGCAATATAAAGGGGTGTGCGGCGTATCATGACGTAGCCTCTTGCCGTGTCCAAACGCGAAATAACAGAGGGGCTGCTGAAAATCGACTGCAGTCAGTAGGCTCCTTTTGATCAGTATTCTGCCGTGGGGGCCGTATTTCAAGCCGTTTCTGTGGTATTTGTGATCAGAATCGGAGTAATTGCAGTATTCTTCTGTAAAGCGCCGAAAACGTGTTTATAGTTGGGGCCTGATCAAACCGGTTTGGTAACAGGGCACTTATGTTCAAGGCTATTCGCAAGCACTGGCAGCGCTGGGTGAATCATCGCATTCCCCGCTCTGACCAGCGGACATTCGGGCAGCGCAATATCTTTATCCTGCCCACCGGTGCGGGTGTTGTTTTTGCCGGGTTGTTGCTGATCATGCTGATCACCGGCATCAACTACCAGAACAGCCTGATCTACCTGCTGACCTTCCTTCTGGCTGCAGTTGCAGTGGCGGCCATGCACCAGACTCACCGCAATCTGTCCGGGCTTGAACTGACTCTGATTCAGGCTGGCGAGGGTTTTGCGGGAGACCTGATTCCGTTCCGCCTGCGGGCTGTATCCCGGCGCCATGATACCCTGGCTCTGTCCCTGGCCTGTGATGATGTGGTCCTTAGCCAGCAGCATATTCCTGCCGGCCAGCAGGCGGATCTGAGCCTTTCTGTTCCCTCCTGCCAGCGAGGCTATCTGCAACCCGACCGCATTCTGGTGGAAACCCGGTTTCCGTTCGGGCTGTTCCGGGCGTGGTCCTGGCTGCGGCCCGTCACATCAAGCATTGTCTATCCCAGTCCGCTGCCTGCACCGGAGGTGATGAGCACGGTGCAGGATGGTGAAGAATCCTCGAAATCCCGCTCCATCGATGGCAATGATCATGCGGAGATACGCCCCTGGCGGGAAGGTGACATGAGCCAGCGGGTACAATGGAAACGCTATGCCCGCACCGGTGAGATGGTCATTGCAGACTGGGAAGGTGAGCAGGGGAGCCCTCACTGGCTCGATTACGATGCCTTCGGGGGCGTGGACAGGGAATTGCGGCTGGGATACCTGGCGCACCAGATTCTGGACCGTTCGCGAAGTCATAGCCGTTTCGGACTGAACCTGCCGGGGCAGGTGATAGAGCCGGACACCGGGGCGGCTCATACCAGCCGCTGCCTCAAGGCGTTGGCAGTGTTTGGTCTGGAGCAGCCGCGGCAGGGAGGGCCGCTTCCCCATGGTACCCGCGCTGGTGAAGGCGTCGGTCGCCCGGCTCAAACCGGCGGGGAGCAGGCGCTATGATGAAGCGTTTTCTAAACCGGGCCATGAACCATGAGGGTCCCGAAGCGGCCGAGTTGGTGTCCGGTAAAGCCCTGATCTGGCTGATTGCCAGCTTTTCATTGCTGCTGGTGCCCCAGTGGGATCGTCTGCCGCTATGGCTGATCGCCAGTTGCGCGGTGCTGGCGGGTTGGCGCTGGCTGGCCCAGTCCGGGCGGGTAAGGTTACCGGGCAAATGGTTGCGCTCCGGTATTATGCTGGTCTTGGTGGCGGTTTATATCGCCACCGTTCAGGGGCGCTTTACGGTAGAGACGGCGGCGTCCTTCTTTGTGCTGGCGGTAGGGCTGAAATGGCTGGAGACCCGCTCGGTGCGGGACTTCTATGTGTTGTTCTTTATTCTGGTGTATCTGGCGACGGTCAACTTTCTGTTTCATCAGGAAATTCACTGGAGTGTGATCAACCTGGCCGGTGTCGTGCTGTTGCTGGTTGGCCTGCAGGTGGTCAATGCGCCGGATATCCCAGGGGCGATGGCATCCGGTTGGCGGCGCCTGGGAATGATGCTGCTCAAAACCCTGCCGATTGTGGTGCTGCTGTTCGTGTTCTTCCCCCGCATGGCCCCCTTGTGGAGTGTGCCGCTGGTGTCAGGAGAAGCGCGCACCGGTATCAGTGATTCGATGACACCCGGTGACATCTCCAGCCTGGCCCAGAGCAGCGAACGGGCTTTCCGGGTTACCTTCGGCGGCGAGATGCCGCGGTATCGTGACCGCTACTGGCGCGGGCTGATTCTGGACCGCCTGGACGGCGAGACATGGGAGCAGGGCTTCGGGGATCGGTTCCGCAGGCCGGGGCGGGTCTCTGTTGATGGCGGTGTGGGCGACCTGGAACCGAACCAGTACGATGTGCTGATGGAGCCTACCGACCAGACCTGGGCGTTTGCCCTGGAAAATTCGCGGGCGGTCTCCGACAACGTAAAACCCAACGACGAAGACCTGTTCCGCTTTGACCGGCCGGCGGACAGCCCGGTCAGATACCGTATGGCGCTTTCCGGGCAAGATCTGCCCGGAGTGGCTGGTGCTGAACCTGACAGGGTTGAGCGTTACCTTCAGTTGCCACGCACCGGGAATCCCAGGGCCAGGGCGCTCGCTCAGGAACTTGCCGACGAATACGACGACCCGGTGGCTATCGTCCAGCACCTGCTGGACCGGTTTCGTCAGCAGGAATATTTTTACACGCTGCGGCCGCCGGCTATGCCGGATGATGGTATTGATGCCCTGCTGTTTGACGAAAAGCGCGGGTTCTGTGCCCATTATGCCGGCGCCGCCACCTTCGTGCTCCGTGCTGCGGGTATTCCCGCGCGGGTGGTGGTGGGTTACCAGGGTGGCGATTCGGGTGCAGACGACGAGTACCTGATTGTTCGCCAGTATGATGCCCACGCATGGGTAGAAGCCTGGCTGCCTGGCCAGGGCTGGGTGCGCATGGACCCCACGGCCGCTATTGCCCCCCAGCGGATTGAATCCGGCCTGCGGGATGCCATGGCAGAGGAGGGCTCGTTCCTGGAGAACGACTGGACATCGCCCCAGCGCTACGGCGACATGGCAGTGCTTCAGTGGGCGTCGTTGCAACTGGACCGAATCAATTACCACTGGCAACGATGGGTGGTCGGTTACCAGGGCCAGTCACAGATGGACCTGATGTCCCGCTTGCCCGGGGGAATCGGCTTGCGGGAACTCGGTTATATCACGGCCGGTATTGTTGGTGCCGGCCTGCTGCTGGCAGGACTGGTAACCGCCTGGCACTATCGGCGGGGCGAAAGCCGGGATCCTTTCAGCCGTCTGATCGGTCGCTGGCATAGACTCTGTGATCGCTCCGGGGTGCCCGTCCGGCACGGGGAAACGCCATCGCAACTGGCGTATCGGCTGGCCCGGGCGAAACCCGCGGCGGCGGCAACCGCAACTGCTTTTGCCCGCATGATCAACAAACATTACTATGGCCGGGAATCCGATACCCAATCCCGCCGTGAGCTGGCCAGGATGAAGCGCCTGCTGGCAACCATGAAGCGACAGGCCGACCGGGCACCCGGAAGGGAACCACTGAAGGTGAATGAGTGAACACGTCGATAGCATCAATGGCCTGGCTGCAGGACAGCTGGAACAGGCTCATGCAGCGAATGACCGGAGGGCGGTTGCCTCATGCACTGCTGGTGACCGGCGAGACCGGTGTTGGCAAGCGCCTGTTTGCGGATGCCCTGGCAGCGCTGCTGGTCTGCGAAAGGCCGGATACGGCGGGCGGCGCACCCTGCGGTAGCTGCAAGCAATGTGAGCTGGTTGCGGCCGGCACCCACCCGGACATACGTGTGTACACTCCGGAAAAATCCCGGATGATAAAGATTGACCAGATTCGCGCCCTGTCGTCGTTTGCGGTGGGCTCTCCGCAGGTGGCAGCACGCAAGGTGGCCATTATCGACCGAGCCGACCAGCTCAACATCAACTCCGCCAATGCGTTGCTGAAAACCCTGGAAGAGCCGGCTGACGATGTCACCCTGTTGCTGTTGCAGGAGAGTGGCCGGCCGGTTCTGCCGACCATCCGTTCCCGCTGTCAGAGCCTGCTGATTGCAACGCCGGGCCGGGATCAGGCAGTGCACTGGCTGGCCGGTGCGGTGAAAGACCTGGACGAAGAAAACCGTCCGACTGCGGAGCAATGTCACAAGGCCCTGGGCCTGGCCGCCAACGCGCCGCGTCTGGCGCTGGAATATGTCACTGGCGACTTCATTACTACCCGGGACGAAGCGCTGGATAATTTCAGGCGTTTCATGAAAGGACAACTGTCGGTGGCCGAGGCAGCAAAGCCTTTCAAAGCCATGGGCCTTGAGCGTGCCCTGTGGCTTTTCGAGGGCTGGGCCGGTGATTTGGCCCGTATTACCGCCGGTGGCCAGCCCCGGGATGAAGAAGCAGCGGACATGCTGGTGTTCCTTGCCAGCCACAATCCGGCCTGGCGGGCCCATGAGATACTGGATGCAATCCATGAATCCCGCTCCGCCGGTGTCTATAACGTCAACCCGGAGCTTGAAGCAGGGCGCTTACTGATTGCATGGCAGAAACTGATGCCGGTACGCCGCCCGGCAGCGGGATGATTTTCCCCCTTCAGGAGTCTGGCAGGATAGGGCAGTATTGAACAACTACTGCTATGATTGCGAAATATCAGGAGTTTCCGGACTCCGGTCATCAAATAAGAGATAGGTGTTTACTATGGGGCCTGGTTTTGGCGCACGCAGTGGCATTCTTACCCTGACCATCAAGGACAAGGCGGTACTTTATGCGGCCTACATGCCCTACATAAGGCAGGGTGGTCTGTTCATACCCACACAGAAGCAGTATCAGCTGGGCGATGAGGTGTTCCTGTTGCTGAACCTGATGGATGAACCGGAAAAGATCCCGGTCGCCGGCAAGGTTATCTGGATTACCCCAAAAGGGGCCCAGGGCAATCGTGCAGCCGGCATTGGCGTGCAGTTCAATGGCGACGATGAAACCGCTCGCACCAAGATTGAATCCTATCTGGCGGGTTCACTGAGCTCGGACCGACCCACCCATACCATGTAAGCGTTTCAATGAATGACACCGCTCTGGATACCGTTACCGATGCCCGGGCCGAGCATCGGGAAATCAACTGGCCATTAAAACACATCACCCTCGCGGGGCTGCACTGGCCCGCTGCCAGCACCACCGACGACCGTCCGATACTGATGATTCACGGCTGGCTGGATAACGCACTGTCGTTTGCCCGGCTGGCTCCGGAACTGGCCGGACGCAGAGATGTCTACTCACTGGACATGGCGGGCCACGGTCATTCCGGGCACCGGCCTCCGGGCCAGGGTTATCTGCTGATGGACTATGTCGCCGACCTGGCTGAACTGGTCGAAACGCATTTCCGCAAAGATCCGGACGACCAGGTCGACCTTGTTGGTCACTCCCTCGGCGGTATTGTCAGCGTGCTGTATGCGGCGGCCTTTCCGGAGCGGGTACGAAGACTGGTGATGATCGACAGTCTCGGGCCCATCAGTCGAAAACCGGAGGAAATGGTGGGTCAGATGCGCAAGGCGATCGAGAAACGGATGACAGGTTCCGGCAAACACGTCGTATACCCTGACCTGCAGTCTGCGGCCAAAGCCAGGCAGGGGGGAATGATTCCGCTCTCCCGGGAGGCTGCAGACATGCTGATTGACCGGAGCATGGAGAGCAAAGGGGACGGTTACGTCTGGCGCACCGACTCCCGGTTACGGCATCCTTCGATGATCATGATGGACGAAGCACAAGTGGAGGCATGCCTGGGACACGTTGTTACGCCAACCCGTTTCCTGAAGGCCGAAAACGGTCTGCTGGCGCAACGCCCTGAGCTTGTTTCACGAACCAAAGCCATTGCCAGCCTGGACCTGGTTTCTGTTCCCGGGGGCCATCATTGCCACCTGGATGGGGATATCGGGCCGGTTGTCGATGCAGTCAGAGGCTTTTTAAACGATGCATAGTAAGCGCTTGTCGCGATTTGTAGTGTGTTTGGCGGTGTTCTGCCTGGGCTGGATAACCTCTGTGTCCGCCCAGGTGCCTCCACCGAAGCCCTTCCCGGATGCAGAACTGGACGAAGAGGTGAATATAGAATCTCCCGGCCATCTGGTGCTTTTCAGCCCGGTCAGGGAGGTGAACAATGAAATCCGCTCGTCGACTATGGCCAGACTGCCTGTCAAGGGTGTGGGCGAGTTGTACCAGGTGCAGCGGGGTGCCAACCGCGAGGAGGCCCGGGACCACTATCTGCGGGAGCTTCAGGCCCGGGGAGCCCAGATACTGTTTGAGTGCTCCGGGCGCAACTGCGGACGCAGTAATGTGTGGGCAAACCAGATATTCGATCAGTCCAAGCTTTATGGCCGGGACAGTAATCAGGATTACCTGGTGGCGGGGTCGATTGATGAAAACGGGCAGCCCTGGCTGACACTGGTTTATACCGTCACGCGGGGAAATCAGCGCGAGTATATCTGGGTGGAGCATCTGGTATCGCCCCAGGGCACTGACATCCCCGGGCTTGGCAACGAGAGCGCGCGGATCAGGGGGCCGATTATCGTGCCATGGCAGGGTAGCATTACATACCGGTTTGACTGGTCAGGTTCGGACAGGCGTATCATCAATGACTGGGCCGGAGAAGAGGGCGCCAGGGTAGTTCTGACGGCTTATTCCGAGCTACAGGAAGACGAAAGCCTGGAAGAATCCATGGAACGGGCGGAGAACGCTGCGAAGTCACTGACTCAGGTGCTGGGTAAAAGCGGCGTGTCTGAAAGCCGCCAGACGATTATTACGGTTGGACCGGCGGTTGTCATACCCAACCCCGACCGCCAGGGCGATCGGGTCGAGGTGATGGTGATAACGAGGTGAAAGGGATGAGCAAGCCAACGGATACCCCATCACCGGATGAAGAAGAGCAGCCTGCGGCGGGTGTCTCACAGGTGGTCACCAGCACGGGCATCTCTGCGGCACAGTCCGCCGCCGGGAAAGACGCATCCGTTTCAGCAAAGCCGGGCAGGGGCAAGACCGTTGCCCTGGCGCTGGGTAGTGGCGGGGCGAGGGGCTATGCCCATATCGGTGCCATCGAGATACTGGTTGAGCGTGGCTATGACATTATTGCCATCTCCGGCTGTTCCATGGGCGCGTTGATTGGTGGTGTTTTCGCTTCCGGGAAAATGGAGGAGTACAAGGACTGGGTGACTGGCCTGGGCCAGTTTGATGTGCTCAAACTGCTTGATGTTACCTTTAATTCCGTCGGTGCCATTCGCGGCGAAAAGATCTTTTCCGTGGTCCGGGAAATGATTGGTGACACCCGCATTGAAGATCTTCCCCTGGCTTATACGGCCGTTGCCACCGATTTGCTGGCCCACAAGGAAATCTGGTTCCAGGAAGGACCGCTGGACCAGGCTATCAGGGCGTCCGTTGCGATACCGAGTGTGGTAACCCCACTGGTACTCAACGGGCGCGTGCTGGTGGACGGTGCGCTGTTGAATCCCTTGCCTATTATCCCGACTATTTCATCCCATGCGGATATGGTGGTGGCTGTGAATCTCAGTGGTGAAGACGACCGCGGCCGCCGGGTGCCGGATGCGGTGTTCGAGAACACCGGTGACGGCGGAGCGGATATGGACGAATGGGTAGACAAAATCCGGGGCAAGGCTTCGCGCTGGTTTGACTGGGATGCCATCAAGACGTTCTCTGCCAGAAAAGAAGCCGGGGCAGAGGAGTCACCTGTCGATAAAATCAGCAAGGCGGTTGCAAATAATGTCTCGCGGAAAACCGCGCCAGCGGCCAAACCGGGAACGTCGAAACAGAAGGACGACCACGAGACCATCGACTGGGACAAACTTGGCATTGGCAAATTCGATGTGATGAACCTGACCATCGAGACCATGCAGAGCGCCCTGGTGCAGTACAAGATTGCCGGGTATCCGCCGGACCTGCTGGTTAACGTTCCGAAGAATGCCGGCCGCAGCTATGACTATCACAAAGCGCCGGAGCTGATTCAGCTGGGCCGTGAGCGTATGGCAGCTGCGCTGGACCGGTACGAAGATAACCTCAACAGTTCCGGGCCGCTGGCACTGTAATGATCGCTCCGGAAGCGTATAATTCCGCTCCTTGACCATTTCCGGACAGGAAGAGAGCTTGTGACCAGCCCGATTGATGACCTGCACACTGTCAGGGACTACCTGCGCTACGTATCGTCCCGTTTTGCCGACTCGCCCCTGTTTTTTGGCCACGGTACCGATAATGTCTGGGACGAAGCGGTCCAGCTGGTCATGCGCAGCCTCCATCTGCCCCTGGAAAACAATACCCTGTTCCTGGACGCACGCCTGACCCGGGATGAACGGCAACTGATCCTGGAGCGCATGGAGCGCCGTATCAATGAGCGCGTGCCGCTGGCGTATCTGCTGGGCGAGGCCTGGTTCATGGGGCTGCCCTTTCATGTGGATGAGCGGGTGCTGGTACCGAGGTCTCCGCTGGGAGAACTGATTCAGAACGGGCTGCAGCCATGGCTGGGGGAGCATCCGGTAGCCAGGGTGCTTGATCTCTGTACCGGTAGTGGTTGCATTGGCATTGCTTCAGCCACCGTGTTTGAAGAGGCAGAAGTGGATCTGTCGGATATCTCGCCAGATGCCCTTGAGGTAGCTGCTGCCAACATCGAGTATCATGAGGTGGGTGACAGGGTAAGAACCGTGCTTTCGGATGTCTTTGACGGTATCGATGGCCGTTACGATGTCATCCTCAGCAACCCGCCTTACGTAGATGCTGAAGACATTGCGGATATGCCTGCGGAATACGGCCATGAGCCCGAGCTGGGTCTGGCTGCCGGTGGTGACGGCCTGGATATTGCCCGCAGGATTCTTGCCGGGGCCGCGCAGCACCTGAACCCGGGTGGGCTGTTGATTGTAGAGGTGGGCAACAGTTGGGTAGCACTGCAGGAAGCCTGTCCGGATCTGCCCTTTACCTGGCTGGAATTCGACAACGGTGGCGACGGTGTGTTTCTGTTGACTGCTGAAGACTTACATTAAAAACCCTGGATAAGATACTGAATCATGTCGGGAAATAGTTTTGGAAAATTGTTCACGGTCACCAGTTTTGGTGAGAGCCATGGTGCCGCGCTGGGATGTATCATTGACGGCTGTCCTCCCGGGCTGGAGCTGTCTTCAGAGGACATGCAGCGGGATCTGGATCGCCGGAAACCGGGCACGTCGCGCCACACGACCCAGCGCCGGGAAGCCGATGAAGTAAAGATCCTGTCGGGTGTGTTCGAGGGCAAAACCACGGGGACCCCCATCGGGCTGATGATCGAGAACATGGACCAGCGCTCCAGGGACTATTCAAAAATTTCCGAACAGTTTCGTCCCGCCCATGCTGATTACACCTACATGCACAAGTACGGCGTGCGGGATTACCGCGGTGGCGGCCGTTCGTCGGCCCGTGAGACCGCCATGCGTGTCGCGGCCGGTGCTGTAGCGCGGAAATACCTTGAGCAGCGGCTGGGCGTGAAGATTCGCGGGTATTTGTCTCAGCTTGGCCCGATAAAAATCGAAAAGCTGGACTGGGAACAGGTTCACCAGAATCCCTTCTTTTGCCCGGATGTGGACAAGGTGTCCGAAATGGAAGCCTACATGGATGCTCTGCGCAAAGAGGGTAACTCGATTGGTGCCCGCATCAATGTGGTTGCCGAGGGCGTGCCTCCCGGCCTGGGCGAACCCGTATTCGACCGCCTGGATGCAGACCTGGCCCATGCGCTGATGAGCATCAATGCGGTCAAGGGTGTGGAAATCGGTGCCGGTTTTGGCTGCATTGACCAGAAGGGCACGGAACATCGGGATGAGCTGACACCTGAAGGATTCCTGTCCAATGAGGCTGGTGGTGTTCTCGGCGGTATTTCCTCCGGCCAGCCCATTCTGGCAAGTATGGCCCTCAAGCCAACGTCCAGCCTGCGTTTGCCGGGGCGGAGCATCGATGTGCATGGCAACCCGGTGGAGGTGATCACGACCGGGCGGCACGATCCCTGCGTGGGCATCCGTGCCACGCCGATTGCCGAGGCGATGATGGCCATCGTGTTGATGGATCATTACCTGCGGCAGCGCGGGCAGAATGGCGATGTTTCAGTCTCAACCCCTGACATCGGCCAACTCTAGCCCGGCAAGCCTACTCCCGTAGGTCGGATTAGGCAAAGCCGTAATCCGACAATAAGCATAT
This sequence comes from Marinobacter sp., assembly GCA_046260345.1. Classification (GTDB taxonomy): domain Bacteria; phylum Pseudomonadota; class Gammaproteobacteria; order Pseudomonadales; family Oleiphilaceae; genus Marinobacter. The sequence goes on along the minus strand of JBHEPI010000152.1, from coordinate 2,681 downwards.
AGCCCCGTAGCACCGTAGGTCGGATTAGCCAAAGGCGTAATCCGACAATAAGCATATAGTCAAAATTCGCGAAGCAGCTTTGGCGGGCAACCTGGTTCAAAAAACGCCCGTAAATACATCCCTGTAGGGCTCGGTCGCGCCATCCATGGCGCTCCACGTTTTTGAACCAGGTTGCCCGCCAAAGCCGCCAGACTTTTCTGATATCTCGAAAGAGGTTTTGTTATTTACTGGCGACTATCCAACCTCTACTTCTGGTTTTTCGCGCTCCTGGGCGGCCTCCTGCCGTACTGGTCTCTCTACCTGGAAGGCCGCGGCTTCTCTTATCTTGAAATCGCCACGCTCATGGCGACCATCCAGCTGACCAAAATTATTGCCCCCAGCGTCTGGGGCTGGCTCGGCGACCGGACCGGGCAGCGGGTTCGCCTGGTTCGCTTCGGGGCGATCACCGGTTCGCTGTTTTTTGCCGGTGTGTTTATGGAGCCCGGGTTCTACGGGCTGTTGCTGGTGATGCTGGCGTTCACGTTTTTCTGGAATGCGATTCTGCCGTTGTATGAGGTGATTACCCTGCGGTCGTTAGGTGCGCAGCGGGACAAGTACGGCAAGGTTCGGCTCTGGGGTTCTGTGGGTTTTATCGGCGCTGTAGCGCTGGTGGGTGGGCTTCTGGAGCTGGTGCCTATCAACCTGCTGCCCTGGTTGTTGTTGCCGGTGTTTGCAGGGATTGCGGTGTCGGCGTTTCTGGTGCCGTCGGAGCGGGGAGAGCGTAAGCCGCCTGCGCCCAAAGGCAGCCTGAAGGCAATTGTGACGCACCCGGCGGTGGTGACGTTTTTCCTGATGAATTTCCTGCTTCAGGTGTCGCACGGCGCCTACTATACGTTTTTCAGTATTCACCTGGAGCAGCATGGCTATGGCAAGCTGGCGATCGGGCTGTTGTGGTCGCTGGGGGTGCTGGCGGAAATCGGGTTGTTCCTGGTGATGCATCGCCTGACCCGGAGCTTTACGGTGCGGCAGATTGCTATCGCGGCGCTGACGTTGACGATGATTCGCTGGGTGTTGATTGCGGAAGTGACGGATATTCTGGCGGTGCTGATTTTCGCGCAGCTTCTGCACGCGGCGTCCTATGGCGCGCTCCATGCCATTTCGGTTCAGTACATCCAGGGGTTTTTCGGGCAGCATCATCATGGCCAGGGGCAGGCGTTGTATAGCGGGCTGACGTTTGGTGCCGGTGGTGCAATCGGGGCCTGGATGTCGGGGTTCCTTGTGGACGGTTTCAGTACCTCGGCTGCTTTCTGGGGTGGGGCGATTGCAATGGCCATTGCTATTGTCATCACCTGGCGCGGCTTGCGGCCGCCACCGGAGCAGTAATCAGGCTATTTCAGCTCGGCGGCAATCTCCAGCAGCGCCCTGGCTTGCGGGCTCAGCGACCGGCCTTTCAGTCCGACGCCACCAAGGATTCGGGTGACGGAGTGGGGCACCGACAATACCGTCAGGGACTCGTCCATCATGCTCACCGGCAGCACGCTCCAGCCCAGCCCGACACTGGCCATCATTTTGATGGTTTCGAGGTAGTTGGTGGGCATCTGTATTTTCAGGGGTAACCCCGCGTCCAGGAACAGCCGGCTGATGGAGCGGTAAGTGGCTGTGCCGGCTTCTGGCAGGAGAGCGTCGTAACGCGATAAATCTTCCAGCCCGGGTTGGTCGAGGGATGCCAGGGGGTGCTCCGGCGATACCACAAACGCCATGGCATCTTCCCACCGCACATGCACCTCGAAGGCCTGATCCATGCTTTCGCTCAGGGTAACAAACGCCAGTTCAGCCGTGCGTTTGCGCATCTGGCCAAAGGCACTCTCCGAGTCCATGAACTGCAGTTCCAGCGATACCTCGGGGTAATCACGGTTGAGTCGTCGCAGCCATGCAGGCAGGTGGTGAAGCCCGATATGGTGGCTGGCAATCACCGATAATTGCCCGGAAACTGCCCCTTCCCGTTGCGACAGCGCCTGCCGGGCATTATGAACCTCATCCAGAATCCGCCGCGCATGGGGCAGCAGTCTTGCCCCGGCATCGGTCAGCCTGATCTGCCGGTTACTCCGGTCAATCAGCTTGGTTCCCAGCTGACTCTCCAGCGCCGCCAGCCGCTTGCTGATGGCCGGCTGCGTCAGGTGCAGCAGTTCGGCGGCTTCGGAGAATGACTCCTGGTCTACGATAGTGAGGAAGGCTTTAAGAGAGCTCGAGTCCAATTTTGTACCTCATATTTGGGTGGAGGTCGCATGCCGGGAAGCCCCTTCCAAAAAACGCCCGTGAATACGTCCCTGTAGGGCTCGGTCGCGCCATCCCTGGCGCTCCACATTTTTGGAAGGGGCTTCCCGGCATGCTCCCCGACATTGGGAGTTATGTAGGTCGGATTAGCCGAAGGCGTAATCCGACAGAATGTTGATCGCGGCAATGATGTCGGATTTCGCTTCGCTCTATCCGACCTACGGTCCTTGCTTCCCGCAGGCGATTCACATGTTCAAGAAGCATGGCGATAGGGGCCTCCCAAAACCGTGGAGCGCCAGGGATGGCGCGACCGAGCCCCCGCACAAAAGCATAGTATTCCAAAAAAGAATGCACAACATAAAAAACATGAATTGCGGTTATTCGGTGCCGGGCGGTAAAATGCTACCAATAGCAGTAAAACCAGAAAC
>JBHEPI010000143.1:0-9178 GCA_046260345.1 Marinobacter sp. | reverse complement strand
CCTTGCATAAGTCATTGAACCTTATGCTTTTGGGGTTGACTCGCATTTTAGCGAGAGTATCTTCTACATCTGCCATAGATAAACGATATCAATAATGATACCAAAAGAAAAGAGGGGCAAGGCCGGAAATGAGACGGATTTGACACGTAACGCTGAGCTTAGCGGCGACCTTGTAATGGAGGCGAAGCCGCAATGAAAAGGGCGTCCGGCGGCCTCGGCCGCGAACTACAGCGACTTGTTAAAGGGCCGGCTCACCCCTAATTTTGAGCGGGCACCCAATTTCGAAGGCCGACTCCTGATACTTTGCACCAGCATGACCCATGGCGCTAGGAACCAGAACACGAAGTGCACGGATGCTGCCCGATGTTTTCGCCGGATTACCCCGCGACCTGAACACCGGATTAGCCGTCCAAACCGTTACCGGACTGAAGGCTGTTTTCTGGCGAGGCCGAGCACCAATTTATTGCCTGTACACCATACCAAAGCGCACCGGAGCCCAGACCTTTAACAGCAATTGGACTGAAGCCTCTGTGATTACACAAATTTGACCGTTTTATTATCACGGACTTTTTTGACACCTGCTTCCATCCAGATATCTATAAATCAGAAGCTTAGCGCAGGGTTCGTGCTGGTGCCATTCAATCATTTGACATCCGTGATCTACGTCACCAATAATACTGTTTAAATATACAGCAGCTGGCAGGAGGCCACATACCATGCAAGGAAAGCAGTCCCGTCTTCGAGATCAGGTCCGGGCCGTTATCCGGGTGAATCATTACAGCATTCGCACTGAGCAGACCTACTGGTACTGGATCCGCTATTTCATTCGCTTTCATAAAATGAAGCACCCCCGAGACATGGGGCCAAAGGATGTAAATGATTTTCTCACCTGGCTAGCGGTACATCGTAATGTAGCGGCGGCTACTCAGAACCAGGCTTTGAATTCGTTGGTGTTTCTGTATGACAAGGTGTTGGACCAGCCGCTTGGTGAAATTGGCGATGTGGTGCGTTCCAAAAAACCACGAAAGCTTCCTGTAGTGTTAACGCATGAGGAAGCGATGCAAATTATCAATCAGTTGCAGCAACCCAACAAACTGATTGCGTCGTTACTCTACGGGTCTGGTCTTCGGGTGACAGAGGCCTGTCGTTTAAGGGTGAAGGACCTCGATTTTCAGCAGCAAGTAATAACGGTGCGTGATGGCAAGGGCGCCAAAGACAGAACAACGCTGATGCCCGCGCCTCTGATGAACCCCCTAAAGCATCATATCAGTAACATCGAAAAAGCCTGGAAGGAGCGCAGCGAGGATTTTCTACACCCAGTCAGTCTGCCTTTTGCGCTGGCGCGGAAGTTCCCCAACGCTGGTAATTCTCTTGAATGGCAGTGGTTGTTTTCCTCTCCGAATCTCAGCACGGATAACCTTGGCAATGTGACCCGGCATCACCGCCATATTTCCTCCGTTCAGCGGGCAGTACGTGAAGCTGCCAAGGCTGCGGGTATCCATAAGCGCGCCGGCTGCCACACCTTCCGCCATACCTTCGCCACCGAGCTACTCAAGCGCGGAAACGATATCCGTACCGTGCAGGATCTGTTGGGTCACGCTGATTTACGCACCACGCAGATCTATACTCATGTTCTGGGCCAGGGGTTTGCAGGGGTTCGCAGCCCGCTGGGTTAACGCCATCCATTCATCAACTCCAGCGTCCTGCGCATACGTTTCACGTGGCTTCCCTCCCAGTAGAGCTGTCGACACCGGGCGCAGGCCAGGATCTTTTCCGCAGGCCAGTCTGGTGCGCCAGGATGGAAGGTTGTCATTTCCCGGTCTGTTGCGGAGCGGAGTGGGGTGTTGCAGTTTTTGCAGCGACTGAACGGTGCGAAGCACCAGTCAAGATCCAGTTGCAGGGTCAGCTCTCGCAGTCGTGCCTGCTCGCCCTGCTCCGCAAGGAAAATGACGTAGAAAGGCGCGCTGGCAAACGCCAGCAAGTCGGAGTCCGCTGTGATGAGCCAGCGCTGCTCTGCCTTGGCCCGTTCCACCAACTGCAGGTCCGCAGCCCCGGGAGAGGACACGGCGGCATCGTATCCGGCGACGCGGAGCCACTGTGCCAGGCTGATGAGCATCTCGTCGCACAAGAAGCGCAGGGGTGCCAGTGAACACAGGCTGCCTTCAATCACGTTGATGCTCTCCAGGCCGGGGTGCGTCAGGTTACCACTCCAGTTGCGCCCCGGTCTGGTACTCGATCACCCGGGTTTCAAAGAAGTTCTTCTCTTTACGCATGGTGGCTTGCTCGTCAAGCCAGGGTGATACGTTCTTTGCCCCCGGGAAGGGTTCGTCCAGGCCCACGGTTCTGGCGCGGCGGTTAGCGACGAAGCGGAACTGTTCGCTATGGTATTCGGCGGAATAGCCCAGGATCGGATCGCGCAGAATGTAGTTGGCATAGGCAATTTCGGCGGCTTCCGATTCTTCCCACATATCGCTGACCGCTTTGGGGTCGAGTGCGATGTTTTCCTCTTCCAGGATCTGGTTCACCACTTTCAGCCCGAACGAGAAGTGCATGGCTTCGTCCCGCAGGATGTATTGCAGCTGTTCGCCGGTACCGCGCATCAGGCCGCGGCGTTGCAGCGCGAAGATGGGACTGAAGCCGTTGTAGAACCAGGTGCCTTCGAACACGGCGGCGAAGAACAGGTAGGACATGATGAATTCCTGCAGATCATCCCTGTTGCGCAGGTTCATGTCGGAACGCATGGCAGCATCCAGGCGGCGGTTGGCCATCTGGATTTTGCCGTTGATGGCGGGCACCACGCGGTAGCGGTTGTAGATTTCGCTCTGATCCAGGTTCAGGGTTTCGATGCAGTGCTGGTAGGCCCAGGTGTGCATGGCTTCCTCGTACACCTGGCGGGCCTGGTAGATCTGCAGTTCCGGCGCGCTCATTTTCTCCATCACCGCCAGGCCGATGTTGCGCATGGCCAGGATGTCAGAGGTGGTCAGGTAGGCCAGCACGTTTTCATACACGTGCTTTTCCGCCGGGTTCAGGCGGTGGTGGTAGTCGTGGACGTCCTGAGCCATGTTGACGTCCAGTGGAGTCCAGTGGTTTTTGTTGGCGTTCATGAAGAACTCCCAGGCCCAGGGGTACTTGAAGGGTGCCAGTTGGTTGATATCGGTTTCGCCGTTGATAACGCGTTTATCGTCAACATTGACCGGGGCTGGGGCTCCGGTTGCTGCGGGCTCTGATACGGTTTTTGACTCGTCTTCCCAATTCAACATGGTGATTACCTCTTAAAGAATTTTTTTGCCACGAAAACCACGAAAGAACACGAACAAAGATTAACGACGGAAAGAAAGTCTCTTTTGGCTTTTGCTTTCGTGTTCTTTCGTGGTTTTCGTGGCTAAAAATCAGTTACTGACAAGCCTCACAATCCGGCTCATCAATGCTGCACACCTGCGGCTGCGGTGCTGCAACTGGCGCGGTTTTTTCGGCGCCGGTGGCACCCAGGGAGCGCAGGTAGTAGGTGGTTTTCAGGCCGCGCTCCCAGGCCAGCTGATACAGGGCATCCAGTTTTTTGCCACTGGGCTCTGCCATGTAGAGGTTGAGACTCTGGGCCTGGTCCAGCCATTTCTGTCGCCTTGCGGCGGCTTCCACCAGCCAGCGGGGGTCGATTTCAAACGCGGTGGCGTAGCGGGCCTTGAGCTCATCCGGAATGCGGTCGATCTGCTGTACGCTGCCGTCAAAGTACTTCAGGTCGTTCACCATGACGTTGTCCCACAGGCCTTCGGCCTTGAGGTCACGGACCAGGGAAGGATTAACCACAGTGAACTCCCCGGACAGGTTCGATTTCACGAACAGGTTCTGGTACGCCGGTTCAATGGACTGGGATACACCCACGATATTGGAGATAGTCGCCGTCGGCGCGATCGCCATAACGTTGCTGTTACGCATGCCGTTTCTGGCAACGAGCTCGCGCACCGGTGACCAGTCGAGGCGGCTGCTGGTATTCAGGCTCAGCCCGCCCTCGCGGCGGTTTTCCTTCAGCAGGTTGATGGAGTCGATGGGCAGAATACCCTGGTGCCACAGCGAGCCTTCATAGCTGTGGTAAGCGCCACGTTCTCCGGCCAGGGTGGCAGAGGCGCGGATGGCGAGGTAGCTGATCTGTTCCATGGCCACATCGGCAAATTCCACCGCTTCCGGGCTGGTGTACGGCAGGTTGAGTTGGTACAGCGCATCCTGGAACCCCATCAAACCCAGGCCAACCGGGCGATGCTTGAAGTTGGAATTTTTGGCCTGGGGTACGGCGTAATAGTTGATATCGACAACGTTATCGAGCATGCGCACAGCCGTATTCACCGTGCGCTCCAGATGCTTCACGTCCAGCTCGCCATCGTGGATATGGGCCGCCAGGTTGATGGAGCCCAGGTTGCACACGGCAATTTCGTCGGCGCTGGTGTTCAGGGTGATTTCGGTACAAAGATTCGAGCTATGCACCACGCCACGGTGCTGCTGGGGTGAGCGCAGATTGCAGGGATCCTTGAAGGTGATCCAGGGGTGGCCGGTCTCGAACAGCACCGTAAGCATTTTGCGCCAGAGCTGCTTGGCGGGAACTGTCTTGAACAGCTTGATCCTGCCCTGCTCTGCCAGCGCTTCATAATGCTCATAGCGTTCGCGGAAGGCGTTACCGTAGAGATCGTGGAGGTCAGGCACATCGCTGGGTGAAAACAAAGTCCACTCTTTATCTTCGCGCATGCGCTCAATCAGCAGGTCCGGCACCCAGTTGGCAGTATTCATATCGTGGGTACGGCGACGCTCATCGCCGGTGTTCTTGCGCAGCTCGAGGAATTCCTCGATGTCCAGATGCCAGCTTTCCAGGTAGGCACAGACTGCGCCCTTGCGCTTTCCGCCCTGGTTGACCGCCACGGCAGTGTCGTTGACCACTTTCAGGAACGGCACCACGCCCTGACTGCTGCCGTTGGTGCCTTTGATATGGGAGCCCAAAGCCCGCACCGGGGTCCAGTCGTTGCCCAGGCCACCGGCCCACTTGGACAACATGGCATTGTCGCGGATGGCACCGTAAATCCCTTCCAGGTCGTCCTGCACCGTGGTGAGATAACAGGATGACAGCTGGGAATGCTGTGTGCCGCTGTTAAACAGCGTGGGTGTGGAGGCCATGTAATCGAACGACGACAACAGGTCATAGAACTCGATAGCGCGGGTATTGGGGTCGTCTTCTTTCAGTGCCAGGCCCATTGCCACGCGCATGAAGAATACCTGGGGCAATTCCAGGCGGTCGCCTTCCCAGTTTACAAAGTAGCGGTCGTAGAGGGTCTGCAGGCCCAGGAAGCCAAACTGGTAGTCCCGCTCCGGCTTTAGTGCTGCACCCAACCGCTCCAGATCATAGGCTGCCATTGCCTCATCCAGCAGATCATGGCGAATACCCTGATGAATAAACGCGCTCAGGGCCTGTGGATAAACCTCCGACAGCGGAAGGCTCAGGGGCAGTTCCAGGGCAGTAGCGGTTTCCAGCCGCAACTGTTCCAGCAGCAGGCGTGCGGTAACGGCACTGTAATCCGGCTCCTGCTCGATGCGGCCACGGGCCGTCATGATCAGAGCAGACAGCACTTCTTCCTCGGCAATACCGTCGTAAAGGTTCCGCAGCGCCCCTTCCACCAGGGACTCGCCATCGATACCGTCCAACCCGGTGGCGGCCTGCTCCACCTGCTGTTTCATCAGGCCCAGATCCAGAGGCGCATTACTGCCATCCGCTTTCTTCACCGTCAGGTGCGGATGCGCTTCCACCGGCTCGTCGATGGCACGCTGGCGGGCATGATCTTCACGGTACAGCACGTAGGCGCGGGCCACCTTCTGCTCTTCCGCCCGCATCAGCGCCAGCTCTACCTGATCCTGAATGTCTTCGATATGCACTTTGCCGCCGGCTTTCAGGCGTCGGCTGATGGCCTGGATAACCTGCCGAGTAACCCGTTCCACGGAATCGTGAATGCGGGCGGAGCCGGCGGCTTCGTCACCTTCCACGGCCAGGAAGGCCCTGGTAACGGCAACACTGATTTTGGCGGGATCAAATCCAACCAGCGTACCGTTGCGTTTAATAACCTGTAGGGAGGCAGTATCGGTTGGCACGGAATCCCGGTGTTGGGATTGGGGTTCGGCCAGAGTAGCGGCGGACATGTCGGTTCTCCTGAATACGCGTGTTTTCCATGTCCTTCGCGCAGGCAGAGAATCGGAGGGGCGTTACCGTAAAGTCCACGTAGGTCGGATTAGGCGAAGCCGTAATCCGACAAATATGGCTGTTGTAAAACACTGCTGTCGGATTACGGCTTCGCCTAATCCGACCTACGGGTTGGTGCCATTGTCCGGTCTGCTCACCTTATAAACGCGAAGGTGCAGTTTTATCCCTGGCAGGTCTTCGGACTCAGGGGCGTGAACCGTGTGGTTCTGCCTTGCGTGGCGACTTCCCGGTGTTAGCCAGTGTCTTTATGCCACACTTGTTCCCCAATACCGCTGCGCGTCAGTTCCGGATTTTCACCGGATTCCCGGTACCATAATGAAGGTGGTTACTGATTGATTAACCTTTGATCACTATATCTGGCACTTAACCAAGGATATAAACACTATATACAGCAAACTCCACAACAACAAGGCACTAATTCCCTGGTTACCGGTCAGTAACCGGAACCACCGGAGGCGACCATGAAAACATCACGGATTTACCTGGTAGCAGCACTGGCCCTGTTCATTGCGGCAGCAAACGCTCAGGAAAATAGCGCGGCCCGCTCGCTTATCAAACCGTTCTCCATCATGACGTCCCTTGACGATGGCTGGGAACCGTTAGAATTTCCGAAAATCGATCGCCATAGCCGTTACCGGCTGGTGGAAGACAATGGCGAGCAGGTGGTCGAGGCAACCACAGAGAACAGTGCATCCGGGCTTATCGCAAGGGTATCGGTGGAACCCGGGGACTCGCTGATCCTGCGCTGGCGCTGGAAGGTGTCCGATGTCTTTGACAAGGGGAATGCCCGGAAGAAAGCAGGCGATGACTATCCTGCCCGGATCTACGTGGCTTTCGAATTCGAGCCTGAAGAGGCCGGTTTCTTCGAGCGCGCCAAACGCAAGACAGTGGCGGTGGTATTCGGGGAAGAACTGCCGGGCAATGCCCTGAACTATATCTGGGCCAACCGCTTGCCAGTTGATGAAATCGTGGCCAATCCGTTTACAGACACCACAATGATGGTCACGGTAAATTCAGGCGCAGACAGCGCCGGTGAGTGGGTCACTGTGGAGCGGGACATTGTTGCCGACTACCAGGAAGCCTTTGGCCGTAAACCACCCAGGCTGGCAGGTGTTGCCATCATGTCGGATTCCGATAACACCGGAGAGTCTGCCAGGGCCTGGTATGGCGATATCGAGTTGATAAAGCCCTAGGGAAGATCCGCCAGGCCGGGAAGCAGAAATCCCTTGCTCAATGCCCTGGGCTGGGGAACCTCACCCTGTTCTGCAAGACGAAGGTAGGCATCATCAAATTGCTCCCGCAGCTGACTGCTTATGGGATTAGCCAGCGAGAACACCCAGGCAGCATTGCGGGTGCGCACCGGGTACTCACGTATACCGTGAACCGGAAACTCCTCCAGCACGGCCTTTACCGGGTCCTGATAATCCAGCAGATAGTCGCCCCGCCCCCGGTTCAGCATTGCCACCGCGGCCCCGTGATTGGGCGCTTCGGTCACCTTGATATCAGGGGTACGCTCCAGGCGTTCAGCCAACCCGCCATAGGTGTACCCGGTGATCAGAATCAGGGTCTTGTTCTCCAGGTCATTGAAGTGCAGAACCGGTGGCGCGTCTTTCATTCCCCAGGCACTGAGCTGGAAGGGCAGCGGGCTGACATAGCTCTCCAGTACTTCACCCGCAAGGGCCGGTACATTGGTAACGCCGGGCCAGATATCAATGCCACCGGTGCGCAGATAAAAATAGGCGCGACTTACCGGCAGATAACGGAAATCGAGATCATAACCGGCTTCTTCCGCTACGCGGCGGGTCAGATCAATGAAAATCCCTTCCGCACGACCATCTTCGGCCTGGTATGTCAGCGGAGGCACATCCACATAACCTACTTTCAGCGTATCGCGGATTGACTGGGCCTGCGAGGAACCGACAAGGGACAGAAATAAAATCAGGAATTGAGTCAGTGGGCGGGCAGGATGTAACCGCCCGCAATGCCGGACAAAACTGTACAACCTTCTAAGAGCGCTGGCTTTTATTATCATCGTTGCCGCTAGCCGATACATTTTAATAATACATCAAAAGAGTAACAGACCTGCGCAGGAATGCACTGGTCGCCAGCCAGCATTTACCGATAACGCGAACGGCTACCGGTTTCAGACCAGGTTGATAACGCTGAAAAGGCCCACCGCTCCCATCACGATGGTATAGGGAAACGCCATGATTACCATCCGCCCGTAGGACAAACGCACCAGCGGAGCAATGGCAGAGGTCAGCAGAAACAGGAACGCCGCCTGACCATTGGGGGTGGCGACACTGGGCAGGTTAGTGCCCGTATTGATGGCGATGGCCAGCTCCTGGAAATGCTCATGGTCGATACTGCCCGCATCCAGTGCCTGCTTGATCTCGCTGATATAGACCGTTGCCACGAACACGTTATCGCTGATCATCGACAGCAATCCGTTGGCAATAAAGAACATGCCGGGTTGCTGGTCCTGCGGCAGGCTGAGTACAAAATCAATGATTGGCTTGAACAGATGCTGTTCATGAATCACCGCGACAATGGCAAAGAACACCACCAGCAAAGAAGTAAAAGGCAGGGATTCCTGAAACGCCTTGCCGATCTGGTGCTCATCGGTCACACCGGTAAACGACGTGATCAGGATAATGACCAACAGGCCGATCAGACCGACTTCTGCAAGGTGGAACGCCAGGCCGACAACCAGCACCAGCGCTGCCAGTGCCTTTACCCACAACGCCGCCTGGTCGGCCTTGGTGCGCTTGGTGCGCTCGTTTTCCGCAAACTCTTCCAATACCCGGCGAACCGGTTTCGGCAGGCGAGCGCCATAACCGAACCAGCGCACCTTTTCCAGAAACCAGCAGGTGGTGAGGCCGGCGGCCAGTACCGGCAGGCTCACCGGTGCCATGTGCAGGAAGAAACTGGCGAAATCCCAGCCTA
>JBHEPI010000122.1:0-4186 GCA_046260345.1 Marinobacter sp. | reverse complement strand
GCGCTCCACGTTTTTGGGAAGCCCTCCGCCCCGGTTCCGGTGGACCACCAGTTACCGCCTTTAGAAAGGATGGTTTGTCGGATTACGCCTTTGGCTAATCCGACCTACATGAGTCGCAGGCCCGGAAACGTAGGTCGGATTAGCGAAGCGTAATCCGACAAATAAAGAACAGGAAGCAACGAATTTATAGACAAAAGCGGCTGTGTGGGCGGGCCTTCAGAAACCGTGCGGAGCCAGGGATGGCGGAGCCCGAGCGTCACATGGATGTGCCGAAGGAGCGTGTTTCCGAAGGCCCGCCCACACAGCCGCCACCCAAGCTAGAGAACGTGCACCTCAATAAACAGGCACGGACTTCCATCAAGTCAGGAGAACAAGAACGTGAAATTCACAGCAGAACACGAGGCCCTGAGAAAAACCGTCCGCGATTTCGTGGAGAAGGAAATCAATCCCCATTGCGACGAATGGGAAGCAGCCGGCGAATTCCCCATTCACGATATCTTCAAGAAACTCGGCAACCTGGGCCTGCTGGGCATCCAGAAACCGGAAGAGTACGGCGGCATGGGGCTGGATTACAGCTACAACCTGGTGGCGGCGGAAGAACTGGGCACCGCTCACTGCGGCGGTGTGCCCCTGGCCGTGGGTGTGCAGACCGACATGTGTACGCCTGCGATTTCACGCTTTGGCTCCGATGAACTGAAACGAACCTTCCTGACGCCCGCCATCGCCGGCGATATGGTGGGCTGTATTGGCGTCAGCGAAGTGGCGGCCGGCTCCGACGTGGCGGGGATGAAAACCACCGCAAAGCAGGACGGCGATGATTACGTGATCAACGGCTCCAAAATGTGGATCACCAACAGCCCCAAGGCCGACTTTATCTGCCTGCTGGCCAACACCTCCGACGACAAGCCCCACAAGAACAAGTCACTGCTCGTCGTACCTATGAACACACCGGGTATCTCCTTCAGCCCCCACCTGAACAAGCTGGGCATGCGCTCCTCCGAGACGGCCGAGATTTACTTTGACGATGTGCGCGTACCGCAGCGTTATCGCATCGGGGCCGAGGGCACAGGCTTCATGATGCAGATGCTGCAGTTCCAGGAGGAGCGTCTTTGGGGCGCTGCCAATGTGATCAAGGCGCTGGAGCACTGCATCAACAAAACCATCGAATACTGCCGCGAGCGCAAGACTTTCGGGCAGCCGTTGATCAACAATCAGGTGATTCATTTCCGCCTGGCGGAGCTGCAAACCGAAGTGGAAGCACTGCGTGCCCTGACCTACCAGGCCTGTGAACTTCATATCGAAGGCAAGGATGTGACGAAGCTGGCATCCATGGCCAAACTGAAGGCCGGGCGGCTTGGGCGTGAGGTGACGGATAGCTGTCTGCAGTATTGGGGTGGCATGGGTTACATGTGGGAGAACCCTGTGTCCCGTGCGTTCCGGGATGTGCGGTTGGTGTCCATCGGCGGTGGTGCCGACGAAATCATGTTGGGGATTATCTGCAAGATGATGGGAACACTTCCTGGCAAGCAGCGGGATTGACCTCTGACATCTCAACTTTGGAGCAAGGACTGGTGGGCAGGTAGGGCCGTTTCGGGACACGCTGTGAATACATCCGTGTACGCTCGACAAAAACATCCATGTTTTTGACGGTCCCGAAACGGCCCTACCTGCCCACCAGTCCCCGGACAACGGTATTGGAGTCATGCTTATGGACAATTTGCCACATTGTGAAACGCTTATTCTTGAAAAACAGGGGCCGGCGCTGCACGTCACTATTAACCGACCGGACGTTCGGAACGCGATGAGCCTGCAGATGGTGGCGGAGCTTTCGACGGTGTTCAGTCAGGTTGAGGGCGATACCAGCATCCGCGCTGTGGTTCTGCGCGGTGCAGACGGGCATTTCTGTGCTGGTGGGGATATCAAGGACATGGCCGGTGCCCGGGGGCAGAAGCCTGCCGAGGGTGAGGAGGATCCGTTTTACCGGTTGAACCGGGCGTTCGGGCAGATGATTCAGCAGGTGAACGAGTCGTCGAAGGTGGTGATTGCAGTGACCGAAGGCGCGGTGATGGGTGGTGGCTTTGGCCTGGTTTGTGTGTCGGATATGGCCATCGCCGGGCCGACGGCGAAGTTCGGGATGCCGGAGACCACTCTGGGTGTCATTCCCGCGCAGATTGCTCCGTTTGTAGTGGAGCGGATCGGGCTGACGCAGGCGCGGCGTTTGGCGTTGCTGGGGTTGCGGGTGGATGCCAATGAGGCTTGTCGCCTGGGGATTGTTCACCAGGTTGCGGAATCTGAGGTGGAAATCGACGAGCTGCTGGGCCAGGCGGTTGATCGGGTTCGGCAATGCGCGCCGAATGCCACAGCGGAAACCAAGGCGTTGTTGCATCGCGTTGGCCATGAGTCCATGAGCGGTCTGCTGGACAGCGCGGCCGAGAAGTTTGCGCTGGCGATTCGCAGTGATGAGGGCGCTGAGGGGACTCTTGCGTTTATGCATAAACGTCCGGCTTCCTGGTCTGCTTCTGAATGATCGGGCTTGGGTGATGGCTTCAGGATGATGGTGGAGGTCTGCGGCGGGGATGGCTTTTCGGGACACGCTGTGAATACGTCCCTGTACGCTCGACAAAAACATCCATGTTTTTGACGGTCCCGAAAAGCCATCCCTGCCGCAGCCCCAGACCATGTGCAGAACGCCAACAAACAATATCAGCATGCAATAACAATAGCTGGAAGGAGCGTTGGTGGGAGGGAGGCTCTGGTTCAGGACCGTAAAAAACATGGATGTTTTTTACGAGCCTACATGGACGTATTAACGGCGTGTCCTGAACCAGAGCCTCCCTCCCACCAACGCGACCAACCACCAAAGCAAGAGACCAGCAAAATGCTAAAAAAACTCTTAATCGCCAACCGGGGTGAGATCGCGGTCAGAGTCATCAAAACCGCAAAGTCACTGGGCTACCGCACCGTGGCGGTGTATTCAGAGGCAGATGCCAAAGCCCTGCATGTGGAAATGGCCGATGAGGCGGTATGTATCGGCCCTGCTCAGGTGTCGGAATCGTACTTGAGAGCCGCGGCGATTATCGACGCAGCGGTGAAGACTGGGGCGGATTGTGTGCATCCGGGTTATGGATTCCTGTCAGAGAATTCTGGGTTTGCCAAAGCCTGCAAAGAGGCTGGGCTGGTGTTTGTGGGGCCGCCGGAAGCGGCCATTGAACTGATGGGCAGCAAGCGGCGGTCGAAGATTGCCATGCAGGAAGCGGGCGTACCCGTGGTGCCGGGTTTTGAGGGGGATAACGCCAGTGATGATGAACTGATCAAAGCCGCAAAGGATATTGGCTACCCGCTGATGATCAAAGCCTCTGCTGGGGGTGGTGGCCGTGGTATGCGGCTAGTAGAGAAGGAAGAAGAGCTGGCAGACAACATCCAGCGGGCGCGGTCGGAAGCACAACAGGCCTTTGGCGATGGCGAGCTGATTCTGGAGAAGGCGGTGATTGAACCCCGCCATATCGAGATTCAGGTGTTTGCCGACCAACACGGCAACGCCGTTTACCTGGGGGAGCGGGATTGTTCGGTTCAGCGGCGCCATCAGAAAGTGGTCGAGGAAGCGCCCTCACCGTTCGTTACCCCCGAACTGCGCCATGCCATGGGCGAGGCAGCGGTTAAGGCGGCGCTGGCCTGCGGTTACGAAGGTGCCGGCACCGTCGAGTTCCTGGTGGACAGGGATCGTAACTTCTACTTCCTGGAAATGAACACCCGCCTGCAGGTGGAGCACCCTGTAACCGAGCTTATCACCGGACAGGACCTGGTGGCCTGGCAGCTTTCCGTGGCCGAGGGCCTGCCCCTGCCACTGAAGCAGGACCAGATCCAACTGAATGGCCATGCTATCGAAGTGCGCCTGTATGCCGAAGACCCGGCCAATGGCTTTACTCCGCAGACCGGCCCGCTGCACCAGTTCCAGCCGGCCGAAGGCCAAGGCCTGCGCTTCGATACCGGCGTTCGCACCGGTGATTCGGTCACGCCCCATTACGACCCGATGCTGGCGAAGATCGTCGCCTGGGGCGAGAACCGCAACGAAGCCCGCCGCCGGCTACTCAGGGCGCTGGAGGACACCACCGTATTCGGTGTGACCACCAACCGCTATTTTCTCAGCCGCATCATCGCCAATGATACATTCGGTGCGGGCGAGGCC
>JBHEPI010000099.1:0-26109 GCA_046260345.1 Marinobacter sp. | reverse complement strand
ATGTTGGGGCCCTGGTAACCGAAGCGAATGGCAACGTTGCCCGAAATCATGTTGATAACGGACGCCGGCACAAAGAAGGGCGAAACCTTTCTGGGGCCAGAGTGTTCCATGTTGATAATGTTCTTCTCTATGTACTCCAGGCCACCGATCCCCGAGCCAATCGCCACACCGACTCTCTCCTTGTCCAGACCGGTGTACCGATCCAGTCCGCTTGCGTCGACTGCCTGCTGGGCGGCAATAAGGCCGTAATGAATGAACGCATCCAGTTTCCGTGCATCCTTGGTGGACAGGTAAGGCTCCATGTCCAGGTTCCTGATGCCGCCGCCAATCCGTGTGTTGTATGCCGTGGTGTCGAACCGGTCGATTTCACCAATGCCGCTGCGCCCCGCCAGGATCCCCTTCCAGGAAGAATCCACATCGTTACCCAGTGGTGACAGCATTCCCATGCCTGTTATCACAACACGTCGTTTAGCCATATTCCCTTCACCTGAAGTCTTTGCCATTCCTGCCACAGTATATGCCGGACAATAAAAAAGCCGTCCACTGTATGATCACATGGACGGCTTTCTGCCTGGCGTAAAACGTGCTGAGTATCAGGTATGCGCGACGATGTAGTCGATCGCGTCCTGGACACTCGCCAGCTTTTCCGCTTCCTCGTCCGGAATTTCGGTCTCGAACTCTTCCTCAAGTGCCATGACCAGCTCAACGGTGTCCAGTGAGTCAGCGCCAAGGTCCTCTACAAAAGAAGATGTGTTCTGAACCTCGGACTCTTTAACGCCCAACTGCTCACAAACGATCTTCTTTACGCGCTCTTCAACTGTACTCATAATGTCCTCACTTTTGTGTCAACCAAGCAACTTGAATGCTGCCAGTTTAGTTTAAACCATACCTGCAAACAAGCAGGGGTTCCATTCAAACATGTTGTGCAACAAGGGTTTGCGCACATGCCCCCCGAAGGGACTATCCCATGTACATACCGCCATTGACGTGAATTGTTTCGCCTGTCACGTAACCGGCGGCCTCCGAGGCCAGGAAGGCAACAACCGCTGCCACTTCTTCCGGCGCACCCAGACGACCGGCAGGTATGACTTCCATCATAGCCTCGCGTTGCTTGTCGTCCAGTTTTCGGGTCATATCCGTATCAATAAATCCCGGGGCAACACAGTTGGCGGTGATTCCCCGGTTCGACATTTCTTTAGCCAGGCTGCGGGTGAAGCCTTCAACACCGGCTTTGGCAGCGCAATAGTTGGCCTGCCCGGGATTACCCATACCGGCCACCACTGAGCTTATGTTGATAACCCGGCCCCATCTGGCCTTCGCCATACCGCGCAAGACAGCCTTGCTGGTGCGATAGACGCTTGACAGATTGGTTTCAATCACGGACGACCAGTCATCGTCTTTCAGGCGCATCAGGAGGTTATCACGTGTAATACCGGCATTGTTGACGAGAACAACCGGCACACCGGCTTTTTCATTCACCTCTTTCAGGCCAGCGTCGATGCTGTCCGGGTCTGCGACATTCATTACAATACCGAAACCCTTCGCGCCCGCTGCTTTCAGGTCTGCGGAAATGGACTCTGCTCCGGCTTCGCTTGTTGCCGTGCCCACCACCGTAGCACCCTGCTCAGCCAATGCCCTGGCGACGGCTTTTCCTATACCGCGGGTTGCACCTGTTACCAGTGCTGTCTTGCCTTCAAGAGACATGCAATGCTCCTATTATTTCTGTCCGAACGCCTCTGACGCTTTTGTCAGGGCGTCCGGCTCCTCAATTCCATAGACCGACAGGTTACGATCGATCCGCTTCGCAAGGCCGGCAAGCACCTTTCCGGAGCCGCACTCTACCGCGATCCCGACATCGTTAGCCACCAGTTTGCGGACAGAGTCTGCCCACAACACCGGAGAGTATAGCTGCTTGACCAGGTTGCTCTTGAGAGAATCGCTGTCCCGGGCAACAGACGCCGTTACATTCTGCACCACGGGAATGACAGCATCATTAAAACTGACTTCATCCAGTGCTGCTGCCAGTTCTTCTGCAGCGCCCTTCATCAACGCGCAGTGGGAAGGAACACTCACCGGCAACGGCATTGCTTTGCGAGCGCCACGCGCCTTGCAGGCCTCGATCGCTCGTTCTACTGCCACAGCCGAACCAGCAATCACCACCTGACCGGGCGCATTGAAATTTACCGCGGAGACAACATCACCATTGGCAGCTTCTGAACAGGCTGCTGTCACATCGCCATCCTCAAGCCCCAGAATGGCGGCCATCTTGCCCTCTCCGGCGGGCACTGCCGTCTGCATCAACTCTCCACGCAGGCGCACCAATTTGATGGCATCGAAAAAGTTCAGGCTCTCGGCGGCCACCAGCGCACTGTATTCGCCCAGGCTGTGCCCGGCCAGAAAGTCAGGCGCCTGCCCCCCGGCCACAAACCATTGCCGCCACAACGCAATACTGGCGGTCAGCAACGCAGGCTGTGTCACGGTGGTCTGGTTCAGTTCCTCTGCCGGACCATGCTGGCAAAGATGCCACAGGTCATATCCCAGCAGATCGGAGGCCTCCGAAAAGGTTTTTTCTATGATCGGCCAGTTCTCGGCAGCTGGTGCCAGCATGCCTACAGACTGTGATCCTTGCCCGGGAAAAATAAACGCTGATTTCATAGTGCGAATCTTACCGTCAATGAGGGGTTACGGGAGATTAGCCAATAGTACAACCTGATGACCGATCCGGCCAATCTGGCAAAAACGGGAACATACTTTAGTCTCAGAGGCTGTCTTTGGGAGAGGGATTATCAGAACATCAGGTCATCAAGGCGGTCATTGATCCGGCTGGGCACATCCAGTTCTACCTCGAGCACAGCCTGCCGAATCGCCGCCAGCATAGCGCGTTCGTTCGCATTGCCGTGACTTTTGATCACTACACCCTGGAGCCCGAGTAAGCTGGCACCGTTGTGGCGCGAGGGATCCATCAATCTGAGCAGGCGCCCGATCATGGGCCGGGCCAGCAGACCAACAAATTTGCCATACAGGGTTTTGGTGAATGCCTGCTCCAGCAACTCAATCAGCAGTCCGGCAACACCCTCGCCGGTTTTAAGGGCGATATTGCCAACAAAACCATCGCAGACCACTACATCGGCCACATCCCGGAACAGGTCACTGCCCTCGATGTATCCGATGTAATTGATCGTGTCACTCTGGGCCAGCATGTGGGAGGCCAGTCTCACCTGCTCATTGCCCTTGATCTCTTCCTCGCCCACATTGAGCAAGGCGACGCGGGGCTCGGGCTGATTACAGATGGCCGATGCCATCAGCGACCCCATCAAAGCATACTGAAAGAGATTTTCAGCCGTGGAGTCGACATTTGCGCCCAGATCGAGCACATGGCAGCGACCCCGCAATGAGGGAATCAGCTTGGCAATCGCCGGACGCTCAATGCCGGGGTACATACGGATAAGGGAGCGACCGAATGCCATCAGCGCCCCGGTATTACCGGCACTGACACAGCCCTGGGCAACCCCGTCACGAACAAGCCCCAGAGCAACGGCCATGGAGGAATTGCGTTTATGCCGAAGCGCATGGGACGGACGTTCGTTCATGCGCACAACATCAGCGGCCTCGACAATACGAATGCGCGGGTGCCCCTCATTCAACAAAGCCTCAAGCTCACTCCGGATTCCCACCAGAACAAGACTCAAGGCTTCGTTTTCTTTCACCGCATCCAGTGCTGCGGAAACCGCGACGGCGGCTCCGCGATCACCACTCATGGCGTCAATCGCGATGGTGACCGGCTTCACCGTTCCTCCATCTTGCACTGGCGGCGGGTTGCTCGCGACGACTTACTCGTCGCTGGCCTCAATGACCTGCTTGCCACGGTAAAAACCGTCCGGCGACACGTGGTGACGACGATGCACTTCACCGGTGGTGGTGTCCGTGGACAGAGCCGCTGTGCTCAGGGCGTCGTGTGAGCGGCGCATACCGCGCTTTGAGCGGGTCTTTCGGTTCTTCTGTACAGCCATGATTATGCTCCTGACCTGATAAACGTGTGTTCGTGAAATTTGCGCCGATTTTCCGGGAAAAGCGACGCCTGATTAATGTTTCTTCGTCTTGAGATCCGCCAGCACGCTGAACGGATTGTCTTCAGACTTTCTCACCGGCTCATCACCGGAATCATCCGGCTCGAAGGCTTCCAGTTCTTCCCTGGCGGGACACTCGTCGCGCTCATGAAGCGGGAACGGAGGCAGAACCAGCAACAGCTCGTCTTCGATCATGGACCACAAATTGGCGCTGAAATCATCCGTCAGGAACGGTTCAAGTTCCTTCGGCAACTGCTGCGCCTGCTCATCGCTGGTTACCAGCCCCAGAGTGAAGCTGGAGGTCAGCGTTTTCTGCAGGGGCCCCATGCAACGCTGGCACTCCAGTGTTACCGGCGCTTCCAGTTCACCGCTCACCATTCGCCGGCGCTCACTGTCCATGGAAAACGACAGCTTTACCCGGCACACTGCGCCATCCTCAAATCCGTATACGGAATCACCAAAGCGAAACAATACCTTCAGAGGAATTTCTCCCTCCAACACAATTTTTTGCTCTGCCAAACGGTAAGGATCGACAGTTTTGGGCAGCTCGGCACTTGAGGCTTTTGACATAGGCGCGCAATTTTAGGGGCCCGGCCCGCTGCTGTCAAAGACTTCATGCGCATTTGGCAAAGGGTTACACCGGGGATAGGTGTATTCTACGATAATACCATCGTAACCAGGCCCGCCCGGGCCACACCAGGAATCCTGTAAGGAAGACAATGAACCCGCACCCACTGCTGCTTGCTTCTTCATCGCCGTACCGGCGGCAATTACTGACACGGCTGGGGATACCCTTCGAGGTAGCATCTCCGGATATCGATGAGTCACCGACTGACACTGAAAACGCAGAACAGTTGGCGACCCGACTGGCCACTACGAAGGCCAGAGCCCTCGCGCCTGCCTATCCCCGCCACTGGATCATCGGCTCGGACCAGGTTGCCTGCCTGCAGGACGGAACCTTGCTGCACAAGCCCGGAAACCATGAGAGCGCAGTGCAACAGCTTATCCGAAGCAGCGGCCAGCGGGTTTCCTTTATGACCGGCCTTGTACTGATGGATTCGGGATCAGGAAAAATGCAGAGGCATTGCGAACGCTTTCATGCCCACTTCCGGCAACTAACCCTGGACGAAATCGGCAATTACCTGCATGCGGAGACCCCTTATGACTGCGCCGGCAGTTTCAAAATGGAGGGCCTGGGTATTGCACTGTTCAGCCAACTGGAAGGCAGAGACCCTAACAGCCTGGTGGGGCTACCGCTGATTGCGCTGACCGACATGCTCCGGAACTGGGGGCTGAACCCGCTTCTACAGCCCCCGCATACATCACCGCAGCTCGAACCGTGACTCGGCCACGTAGCTGGCAATGCCACTACCGACAGACACGCCGAACTGATCCACAATATCCTGGAACGGCGATTTCCGGCGACTGTAATCCACCAGATCTTCCTGGCCAATAACCTGCCGCGCGACGTGGGACGAACTACCCAGACCATCAATCAAACCAAGCTCAAGCGCCTGCTCTCCGCTCCAGACCAGCCCTGAAAACAGGCGCTCGTCGTCAGCAAGGCGATCACCACGCCCTTCACGCACACTTTCGATGAACTGGCTGTGGGTGGTTTCCAGAACGCTCTCCCAGAACTGCACCTCTTCTTCCTGCTCGGGGGAAAATGGATCGAGAAATGCCTTGTTTTCGCCAGCGGTATAGAGGCGGCGGTCCACCCCGATCTTCTCCATGATGTCGGTAAACCCGAAGCCCCCGGCAACCACACCGATGGAGCCCACCAGGCTGGCCTTGTCTGCATAGATCTCGTCGGCTGCGGCGGCAATGTAATAGGCCCCGGAAGCTCCGATATCCGATATAACAGCGTACAGCTTTTTGTCCGGGTACTCGTCCCGCAGGCGGACAATCTCATCATAAATGTACCCGGACTGCACCGGACTGCCGCCCGGGCTGTTGATCCGCAGAATAACTCCCACCGAACTCTCCGCCTCGAATGCCTTGCGCAAGGCACCTACAATGTTGTCTGCACTGGCCAGTTCGTCGGCGGCAATGGTGCCGTCAACCTCCACAAGCGCTGTGTGCTCGCCCTTGGCTGCAGAATCCAGAGCCCCGCCAAAAGGAAACTGAATCATGAACAGCAATGCAAAAAGATACCCGAACGTCAGCAGCTTGAAAAAAATCCCCCAGCGCCGGCTCTTTCTTTGCTCCGACTGAAGGGACATCACCAGTTTTTCGATCAGCTTCCAGTCACGGGCTGATTCCGGAGGCATTGCCGGTGATCTGCGACCACCCGACTGCTTTCCACCCCCGCTCTCTGGCTCACTCCCCCAGCCGGGATTCCTGTCTGATTCCCAATCGCTCATTAATTCATCCTGTTGCTGTTACGGTTCAGAGGCCCAGTACGTCTCGCAGATCCCTCACAGAATCAACGATCGCGTGCGGCGAATAATGCCCCAGTACATCCCGCTTGTGCACGCCCCATTCCACGCCAATGGAGGGCATCCCGATGCGCTGCGCCATATCGAGATCGTAACGGGTATCACCAATCATCACTGCCTGGTGCGGCTCAATTCCGTAGAAACGGATAATCTCGCCGAGCATGGCGGGATCGGGTTTGGAACGTGTCTCATCAGCGCAACGGGTGATGTCAAAGTGTGATCCGAGGCCACTCGAAACCAGCGCGCCCTCAAGGCCGCGGCGACTTTTGCCGGTAGCCACTGAGCACCCACGCCCGCCTCCCCGGAGGTCGGCAAGCACATCGGCCATTCCCTCGAAGACATTTTGCGGCGTGGTCACTTTGGAAAAGAAGTAGCGGGCATACCCTTCGCGAATGGTGTTCATTTCCTCGCGACTGATACCCGGATACAGTTTTTCCAGCGCCTCAATCATGCCCAGGCCAATAATATCGCGGTAGGCCTCATGCTCCAGCTCCGGGTAACCCAGTTCGGTGGCAGCCTGGTGAAGACTGTCGGCGATGTGATCGACGGAATCCACCAGGGTTCCGTCCCAGTCAAAAATTACAACCTTTACATCCATTCCTACTACTCTGCTGTGATCATGCCGAATACTTCACATCAGCATGTTCGGTTATTCGGATGCGCCCCGACGGGCTTGCAGTCTGGCTATGGTATCGCCAAATGCCTCGTCGTAGGGCGCCTCAAGATGAACGGCCTCACCGGTTAACGGCAATGTAAAGTCGAGCGCCCGGGCGTGAAGCATCAGGCGCTGCCCACCGGCGGCGCGGAAAGCGCGAAGGCTTACATCATCCATATACTTGTCATCCCCGGCAATCGGATGACCTGCCCAGGCACTGTGAACACGAATCTGGTGCGTCCGCCCCGTTACCGGTGAGGCTTCCACAAGACTGTAGCCGTTATAGGATGACAGACTCCGGAACAGCGTGAGGGATTCTTTTCCGGCACTGTCCACCCGAACCCGTCGCTCACCGGAGCCCAGCTCAAAACGCAACAGGGGCTCATTCACCCGCCTGACCGACTGCGGCCAGTCTCCCGCCACCAGGGCATGATACCTCTTGCGAATGCGTTTGTGACGCAACTCATCCTGAAGATACCGAAGCGCAGACCGCTTTTTTGCCACCATCACCAGGCCGGAGGTGTCCCGGTCCAGCCGGTGCACCAGTTCCAGGAACTTTGCGTCGGGCCTGGCCGCCCTCAGCACTTCTATCAGCCCGAAATCCAGACCACTGCCACCATGGACCGCGATGCCGGAGGGCTTGTTGACCACCAACATCTCTGTATTCTCGAAAATGACTGCATCCTGCATCACCCCCTGAACACGGGAACCGGGTATCACCTGTTCCGGCTTTTCCTTGCGGGTTACCGGTGGAATACGCACCTCATCACCTGTATTGAGCCGAGTATCAGGCTTGACCCGCCCCTTATTCACCCGCACCTCACCCTTACGAATGATGCGATAGACAATGCTGCGTGGCACATCACGGATCTGCGCCATCAGGTAATTGTCCACCCGCTGGCCGGCATTGTCTTCATCCACCACCACTTTTCGCACACCCTGCTTCACCTCTGAAGCTGGGCCCCCACCCGCCTGACTGCCCCGCGAGCCACCTCTGACCCGGCGAGAAGGGGGGGAGGATTGTTTCTGCCTGGAAGATCTGGACATGGTTACCTTACCGCTGAAAAACCTGCGGGATTGAAGGGCCGGGCGAATACTGTTATATTCCGGCGTGCTTTACCGTTTGTCTACGGCCTGGCCAGTATGCCAGAAGCCGGAGCGGCAGAAGTATACCGACACTATTTGAGAGTTTGAACGCCAAGAGCCCAATCATTACCGGGTACGGCGACCGAATCCTCCCGGGTTGAAACGGAAGACGTCGAAAGCGACAACTGACCGGGAACCGGGAGAACAAAAACCGTACGGAAAACCGTCGGGCGACATCGCGAAGAATCTTTACCAGCACGCAGGGCCGGGCCGTCCAGCATACGAATACGACGTGAGACCCAGGCACCCGCGTGAACCTGAAAACGGATAACATGCGTCAACAGACATTAACCCTACACGACACCTCCCTGCCTTCGGGCAGCCGAACTGTCGGCGGTGGCCTCGGAACCCCGGGAAGACTTCCCGCAGGGATCTGATTCGTCTGGCCGTCGGCTTGCTCCTAAAACATGGAGCCCACGGCACGCAAGTTCTGCTTCGCTGATGCCATTCCCCGGGTTTTCTGTCCAAACCTAACGACAGGAACCATTTCTTTCCATGAAAAGAATGCTGATCAATGCAACTCACCCTGAAGAGTTGCGCGTAGCCCTGGTTGACGGCCAGCGTCTGTTCGACCTGGACATCGAATCCAGCTCCCGTGAGCAGAAAAAAGCCAACATCTACAAAGGCCGGATCACCCGCGTAGAGCCCAGCCTGGAAGCCGCGTTTGTGGATTTCGGCGCTGACCGTCACGGATTCCTCCCCCTTAAAGAAATCTCCAAGGAGTATTTCAAAAAATCTCCGGGCCAGATTGAAGGCAAGATCAACATCAAGGATGTTGTTGCCGAAGGCCAGGAAGTGATCATTCAGGTCGACAAGGAAGAGCGTGGCAACAAGGGCGCAGCCCTGACCACCTTTATTTCCCTCGCTGGCCGTTACCTCGTGCTGATGCCAAACAACCCCCGCGCCGGCGGCATTTCCCGCCGCATTGAGGGTGACGAGCGGGCACAGCTGAAAGATGCCATGAGCGATGTCCAGGTACCCAAGTCCATGGGCATCATTGTTCGCACCGCGGGCATCGGCCGCACTACGGAAGAGCTGCAGTGGGATCTCGACTATCTGGTCCAGTTCTGGGAAGCCATTACTCAGGCCGCTGGCGAGCGCAAGGCCCCGTTCCTGATTCACCAGGAAAGCAACGTGATCATCCGCGCCGTGCGCGACTATCTCCGCCAGGACATTGGCGAGGTATTGATCGACGCCAGCACGGTTTACGAGGACGTGCTGAACTTTGTTCGCGCCGTGATGCCCTCGTTCGAGAACAAGATCAAGCTGTACAGCGATGAAATCCCTCTGTTCAGCCGCTACCAGATCGAAGGCCAGATCGAAACTGCCTTCGAACGGGAAGTAAAACTGCCGTCCGGCGGCTCCATTGTTATTGATCCGACCGAAGCCCTGGTGTCCATTGACATCAACTCGTCACGGGCCACCAAGGGCCATGACATTGAGGAAACGGCGCTTCAGACCAACCTGGAAGCAGCGGAAGAGATTGCCCGCCAGTTGCGCCTGCGTGACATGGGTGGCCTGATCGTCATCGACTTCATCGACATGACCCCAGCCAAGCACCAGCGGGAAGTCGAACAGAAAATGCGTGAAGCACTGGAAATCGACCGTGCCCGGGTTCAGGTGGGCAAGATTTCCCGCTTTGGCCTGCTGGAAATGTCGCGGCAGCGCCTGCGCCCGTCTCTCGGCGAAACCCGTAGTGAGGTCTGCCCGCGCTGTGAAGGCCAGGGCACTATCCGCGGTATCGAATCCCTGGCACTGAGCATCATGCGCCTGGTCTATGAGGAGTCCTCCAAGGAAAAGACCGGCCAGGTTCGTGCGGTTGTTCCTGTGGCAG
The DNA here is from genome assembly GCA_046260345.1 of Marinobacter sp. Classification (GTDB taxonomy): domain Bacteria; phylum Pseudomonadota; class Gammaproteobacteria; order Pseudomonadales; family Oleiphilaceae; genus Marinobacter. The sequence goes on along the minus strand of JBHEPI010000099.1, from coordinate 15,969 downwards.
TCGCCACCTTCCTGCTCAATGAGAAACGCAAGCAGCTGGCCGATATCGAAGCCCGCCAGGAAGTGGAAGTTGTGGTGGTACCGGCACCTCACATGGAAACACCGCACTTTGAAATCCTGCGCATGCGTGACGATGAATCCGGCGCGGAGCAAGTGTCCAGCTACCAGGTAGCCCAGGAATACAGCGAGCGTGAGGAAGAAATATTCGAGGCCCCTGCTGCCCAGCCGCCGGTTCGCGAACAGGCAGCCGTAAAGGCCATTCGCCCGACTGCCCCGGCACCAGCGCCGGCACAGGCTCAGGCACAGCCTCAGAACAAGACAGTGGAATCAACACCTGCAGAACAGGGCGAAGGCCTGTTCCGCGCGCTCGGCCGCAAGATTGCTGACTTTTTCAGTGGTGAGGAAGTCATCGGTGAGCCACCGGCGAAGCAGGAACAGTCCAGCCGACCTGATGGTGACGAGCGCCGCACCCAGGACCGCCAGGATCGTCGCAAATCCCGCGTAGCCCGGGACGACAACCGCGCTGGTAATCGCAGCGGCGCCGACCGCCGGCAGGGCGGAAGCAATCGCAGTGACAGCGGCCGTAACGAGGATAACCGTGGTCGCAATCGTGGTGCCAATCGCAGTCGCGGTGAAGACCAGGCTCGCTCCGGTCAGGCCCAGCAAAGCAGCGGCGACAAGGCTGCAGAAGGCCCTAAAGAAAGCAACCGCAAGGATGGCCAGCCCCAGGGCCGAGGCCAGGGTCGCAACAAGCCTCAGAGCCGCGACCAGAAGGATGCCCGGGAACAGAAAGGTGCCGGGGAGCAAAAAGACAAGCAGGAGCAGCAGGACAGCGCCACCCAGAAGGCGCCTGCTGCCGACAAGCCCGGCTCCGATGAGAAGCGCCGCAAGCCCAGGCGTAATCGTAATCGTGACGGGTCCCCTGCGGAAACACCGGCCTCCACACCGGCGGATCGCAAGACTGCCCGCAGTGAAAAGCATCAGAAAGATACTCAGCCGGAGGACTCAACAGAGAACAAAACGGCAGTACTGCCTGCCGGAAAGCCCGATGTAGCTGCAGCCAACACACCAGAGAGCAAGACTGCAGAAAAGCCTGAAGAGAAGCCGACCGAAAAGCCGGCAGAGGCTCAGGACGAAAAAGCAGCTCAAACTGAAGCTGCACCTGCTGCTTCAGACTCAACTCCGAAGCAGCCACGACCCGAGCCTTCAGAGACCGCTAAAGCTGAGCAGTCGGTACCCGCCACCGAATCGCCGGTCGCCGAAAAAGCCACCGATGAAAACAAAGCGGCGGAAACCGGGACAGACGTCGGCCAGGCTGCTTCTGCGGACAGTAAAGACAGTGATGTCGACGCAGAGAAAGAGGAAAAACCGAAGCGCCCTGCCCGTCCGCGCCGGTCTTCCGGCAGAAAGCCGGCAGCGAAGAAGGCTGAAACCGTCACTGACAAACCGTCGGAAACTGCTTCCGGGCCATCACCGGACGAAGCAGCGACCAAACCCGCTGCAAATACCGGGGCGGCAGAGCCTGAAGTGACAGAGAAGCCGGAAAAGAAAGCCGAAAGCAAGCCTGAAACCCCTGCAGACAGCACCCCTGAGGCAGCTGCCACAACTTCAGAGCCTGAAAAGACAGAACAGCCTGAGGCGCAGACGCAGGAAGCGGCACCAGAACAGAAGGCGGCAGACGACACCAGCAAACCGGACGTCAAACCGGAGACTGCCGAAACGCCGGCTGCGAAGGAAACCGAAGCAGTGCAGCCCAGACAGGAAGACAAGCCCGCTGAAAAAGCCGAAGAACCGGCAGCGGAGCCAGAAAAGCCAGCTGACCAGGTGAATGTTCCGGTAACACCGGGCCGAGCCTACAATGATCCGAGGGAAGTCCGTAAACGTCAGCGGGCGGCCGAAGAGGCCAAAAAGGCCGGGAGTGACTGACGAATGCTAACAGATTCGGACATCGAAGCGCTGGAAGACATCTTGTTCGCGGAACCCTGGGGTGACGACGCCCTGGATTTCTTCGGTTTGCACGGGGTAGTCTGCGCCAGCGTGGTAGGCCCGGTATCATTGAGCACTGGGGACATCTTCAGGCTGGCCACGGGCGCCGACCAGGCGCCTGATGGCCAGCTTCCGGATACCTTCCGGGATGCCGTCGAACAGCTTGCCAGGGATATGGCCCACGCTCTCGATATGGGCCAGCCCCTGGAGTTACCGGAACCGGAAGATGGCGACCCGATGAACGCACTGGAAAACTGGTGTGCGGGCTTCGTGGATACCTTCCTTGAAAACGAGGACGCCTGGCTGGAAGCGGGAGAACAGGAAACCGCTGACCTGCTGGTGCCGATGCTGACACTGTCTGGCCTGTTCGAGGACGAAGACTTCCAGAATGTCCGCAACAGCCCGAATCTGTCCCGGGATATGTCTGATGCGATTCCCGATTCGCTGACCGACCTGTACCTGTTGTTCCACGCTCCGGACTAAACCGCGGCGGGACCCTCTACAGGTTGCCTGAAATGATGCCAGACAGGCTCCAGCCCGTCTGGCATTTTAATTATGGAGCCCAGTTCGCACCAGGGCGCACCGGGAAAATGAAAGTCACTGCCCTGGGAGGCCAGCAGGTTTTCCCGACGACACAGCTCGGCCAGAAAGCCGAGGTCACCGCTGGACTGGCCCGAGGTGGACACCTCGATAGCCCGCCCCCCTGCCTGACGAAAATCACTGGTCAATGCGCGTAACCGGGTCGCCGTGAGCTTGTATTTTCGCGGGTGTGCCAGCACTGCAATTCCGCCCGCCCCGGTAATCCACTGCACGACCTCCTCCAGAGACGGCCAGAAGCCTTTTACGTCACCCGCCTTGCCAGCGCCCAGGTAACGCTTGAATGCCTGTGCCGAGTCCTTGACCGCCCCCTCATCCACCAGCACCCGTGCAAAATGAGGCCGCCCTGGCACATCACCGCCTGCTTTGCTGGTGGCCTTTTCCACCATGTCTTCAATTTTCAGCTTGCCCAGCCTGTCAGCAATTGTCCGGGCCCGTCGCCAGCGGCTATCATTCTGGCGCTCAAGAGCGGCATTCAGGCCCGGGTCGACAGTATCAAAATCGAGCCCGACAATGTGTATAGTGTGGCTGCGCCAGAGGCAGGACAACTCTGTGCCCGCCACCAGCTTAATACCGACGGCCTCTGCGGCCGACTCTGCATCGCCCAGGCCTGAAATAGTGTCATGATCCGTCAATGCGAGGTGGGTTACCCCTTTCTCACGAGCCCTCTGGACCAGTTCTTCCGGCGGCAGTGCACCGTCTGAGGCAGTACTGTGGCAGTGCAGATCAATGCAGAATTGAGCTTCTTGCGTTATAGTCACAACGTTTCCGATTTCAGAGATGATAAGCACGGTCAGTGTATCAGCCAGGGGCTGCCCCGTGTCAGCAAATATCCGGAGAATGCCATGTATTACGCCATTATCAGCGAAGACATTGAAGACAGTCTGTCATTGAGGGCTTCCGCACGATCTGCCCATCTTGACCGGCTTAACAAGCTGAAAAGCGAAGGCCGACTGTTGGTTGCAGGCCCCCATCCCGCAATCGACACCCCGGACCCCGGCGATGCCGGATTTACCGGCAGCCTGGTCATTGCCGAGTTTGACTCACTGGAGTCCGCACAGGTATGGGCTGACGCTGACCCCTACGTGGACGCCGGCGTGTACCAGCGGGTCACCGTCAAACCCTTCAAGGCTGTTCTCCCGTGATCCGGCCCCTGACACCGACATTCGCCTCCATGAGTGTTTTGTAATGAACACCGTCTTGTATGGTCCGGTATCTGTGACAAAATTGCGCCTCAAATCGCTGCATCAGGGAACAAAGCCAGTGACGCCTTTACGTCTGTTTATATGTTTTTTCGTGTTGATGGTGGCAGCAGCCTCGGCCCATGCAAAGACCGTCTACGTTGACGACACCCTTTACGCGCCTATTCGGAGCGGAGAAGGAAACCAGTACCGGATTCTTCATTCGGGGGTTCGCAGTGGCACCACGCTCGAGCTTCTGGAAACCTCCGACTCGGGCTACAGCCGGGTACGAACACCCGACGGGATAGAAGGCTGGATGGTTACCCGGTACATCACCGAAACACCGATTGCCAGGCAACGCCTTGAACAGGCCAACCGGCAGCTGGAGCAGGCCCGGAACGAACTTGGCGAAATCAAGACACAGCTTGAAGAAGTCACCAGCGAGCGGAACGAGCTCAGAAACTCCGAAGAGGAGCTTCAATCCCGCGCCGGAACGCTCGGCGAAGAGCTCAGCAACATCAAGGAAGTGGCGTCCGATTCCATCAACCTTGACCGCCGCAACAGTGAACTCAGCGAGGAAAACCAGAAACTTCGTAATGAGCTGGAAGTACTGACTGCAGAGAAGGAACGGCTTGAAGGCAAAAAAGAGTCGGACTTCATGCTGCTGGGCGCCGCCCTGGTATTGCTTGGCATTATTCTTGCCCTGGTGGTTCCACTGCTGAAACCTGCGCGAAAAACGGACAACTGGGCCTGACATCCCGCGTATTCTTTGACGCTATCACCCATACCGATTATAAAGAACAAAACAACAGCGGTGAGGTATCAGGATGTCGGAGTTCATGAAGGACTATTCAGAGAAACGTGATTTCCATCGCATGCAGATGAATTCGGAAATCGAGCTCACAGACGGCAACGGTGTCGCTTTTCCTGGTATCTGCAGGGATCTCAGCGGCACAGGCATGCAACTGTTCGTAGAGAGCGCGTTTTCAGAAGGGGACGAAATTCATGCCCTGCTGCCATCCACCAGTGAGCAGTTTCCTCCGTTCGAAACGCTTTGCCGTGTGCTGCGGTGTGAACCCGAAGGTGATGGGTATCTGCTGGGAATGGAGATTGTGAAGGTTAAACGGTGACCGGGACGATCAGACGGATAAACCCGGCAGCCGCAGGCGTCTGCCGGGGCAGGTAGTCGCATCAGTCAGTCTTGAGGGGTGTCTCGGATACCACGATCCCGTTATTGTCGGCATAGACATAATGGCCGGGGTGGAAGGTCACGCCGCCAAATGTTACAGGTACATTCAGATCACCCACGCCCCGCTTCTCGGTTTTGCGTGGATGCGTACCCAGTGCCTGGACACCCAACGAAGTCCTGGCGATCACGTCCACATCCCGGATGCAGCCGTAAATGATCAACCCGGCCCATCCATTATCGGCCGCTTTCTCCGCCAGCATGTCGCCGAGCAACGCGGCACGCCTGGAACCACCACCATCAACCACCATCACCCGCCCATTGCCCGGAAGAGCAACCTGCTCTTTAACGACCGAGTTATCTTCAAAGCACTTGACCGTCACAATCTCGCCGCCGAACGCATCCACGGCGCCGAAGTTCCGGAAGCCCGGCTCTACCACAAGAACGTCGGGGTAATCATCACACAGATCAGGGGTTACAATCGGCACGCGTGCGCCCTCCTTTTTTACTCGAATAGTCAGTCAATTTTCTCGTCAGCAAGGAAGAACCAGGTATCGAGAACCGAATCCGGGTTAAGAGAGACAGAGTCAATGCCCTGATCCATCAGCCACTTTGCCAGATCCGGATGGTCAGACGGCCCCTGGCCACAGATACCAATATATTTATCGGCCTTCTTGCAGGCCTGAATGGCACTGGCGAGCAGCGCTTTGACCGCGTCGTTCCGCTCATCAAACAGGTGCGCAATGATACCTGAGTCCCTGTCCAGCCCCAGGGTAAGCTGGGTCAGGTCATTGGAACCGATTGAAAAACCATCAAAATGTTCAAGGAACTGATCCGCCAGCAGGGCGTTGGCAGGTAGCTCGCACATCATGATAACCCGCAGACCGTTATCACCACGTTTGAGACCATTCTCTGCCAGCAGGTTCACCACCTGCTCTGCCTCGCCCACGGTCCGCACGAAGGGCACCATGACTTCCACGTTGGTGAGCCCCATCTCGTTACGGACTTTTTTCAGGGCACGACATTCAAGCTCGAAACAGTCGCGGAATGTTTCAGAGATATACCGGGAAGCACCACGGAAGCCCAGCATCGGGTTCTCTTCGTCCGGCTCGTACAGGGTGCCGCCGATCAGATTGGCGTATTCATTGGATTTGAAGTCCGACAGCCGGACAATTACCTTCTTGGGTGCGAAGGCTGCCGCCAGGGTGGATATACCTTCCACCAGTTTGTCGACGTAGAAATCTACCGGAGAGCTGTATCCGGATATCCGCTTCTCCACGGTCTGACGAATATCCCGCGGCAGGCCGTCAAAGTTCAGCAACGCCTTGGGATGCACACCGATCATGCGGTTGATAATGAACTCCAGGCGAGCAAGACCAACGCCCTCATTGGGCAGTGCCTGGAAGTCAAAGGCCCGGTCCGGGTTGCCCACATTCATCATGATCTTGAAGGGAATATTGGGCATGGAATCCACAGTATTCTCTTTCAGCTCGAAGTCCAGGCTGCCCTCATAGATCAATCCGGTGTCACCCTCGGCGCAGGAAACCGTGACCTCCTGACGGTCATTCAGCACCTCTGTCGCGTCGCCACAACCCACTACTGCGGGGATCCCCAGTTCACGGGCGATAATAGCTGCGTGGCAGGTACGTCCACCCCGGTCGGTGACGATGGCGGAAGCCCGCTTCATGACTGGTTCCCAGTCCGGGTCGGTCATGTCGGTTACCAGTACATCACCAGGCTGAACCCGGTCCATTTCCTTGATACTGGTTATAATCTTGACGGCACCACTGCCGATCTTGTGACCGATACTACGGCCTTCCACCAGCACGGTACCGGTTTCGTTCAGCAGGTAGCGCTCCATAACATTGGCGGAAGACCGGCTTTTAACGGTTTCCGGGCGAGCCTGAACAATGTAGATGCGGCCATCATCGCCATCTTTTGCCCACTCGATATCCATCGGGCGCTGGTAATGTTTTTCAATGATCATGGCCTGTTTGGCCAATTCTTCCACTTCCGCATCAGTAATACAGAAACGGTTGCGATCATCCTGCTCTACCTTCACGGTTTCCACAAACTGCTCTGCCGACGGGTCGGTGTGATAAACCATCTTGATGGCTTTGCTGCCCAGGTTGCGGCGCAGAACCGCAGGCCGGCCGGCCTCCAGAGTGGGTTTGTGAACGTAGAATTCGTCCGGGTTGACCGCGCCCTGTACCACGGTTTCGCCAAGACCATAGGAACCGGTGATAAACACCACATCCCGGAAGCCGGATTCGGTATCCAGTGTGAACATCACGCCACTGGCCGCGGTTTCGCTGCGAACCATCTTCTGAATGCCGGCAGAGAGAGCCACCTGCTTGTGATCGAAGCCATGGTGGACGCGGTAGGAAATGGCGCGGTCATTGAACAGCGAGGCGAACACTTCCTTCACCGAGGTACGAATCTGCTCCAGCCCCAACACGTTGAGGAAGGTCTCCTGCTGGCCGGCAAAAGAGGCATCGGGCAGATCTTCTGCCGTTGCGGATGAACGTACCGCTACCGCCATCTTGTCATTGCCCCCGCGCAACTTTGCGTAGGCATCTTCCAGTGGTTTTTCCAATGCTTCGGGGAATGGCGTGTCGAGGATCCACTGGCGGATCCGGGAACCGACCCGTGCAAGCTCATTGACATCGTTGATGTCCAGGGCGTCGAGAGCGTTGTCGATTTTCTCTCGCAGCCCATCTTTGGCAAGAAATTCGCGATAGGCATGGGCCGTGGTGGCAAAACCGCCGGGCACGGTAACACCTGCATTGGCGAGATTACTGATCATTTCACCGAGAGAGGCATTCTTCCCCCCGACCCGGTCAACGTCTGACATTCCCAGATGATCAAACCAGATAATGTAATCTTCCAAAGCATGTCTCCCTTGATTCGTTGTAGCAAAGAGCGAAACCGGACTGGTGGAGGTAACCTTGCCCTGCAATTCCTGCATTCTCCACTGCGGGCTCTCGAACTTGGCGTGTATGATACTGTAACCTGTGGGAATTACCTAGGGAACCCGCCAAATACGGAGCCGGACTATACACCATGAAACGAACTGCCTTCTTCATATCCGATGGCACTGGCTTGACCGCCGAGGCCCTGGGACACAGCCTGCTGGCACAGTTTGAGAAGATCCAATTCGAGCGCATTACCGTGCCATACATCGATGACGTTGACAAAGCCCGGGAAATGGTCAAACGAATCGACAAGGCAGCGGAGACGGACGGGGCGCGACCACTGGTTTTTGACACCATTGTCGACAGTGAAATACGGGACGTCATCGCCGGCGCGAGCGGCTTCATGGTGGACATCTTCGGCACCTTCCTGAGCCCGCTTGAACAGGAACTGCGATCGTCATCCTCGTACACTGTCGGCAAGTCCCACGCCATTAACAATGAAGGCAGTTACGAGCGGCGGATCAAGGCAGTCAACTTCGCACTGGATAACGACGATGGTGCTCGCACCCGCCACTATGACGAAGCCGACCTGATTCTCGTGGGTGCTTCCCGCAGTGGCAAAACGCCCACCTGCCTGTATCTGGCACTGCAATACGGCGTAAAGGCTGCAAACTACCCCATTACCGAAGAAGATCTGGAAGACCAGAAAATGCCGGCAGCCCTTCGCAGCCACAAGGAAAAGATCTTCGGGCTGACCATCGAACCTGAGCGGCTGGCCACTATCCGGAACGAGCGCAAACCGAACTCCCGGTACTCGTCCCTGAAGCAGTGCATGCACGAAATCGAAGAGATCGAGCTGATGTATCGCCGGGAACGCATCCCCTATCTCAACACCACAGCTTACTCTGTGGAAGAAATATCGACCCGCATCATGGTCTCCACAGGGCTCAAACGAAACCGTTAATCCGCACGTAAAAAGGGCCGGCGTCCTGTCATGGATAGCCGGCCCCTCGCATCAGCGGGGAGATTTACAGCTCCTGGATATCCAGGCCCAGTTCTTTTGCGGCATCCCGGTTTTCGAAGCTGGTGACCACTGCCACACTGGCATTTTCCGGTTTCAGCCACTGACGGGCGACCCGCTTCATGTCATCCAGCGTTACTGCCAGTACCCGCTCGCGGAACCGGGCACGTTGTTCCGGCGTACGCCCGAACAACCGGTTATGGAAGGCGTGGCGGGCGGCGCCTGCCGGGGAACGTGGGCGATCCAGTTGGCCAATTACTCCCAGGATAGACTCTTCCAGGTCCTGGGGATCATGCTCTTCTTCCTGCAGCCACTCCAGCGCCTTGTCGAAATCACCGAGGGTTTCACCCAGGCGTGGATCACGGTAGGAGAAGAACCGGAAAGAGCCATTGACGCTATCCTGGCCCGCACCTCCGCCGTAGGCGCCACCCTTTTCACGGATAGCCCTGTGCAGGTACCCGTTGCGCAGGAAACCTCCCAGCACGGTTAACGGAGCTGCATCTGGATGATCAATGGCAACGGTGCTATACGCCTTGGCGCAAAAGTTCACCTGGGTGGAGGTCAGCCAGGCTTCGCGGGCCTGGTAGCTGACCGGCTTCAGTTTCCAGGATTCCCCGTCCTCAGTTTTGATATCACCCCAGACAGATTTGAGCTCGCCCAGCATGGGTTCAAGCTGCTCTTCCTCAGCGATCAACAGGAATTCACGAGCCTGATGCCGGATACGCTCATGCAGTGCAGCAAGACGCTCACAGAAATTATCAAGCTCCTCCGGGTTGTCGAGAGTCTTGTCCAGCGCCTTGACACCACGAATGGCCTCAAGCCCCCCGAGCCGGAACGACAGCCAGGCCCCGGGGCTGACGCCCTGGGACGCTGCCCCCATAGCCAGGGCGTGACCACTGCCGGTTACGCCCTGCTCGCGGCGGGCGCGAATCTGGGCCATCAGTTCGCGAACCCGCTCTTTTTCGTCAAAACGGGCACCATCGAACACATCCTTGAGCAGGCGGGTCAGCGCTTCGCGATTTCTTGCCAGCGCCTTACCGTTGAACACAATATAGCCGGACAGGTCCTGTACATCGTCGACCCGCCCCTTGGCGGAAAACGATGCGCTGACCCCCCCGGATTCGGCAGAGATCCGGTCCTGCATCTGCAGATAGTCCAGCTCGCCGCAACCCACCTCCGGAATCAATGTCGTGTAATAAGGCAGCAAAAACAGCTCTTCTGCAGACAGGTTCGGAACCGGCAGGATCACCTGCTCGTAGACCAGGCCGTTGGTTCCGCGGGCGTATATGGTTGCCGCCATATCGCCAGCAAACCGCGCTTCCGGTTCAGGCAGTTGCAGGGGCACGTCGGACAGGTCCACCTTGGGCAGGATGGAATCGTCATCCTTGCGGGTCTGCCGTTCTTCAAGAGCCCGGGCCCGATCAATAATCTGTTGAACCTCGTCTTCGGTCAGTGCGGCCTTGCGCCGGGCCAGCGCATCCTGGATAGCGGCCTGGCGGCGGCTTTCCAGCTTGTCGTCAGGGCGCAGTGTCAGCGTCACCCGGTGCGGGTTTTCCAACAGTTTGCGGCGAATCAGACCAGGCACGTACTGGGGATCGCGGATTTTCTCCCGCATCTTTTCCAGCACAGGCTCCAGGTCCAGGAGCTCCACCGGATCACCACCGTGGACCATTGGCGAAATGGCGGTCATGATCAATTGCAGGCCATAGGGGAAGCTGTCGCCAGCAATCTCACGCTGATGCAGTTCCAGCTGGTGCAGGATGGCTTCCAGTCGGTCCTGACTGACACCCTCCTCCACCGCTTTAGCCAGGGTCTGTTCGATCAACTGCTCCAGATCACCTTGCTTGTCCGGCTCGCTACCTTCGATACCGCACACGAAGGTCATCTCGCGATTGGAATCCTCCAGGCCGCACATGGGGGAAGGCGACTGCCCGATATCGGTGGTTTCCAGCGCCCGCATCAGTGGTGAGGCGCTGTTTTCCAGCAACACACTGGCCAGCAGTTGACCTTCCAGGTTTTCCTGCAAATCAAAGCTGTGCCCCAGCAACCAGCCCATCACAATATGGGTTTTCTGGCCGGTTTCCTCGCCTTCACTGACGGCGTAACTCTGGTCAACGCGCACCGGAGAAAACATCCGCTTCTCATCCCGAACCGGCAACTCCACGTCCAGACGATCAAACCGCTTGAGGGCAAGTTCTTCGAACCGCTCGTGGTGTTCATAAGCCGGAATGTCGCCGTAGGTGGCAAAAATCGCATTACTGGGATGATAGTGGTGGCGATAGAAACGCAGCAGATCGTCGTAGCTCAGGTCGACAATATGGTCTGGCTCGCCACCACTGTTGTAGTGATAGGTGGTGGTCGGGAACAGATGGCTGGAAAGGTTCTGCCACAACTGGGAAGTGGGAGCGCTCATGGCGCCTTTCATCTCATTGTAGACCACCCCGCGGTATACCAGATCCGTGGAGGGATCGTCCGGTTTATCAAACTCCAGGCGATGACCTTCCTGGGCAAAATCCAGCGGATCAAGCGACGAGAAAAACACCGAATCCAGGTACACCGTCAGCAGATTATCGAAATCCTTGCGGTTCATGCTGGCAAAGGGGTATGCCGTCCAGTCACTGCTGGTAAACGCGTTCATGAAGGTGTTGAGAGAGCGGTGAATCATCATGAAAAACGGGTCACGCACCGGGAACCGTTCGCTGCCGCAAAGCGCCGTGTGCTCCAGGATATGGGCCACGCCGGTAGAATCCATTGGGAACGTACGCAGCGCCACAAAGAACACATTCTCGTCGTTGTCGGCCGCCAGATGCAGGTGGCGGGCGCCGGTTCTGCGATGACGGTATTCTTCAACGGTCACGTTCAGCGTACTGATCCGGTGGCTGCGTAGCATTTCAAACGCCGGATGGACTGTGTTCTCGATCACTGCCGCCATTAAAACTATCCTGTTTTTAACCAAATAGGGATTGTAGGGTAACACGTCCTTTCTATTATCATGCACTAACCAGAAGCCACAAGGCAGCAGCCAATCCATGACCACTGAAACCCCGGGCAGCCCGCCTGCTGAGAACACCCAGAGCGCATCTGGCACCGGCCGGAATGCGACCGGCAAACGCCACAATGTCCACGCCCCGGAAGTGGCCACGTACTGGGCTGAACGGCGCCGGTACCTGGAACGCATACACCGGGTTCCCGAAATCAGGCAGCGTTACTGGCGCGCTATCGGAATATATCTGCTTCGCAGGCTGCTGTGGTCTTTCGGATTCTTTCCGGTTTTCCTCGCCTTCTGGATACCGTTTGTGCTTTCAAGCTTCAACCCTGTGGTCATGGCTTCCGACCTGATACCGCTGCTCGAGGGTTTTGTCGACGCCAACCCGGAAGTGCAGGCCAATACTATCAGTACGCTGGTAATCGCCTGGGGATCTGTCGGTTTTTTCTTTCTGGTATTTGATTTCGTGCTGACGCCGTTCAAATCGCCCTATCAGTATGAGGCAGATGTGTACATGCGCTCCTGGGAACAGCTCAACCATGACCAGCTTCCGGACAAAGTGTGATTTGTCCTGCATTCTCGTTAACTTCCGTGACTTTGTGTTACATATGATTGCGTCGACTGGGTAAGATAAGACGGTGTAGTCACACAAGCACTCGGAATTGAGAGGTTGCCCATGGTCGATTTCAGACCACTGCTGTTCGTCAACGCGCTGGCCCTGATGCTTCTGGTAACAGCGGGCTTTGCGTCTGTACGCAATGAGCTATCCATGGGTACGGATACGCTGGCCAGTGAGCCAGACACCCAAGAAACCATTCATAGGGTTTCTTCAGACGCTTCCGGAACTGCCTCCGACGATCTTTACCAGGACGAGAACACCACCGAAGTTGTCGTGACAGCCGCCGCGGACAGCAGCTCCATCACTGCCGAACCTTTCTTTATCCCCGAATTGCCGGACGACCCGAAGATAGTGGCTGTCGCCGAGCCACTTCCGGCAATGCAGGACTCCCGCACGGATGCATCCCCGGAAAAACCGGAAGAACCTCGCCCGACAACCGGCATGCTGGTGCTGCGATCAAACGTGGTCGGCGATGAAGTCACCATCAATGGCAAGGACTATGGTGCCACCCGCCTGGATCTGGAACTGGAGCCCGGCCAGTACGAGGTCGTGATCAGCAAAGAAGGCTACAAGCCCTGGCAGCAAACCGTGGCGCTGGAAGCCGGCAGTGAAAAGACACTGGCAGGCAAACTGAGCGCCTATACCCGGGTGGCATACCGCGACGGCAACTGGGTTGGCGGCGTCAGAACCGGCGATGGCACCTTTGAGAATGCCAACGGCCTGCGCTACGAAGGGCATTTCGTCGACGGTGAATTTGATGGCGAAGGCACTGCCTGGTACCCGGATGGCAGCCGCTACGAAGGCGACTGGAGCGAGGGCCAGCGGCACGGCGAAGGCACCTGGCGGGATGCAGACGACACCCGGTATACCGGTCAGTTCCGCAACGACCAGTTCAATGGCCAGGGCACACTTTCAATGGCCAACGGCGACATTCTCACGGGCCAATGGTCCGAAGGACAACTGAATGGGCACGGCTCCCTCACCACATCCGATGGCATGCTGTATGTTGGCGGATTCAGAAACGACGGGTTTCATGGCGAAGGCAGCCTCACCTATCCGGACGGCCGCAACTACGAAGGTGAATTCTCCAACGGCGAGTTTCATGGGGAAGGCAAGGAGGTGTTTGCCGACGGCAAGAAATACGAAGGCGAATACGTTGAAGGTTCGTTCCACGGCAAGGGGCTGCTGCGTAATCCCAATGGCAGCTCGATCAAGGCAACGTTCCGGTATGGCGAACCCTACGGACAGGTTCGCCTGACAACGGCGGCCGGGGAGGTGTTCACCGCCCGGACCAAGGAACCCGGTGTTTGTTATCGGGACAAGAGCTATCGGGCGACACAGTGCCCGAAACTGGAAGGCTGGTAGGCGTCAGCCCGATAATGAACACACATGCAGTAAAGGTTGAGGTTGTGACATGGCGATCAAGAATGCACTCCTGGTAGACGACTCAAAAGTGGCGCGGTTCGCCCTGAGCAAACTGCTTGAAGGCCGTGATATGGAAGTAAACATGGCCGGCTCCGCAGAGGAGGCACTGGACTTCCTCAACTCGCACGAGCGGCCCGATGTCATCTTCATGGATCACCTGATGCCGGGTATGAACGGCGTGGAGGCCACGAAAGCCATCAAAGGCAACCCGGACACCGCCGCCATTCCCATCGTCATGTGCACCTCCAAGAAGTCGCCGTCGTTCATGGAAGAGGCCCGCAATTTCGGGGTCTATAATATACTTACCAAGCCTCCTCACACAGAAGGCCTCAGCCTGGTTCTGGAACAACTCAACAGCGATGTTACCGAGGGCACCCTGCCCGAGCCACCGGAACCGGACGCCACTGCCCATACCACCGACGAAGTTTCTCTAGACATCCCCGCCGATGCATCCCTGGAAATGTCGCCAAAAACCGATGCTGCAGCCCAGGCCAGCGACAATGCCAGCGGCGAACCACAGGTTGTTCCCCTGACCAGAGACCTGATCGAACAGATTGCCCGCTCTGCGGTGAAGACCCACATCAACAATCGCTTGCACGAACTGCTCAGCTCACTGTTCGACGAACAGTTTGATCACCTCAAGCGTGCGCTGGACGAATCCGCAAAAAAACAGGAGGCGGCTGTCGAGGAGCGCCTGAACGCTGCTTCCGAAATGATCGAAGAGCGCACACGAAATCTCCGTGATGATGTGGCAGCGGAAGTGAACCTGAACCTCGGCCGTGAACTGGCGGAACTGCGCAAAGACCTGTCACGTAATACCGGTTTCACCAGCGACCATATGGCAGAGCTGAAAGACCACATCACCAGTGTGCAGACCATCGATACCGAGTTCTGGCAGACGCTGCAATCAGAGGCCATTCAGCAGGCGCACGAAATTTCCCGGGAAACCGCCGAGGACATCGCCCAGCGCACCATTGACCTGTTTGTAGCCCAGCAGCGTTCAGCAACCTCGCGTATCTACACCATGGGGCTGGCTGCCAGTCTGGGCATTTTCGCCGTGGGTATCGCCTGGTTGTCAGGACTGTTCGGCTAATTGTCGTCTGATACGGCGCCAGTCTGCGGGTGTGTCCACATCCGAACTGGGGAGGGCATCATGGCGAATTTTTGCTAGAATTCGCCCATCAATCAACCTCATCTCCCCAGGCTTCTCTGATGAACCACCTTTTCGTAGACAATCTGACAGTTATCGACTTCGCCTATCTGGACGCCACACGCGGGCTGGTCGGGGAAAGCTGGATTGCTGACGTGGTTCTTGGAGGTGAGCTGGATGATCAGGGCATGGTATTTGATTTCAGCAACGTCAAACGCACCATAAAGCGGGTGATCGATGAACGCGTTGACCACCGCCTCGTCATTCCCGGGGGCTATCGAGGTCTCCAGTGGAACGAGGATCATCCGGACAGCTTCGTGTGGAACTTGTCAGACGGCACCCACATTGCACACTGCTCTCCCGATGAAGCCGTGGTCTGGCTGTCTTCAGACCGGGTGGTTCCCTCTGAGGTTGAACGCCTTCTGGAAGAAGAGTTGCGGGCCGTGTTACCGGCGAACGTGACAGATGTGGAAATCAGCTTGCGGGAAGATGTGATCGAAGGCGCCTATTACCACTATGTCCATGGACTCAAGAAGCACCTGGGCAACTGCCAGCGCATTGCCCACGGGCATCGCTCCCCCATTCGCATTGACCGCAATGGTTACCGGGACAGAGACCTGGAGAATCGCTGGGCGAAGCTGTGGCGGGATATCTATGTGGGATCCGAGGAGGATGTGACACAGCGCTGGGTGGCCAACGACGGCACCGCGTACATAACCTTCGAGTATGAAGCCAACCAGGGAGAGTTCGCACTGACACTGCCGGAACGCCGCGTCTACATGCTGGATACCGACACCACGGTGGAGCTGATTGCGGCGCATATTGCCGGGCAGCTTGCGAACGAGTTCCCGGAGGATGCGATCCGGGTGAAGGCCTATGAGGGGGTTGGCAAGGGGGCGATTGC